>JALYIA010000141.1 GCA_030776065.1 Acidobacteriota bacterium
CCCTCGCCGCCCTCGCCCTCTCGCGCTCCCCCCTCGCCTTCCAAACCCTGGTCCACGGCTCAGCCGGAGCCGGCGGCATCTACGCCCTCGGCAAACGCCTCAAGTCCCTCCTCCAGCGCCGCCCCTACCTCCCCGAACACACGCCCCCACCCACCCTCCCACCCAGCCTCCCACCCTACCAACCCCCGACCCTTTGTCATTCCCGAAGGGAATCCGCTGTCCTAACCCCCACCCTCCATCCCCAAACCGAGTCCGCTGTCCAACCCCCCAACGCCCGGGTAGCCCCCAAAGCCGTCCCCGAGGCCCAATGACCCTCCTCGCCATCGCCTGCCTCCTCTGCGCCACCCTCCCAGCAGCCATCTTCTGCCTGAACCTCCGCTTCTACCGCCCACCCCCGCCCCCCGGCACCTCCCCCCTTCCCTCCGTCTCCATCCTCATCCCCGCCCGCAACGAAGAGTCCGGCATAGCCGCCGCCGTCCAGGCCGCCCTCGCCTCCACCGGCCTCACCCGGGAGGTCATCGTCATGGACGACAACTCCACCGACGGCACCGCCGAAACCGTGCGCCGCCTCATCGCCGCAACCAACAACGAACCACGAACCACGGACAACGGACAACAAACCAAACCCCGGCCCACACCCCACCCACCCCTCCGCCTCGAACAAGCCCCTCCCCTCCCCGCCGGCTGGAACGGCAAGCAGCACGCCTGCTGGAACCTCGCCCACGCCGCCCGCCACGACCTCCTCTGCTTCGTCGACGCCGACGTCCGCCTCGCCCCCGAAGCCGTCGCCCGCATGGCGGCCTTCCTCGCCTCCACCCGCAGCAGCCTCGTCAGCGGCTTCCCCCGCCAGATCACCGCAACCCCTCTCGAACGGCTCCTCCTCCCGCTCATCCACTTCGTCCTGCTCGGCTTCCTCCCCATCCCGCAGATGCGCAGCAAGCAACGGCCCGCCTACGCCGCCGGCTGCGGCCAGTTCCTCCTCGTCAACCGCGCCGCCTACTTCGCCTCCGGAGGCCACGCCGCCATCCGCGCCACCATGCACGACGGCATCAAGCTCCCGCGCCTCCTCCGCGCCCACGGCCACCGCACCGATCTCGCCGACCTCACCCCCCTCGCCACCTGCCGCATGTACACCAGCGCCCGCGAGGTCTGGAACGGCCTCGCCAAGAACGCCACCGAAGGCATGGCCGCCCCCGCCGCCATCGTCCCCGCCACCCTCGTGCTCCTCCTCGGACAGGTCCTCCCCTTCGTGCTTCTTCTCCCGGCATTCTTCCGGACGACCGCCGCCCTCTTCCGGACGACCGCGTCGCACTTCCCGACGACCGCCTCGTTCGTCCCGACGGCCGCCTCGCTCGCCGGACACAGACTGATCCTCTCGGACCTCCCCCTCCGCGATCTGCTCCACCACGCCATCCCCGCCCCGTGGCTCACGTCCCTCGCGCTGGTCGGCTGTTGCGCCGCCTGGCTCCCCCGCCTCCTCGCCATCCGCCGCTTCCGCCAGCCCGTCCTCGGCGCACTCCTCCACCCCCTCGGCATCCTCGCCCTGCTCGCCATCCAGTGGTACGCCCTCGCTCGAACCCTGGCCGGAGCCCGCGTCACCTGGAAGAGCCGCGCCTACCTCCCCAGCTAGACTCCTCTCCTCCTCCCTGTCCGTCTGTGATTCGCTCTCGCCCTCCCACCCCAAAGACCTGTCAAGCCCCAAAATCACCTAACTCTCTCATTTCTATGAGAGATAAACTTGGCCGTTTAGTTTCCCCAAACCGCTACAATAGAAATAGGGGAGATAATAGCCGGTCGACACCCGCCGCCAACCCCGGCGCACCTCGCCAGCCAAGCCCAGACGGCCCAGCCAGTCCAGACCCACCCAGACCCACCCAGACCGCCCAGACGGCCCGGACGGCCCGGACGGCCCGGACGGCCCGGACGAAGTCCAGACCCACCCAGACCAGGTCCAGACTTAACTCCTCTGGATTGGATACTTTAGATACTAAGTACGGGGGGTGGGGGGGTACCCCCTCCTCACCGCTCCGACGGCAGCCGTTCCCGGTCCGCGCCCCAGTTCGCCACCAGCGAATCGACCACCACGTGCCCCACCCGGTACGCCGTCTCGAGCGACGGCAGGAACGCGCTGTACTGCGCAATCTTGGTCTCCGCCAGCGACTCCGCAGCCGAGATCCCGATCCTCTGCTGGTCGAAGTTCGACGCCGTCCGCAGCATCAGCACACGCCGCAGATCCACCTTGTGCGCATGCGCCAGAAACGTCAGCGACTGCATCGTCCCGGTATCTTCCATGCCGCAGATCGCATACGTTCCCGCGCCGCCGGTCTCGTACTTCACCCAGTCGCGAGCCCACTGGTTCATCAGCTTGCCGTGCCAGAACGTCGACGCCGACAGGCTGTCCGCCTTCAGCACAAACGGAGGCCGATGCGCCGCTTCACCCGCAAACTCCATCCGCCGGGCCTTGATCTCCGGCGTGTCCGTCAGCTCCACATCCTTCGTCAACCGAAAGGCCCAATCGACCAGACCCGCATCCAGCCGAAACACCGCCGAGCCCTCGCCCAGAGCAGACGCCGGCTGCTCATACGGCACAGACTTCCGCAGCGGCACATAACCCGTCGTCCACACCGCGCGCTCCGCGGCCGTCGCCTGCGGAATCTCGCGCGCATCGATCTCATGCGCCAGATCGCCGTCCACGATCCACTCCGACCACACTGCCGACCCAAGCGAGCCCATCTGCGGATCGATTCCTCCGATCCCCGCAACCAGGAAGTACGCATGCGTCAGGTCGAACCGCGGATCCATCCCCAACGCCATCACCGAAGCCGCCGCGCGCGCCGTCCCCATGCCCGTCAGCACGCCGAGCACCCCGCTCTTCCGATTCAGCCGCAGATCGTGAAAGCCCTGCGGAAACGGCAGCACCGTATCCAGATGCTCGCGCTCCACCCAGTACTGATACTCGCCCGGAGCGTCGCCTGTGTCCGCGCCCTGCTCGAACATCGTCAGCACCACCACCTTCACCTCGATCGCCGCAGGCGCAGCCGCGACGACGTTGCCCTGGGCACGCAGCCCCGGGCAGCAGAGGCCCACGTGGGCCGCAAGCAGAAACCAGCCAGTTCGTGTCAGCATGCTCTCATCGTACCTCGTCCCCGTCCTCAAACCAGCCCGCCTTCCACCCCACGCTTGACGTCGCGCCCATCCGTCAAGCATGCTCAACCGCATCAAGCCGAGCACACGTGCCGCACCTCTGGAGACAAACGATACCCATGAGCGAACCCATCGCCGCTGCAGGCGCGCCGTCCTTCGAACAGATCAAAGCAGGCATGCGAGCCACGTGGATGGCGGGCGACTTCGGCGAGGTGGCCAAGACGATCGCCGCGGGAGGCAACGCCTTCGCCGAGCGCCTGCCCATCCTGCCCGGTCAGCACGTCCTCGATATCGCGACCGGCACCGGCAACCTGGCGCTGCCCATCGCCCGCCGAGGCGCCGTCGTCACCGGGGTCGACATCGCGCCCAACCTGCTGCACCAGGCGCGGGAGCGAGCCGCCGCCGAAGGTCTCTCCATCGCCTTCGACGAAGGCGACGCCGAGCGCCTGCCCTACGCCGACGCCTCCTTCGACGCCGCGGTCACGATGTTCGGCGCGATGTTCGCCCCGCGTCCCGAGCTCGTCGCAGCCGAGTGCGCCCGTGTGCTCAAGCCTGGAGGCCTGCTCGCCATGGCCAACTGGAACCCCGCCGGCTTTACCGGCGAGATGTTTCGCGTCAGCGCACGGCACCTCCCGCCGCCGCCCGGCCTTCCGCCGCCCGTGCTCTGGGGCGACGAGGCGACCGCGATCGCCCGCCTCGCCCCGTTCTTCCACACGATCGAGACACGGCTGATTCCGATCGAGTTCGATATGCCGACCGATCCTGCAGGCTGTGTTCAGTTCTTTCGCCGCTACTTCGGTCCCACGCAGATGGCCTTCAACCGCCTGGACCCCGCCGGCCAGCAGGCCTTCGCGGCCGACCTCGAATCGCTCTGGTCGCGTGCGAACACCTCGCCCGATCCCACACGGCACACGCTGATCCAGAACCAGTACCTCCAGGTGACCGCACGCCGCAAGACCTGATCGCAAGACCTGATCGCCGCAAGACCTGATCGTGTCGCCCTGCCTTCGCTCCGCGAGCCCGCCGCTCAGCCGCTTAGCCGCCACACCGCTGTGCTCTCGTCCGCCGTGTGCGATCGGCGCACCACCGGTCGGACCAACTCGCCCCCAGGCGAGCGCGTCCTACCTCCTGCACCCGACAAGTTGAACGAACGCAAGGAGAACGATGAGCAACCCACGCAAACTACTGCCCGGCGGTCCGTACCCGCTCGGCTCCAAAGTCCTGCCAATGGGCACCAACTTCGCCGTGTACTCGGAGAACGCGACGGCCGTCTGGGTCTGCCTTTTCGACGAGCAGGATCACGAGACGGAGCGCATCGCCCTGCAGGAGCGCACCGCGTTTGTGTGGCACGGCACCATCCTCGGAGTGAGACCGGGGCAGCGGTACGGCTTTCGCGTGGATGGCCCATGGGAGCCCGAAAAGGGCCTGCGCTTCAACAAGAACAAGCTGCTCGTCGATCCCTACGCGCACGCGATCTCCGGCGATCTGGATTGGAAGGCGCCCGTATTCCCCTACGACGTCGCAACCGGCGACGACACCACCTTCAGTACCGAAGACAGCGCGCACGGCGTACCGAAGAGCGTCGTCGTAGAACACCGGTTCGACTGGGGAGACGACACACCGCCCCAGACTCCGCTCTCGGAATCGGTCATCTACGAGGTCCACGTCAAGGGCTTCTCGAAGTGCAACCCCGCGGTGCCCGAGAATCTGCGCGGCACCTACGCCGGTCTCGCGCATCCGGCAAGCATCGAATACCTCAAAGCCCTCAACATCACCGCCGTCGAGCTGCTCCCGATCCACGAGATGGTCGATGAAGGCCATCTCGTCGATCGCGGCCTGCGCGATTACTGGGGATACAACACGCTCGGCTACTTCGCCCCGGCCAAGCGCTACTCCTCGAGCGGAGACCGCGGCGAACAGGTCCGCGAGTTCAAGCAGATGGTGAAGGCGCTGCACGCAGCCGGCATCGAGGTCATCCTCGACGTCGTGTACAACCACACCTGCGAAGGCAACCGCATGGGACCCATGCTCAGCCTCAAGGGAATCTGTAACAACACCTATTACAGAACCGTCGCCGGGACTCCGCGCTACTACATGGACTACACCGGCACCGGCAACACGCTCAACGTGCGGCATCCCCAGGTGCTCAAGCTGCTGATGGACAGCCTGCGGTACTGGGTCACGGAGATGCACGTCGACGGCTTCCGCTTCGACCTCGCCGCCACGCTGGCCCGCGAGCTGCACGACGTCGACAAGCTCGGCGGATTCTTCGACACCATCCACCAGGACCCCACGCTCGAAGCCGCCAAACTGATCGCCGAGCCATGGGACGTCGGCGAAGGCGGCTACCAGGTCGGCAACTTCCCGGTGCTGTGGGCCGAGTGGAACGGCAAGTACCGCGATACCGTGCGGCGCTTCTGGAAGGGCGACCCCGGCACGCTCTCGGACTTCGCCTACCGGCTCACCGGCTCAAGCGATCTCTACCAGCACGACGGCCGCAAGCCGTATGCAAGCATCAACTTCGTCACCGCCCACGATGGCTTTACCCTGTGCGACCTCGTCAGCTACAACGACAAGCACAACGAGGCGAACGGCGACAACAACAGCGACGGCGAGAGCCACAACAACTCCTGGAACATGGGTGCGGAGGGCCCGACCGACGATCCCGAGATCAACAAGCAGCGCGAGAAGCAGATACGCAACTTCCTCGCCACGCTGCTGCTCAGCCAGGGCGTGCCGATGATCTGCGGCGGAGACGAGTTCGCCCGTTCGCAGCGCGGAAACAACAACTGCTACTGCCAGGACAACGAGCTGACCTGGTACGACTGGCAGCTCGACGAATCCCGCACGCGCCTGATGGAGTTCACGCGCAAGCTCGTCACCCTGCGCCGCGTCCATCCGAACCTCCACCGCCGCAAGTTCTTCCAGGATCGCACCATCCGGAACTCCGTCGAACGGGACATCGCCTGGTACGGCGCCGACGGCAAGGAGATGCCGGACGAGGCCTGGAACGCCGACTGGAACCGCTCCATGGCGCTGATGCTGAACGGCAAGACCCTGCAGGCGAGCGACGGGGAAGGCAATCCCCTGCTCGACGACAGCTTCTTGATTCTGGTGAATGCGTTCCACGAAGGCGTGGAGTTCACCTTGCCACCCGCCCCCAACGGCTCCCACTGGCGCCAGGTGATGGACACCCAGAACATCGAGGATCCCTTCAACATGGACCATGTCGGCGAGAAGGTGATCGTCGGCGGACGCTCGATGATGGTCTTCTCGGATGGAGCGGACGTACCCAAGGCGGTGCAGACCTTCTAGCCCAAAGGGCAAGCGGTGCAGGAGGGAGGCTTCCCCCTCCCGCACCGCCTGCCTGACCGCACCACAGAGACGGTGCCGCCGTGGGCGATCGAGACCGTCTACCGGTACAAGGCGTCGAACGCCGATGCAGCCTCGTTCATTGCAGCGTCGGTCGGCGTGCCCGAGATCACCAGCACGCGGTACTTGAACGTCGCCGACTCGCCCTTCGCGATCGAGAAGTTCATCGCCGCAGCCTTGGGATCGAAGATGTGTGCGCCCAGCGGATTCACCGCGAACAAGCCGTATCCGCGTGCATGCCAGTACGCCGGATACCCCGGGTTGCCGGTGTGGTCCAGGATGGCGAGGCTCTCCGTCTTGCCCTCCGGAGTGCTGCCCGTGAGCCAGCACCACGTGCCGCGCGTGCCCCAGGCCGCATCGCCCACCTTGCCCTCGCTCGTGTGATACACGCCGGTCGCTCCCGCCGGATCGGCCGCCGCCACCTGCGTGGGCTTGCCGTTCGCATCCAGGAAGATGCCGCCCTTCTCCGTGGCAGACTCCAGGAAGTGCGCCACTCGAATGCCGAGCAGCCCTTCCTTGTCGTCGTGAAAGAGGACGTCGTCGAGTGCCTTCAGTGTCACGATCACGTCGAGCGTGAACGCCGGCCGGCCGGCGATGGCCGTCCTGCCGAAGATGTACCGGGTCGTCTGCTTCATCAGCGGCTTGGTGTTTCCCGCTGCGGAATCGCCGGCGATCCACGTGGACTCGGTCACCAGCTCCCCGGTCGCGCCGTTCTTCGCCGAGACGATCCGATCGAAATGGATCGTCCCGTACTTCGCGCGGTCGGCCGGCTTGATCGCGTCGGAGTTGTTCCAGAAGTCGAACCCGTTCGCGTTGCCGTAGTTGAACCACAGGCCCGCGTGGTGCGGATGATCCACCCGCTCCCCATCGAGCGTACGGAACGGGTAGCCGCGCGTCACCGTCGTCCCATCGGGCGCAATCAGGGGATAGAGCACAGGCTTGCGCTGGTTGGTGTCCCACAGAAACGACGTGAACGGCTTGCCGTCGATCGCCACATCCACACGATGCGCGTTCTCGTCGGTCAGCAGCAGCACGCCCTTGCCCGCGGACTTCTCCGTCTTGCCGCGGGCCGGCGCTGCTCCGCTTGCGGTCATCGCAACGCCGAACAGCACGGCCGGCGCCAGCAGAAATCTAAACCGTGTCATACGGCTTGCCTCCTACCATCACCTGCTGCGTCTTCTCATCGAACGTGACCTTCTGCCCGGTCTGGATCGCCGCCACGTTCATGCACAGTGCGACGGAGTGGCTGTAGCCCGCTTCGATGCTGGCGTTCGGCGTCTTGCGCGAACGCACACACTCCATCCAGTTCCGCATGTTCGCGGTGGTCTGGGGATCGCCATGGGTGTTCGCGTCGGTCGAGACCGCCGCCTCGTTGTGGCCCGCCGAGAGACTCACCGGCTCGAGCAGGCACGGCTCCATCTTCATCTCCTCAGCCGACTTCGCGCTCAGACCGCCCGTGGACGTGACCGTCTGCTTGTCCATGTCGATCATGCCGCCGTTCGAGTAGTACAGCTCCTTCACGCCGCCCGCGGAGTTGGTGAAGCGCGACGTGTACTGCACCTGGAAGCCCTTCGACGGGTCGTCGAGCGGGCCGTAGTCGAAGACCGCCGTCATCGTGTCCCAGTTCGTGCGGCCATCCTTCCAGTGGTAGATTCCTCCGTTCGCGACGACGCTGCGCGGGTGCGGCAGACCGGTGAACCAGTGCACCGTGTCGATCTGGTGCACCAGCCACTGGTCGGGAATCCCCGAGGAGTAGGGCCAGAACAGACGGAACTCCAGGTACTTGCGCGCATCGAACTTGTCCTTGATCACGCCCATGCAGTAGCGGTTCCAGTCCGTGTCTTCTTCCTTCAGCAGCGGCACCACGTCGGGCCTGCGCCAGCGGCCGGGCTGGTTCACGTTCCAGCTCATCTCCACCATCACGATGTCGCCGAACTTGCCGGACTTGATGTACTCGTACGCACGCTGGTAGGCGGGCGTCGAACGGCGCTGGGTGCCGATCTGAATGATGCGATCGCTCGCATGCACCGCCGCGCGGAAGTCCCGTGCGTCCTTCATGGTGTGCGCGGTCGGCTTTTCGACGTACGCGTCGCGGCCCGCCTTCACTGCCTCGATGCCGTGTCGCGCGTGCTGGAAGTCCGCGGTTGCGATCACGACTGCGTCGACATCCTTGCGCGCGTAGAGCTCATCGTTATTGCGGACGATGTCCACCTTGCTGCCGCTCACCTTCTCCACCGTGGCCGCGCCCTGCTCGCGCGCCCGCTTCCAGATGTCGGACACCACCACCAGCTCGAAGTTCATCTCCTTCTGGTTCGCGACAAAGGCCGGGAGATCGCCGCCCAGCATCCGGTCGCCGCATCCGATGATGCCCGTCCGCACCCGGTCGTTGGCTCCGGGAATCTTCGCATAGCTTGCCGCGCTGGCCCGCATTGCGTAGCTCTGGCCCGTCTGCGTTGCCGCAACGGCCAGGGCGGCCGATGCACTCTTGAGAAACTCTCTGCGGCTGGTCTCCGAACTTTCGACAAGGGACATGGTAGCTCTCTCCTGCCTACCCGCACTCGAAACAGCGGATAGGCTAGCGACGGGAAGTGTACAACCTCCAGACCACCTTGCGCGAGTGTGGTTGGACCATTTTGTTCTTCGAGCCACACGGCCCTGTACGCTGCGCAAAGCGCGGGAGCTACCGCACCGTCACGTCCCAGATCTTCGACAGTCTCGACCGCCCGGAGGGCCCCTCCACGTACAGCACGACCACGTACTCCCCGGGTGCCTTGTACTGGTGGACCGGGAACTGATCGCCCGAGTCGGACCCATCGCCGAAATCCCACTTCCAGCTCGTCACGGTCCCGATCGATTCATCCTGGAAGGAGACCAGGCGCCGCTTCATGTCCAGCACCTTGAAGCTCCAGCGGGCTTCGATCGGCTTCTTGAACTGCCCCTCGAGCGGCATCAGACGAAACGTCCGGAGGAAGTTGGCCTGGCCATACATGGTGTGCTCGGGGGAGAGATTCCAGAAGCCGTTGTTCTTGCCGTCCGCCGAGCCGTCATAGTCGATCACCGCCCAGGAAAGGCCGATCAGCTTGTTCTCCGTCAGCTCGGATTCCACCGCGCGCTGAGGACCTTCACATCCCGCATAGTCGAACGGCGTGATGTAGAACTCCAGCACGTACTTGCCGGCCTCGCCCGGCTTGAAGCTGTAGCGCTGCGCGTGGTTGGCCCAGGGCAGCTCCTTGTCCCACGGCTGACATCCCCAGGCGAGCGCCCAGTCTTTGCCTTCCGACGGCGTGAAGATGTGGTAGTTCTGAGCCTGCACGCCATGCATCGAGAAGTGTGCGTCCCATTCGTCGCTCGTGTCGAGGTTGTTGCGGAAACGCGGGATCAGCGGGCCGCCGGAGCGGTCGCCGTCCACCACAACCTCAAACGTATCGTTGTGCAGCCCGGGATCGGCGAAGTCCCAGAAGTTGTCGTACGCCTCATAGAGGAAGTACAGGCGGTTCAGCCCCTTCACCCAGCCAACCTTCACCTTCACGTCCAGGTCTTTGGCATCGGGAGCCGCATGCTTGTGCTCGTCGTCGTGCATCTGCGCAAGCGTGACCGCATAGGAGTCCGGCACGATCGCCCAGTCCGCCGGATCGCCGTCGATTCGGGGGATCCGGTCGGGCGGAAACTGAAACACCTTCAGCACCGGCTGCGCGCCGGCAGCAGAAAGCGCGCCGGAGGTCGCCGGGGCAGAGGTCGCACCCTGCTGCGCAACCGCGCTTGAAACCGCCGCCAGCGCAGCCGACAGCGCCGCACACCGCACAAACGCCCCACACCGTACAACCGCCCCACACCGCACAAGCGCCCAGGTCTTCGTCATCGAATCCGTCATCTCTCCGTGATTGAAACTGCCTTGGTCAGCGACGAAACCGCAGCCGAGCCCTTCAGCCGCTCGAGCTTCAGTCCCGGCGCATCCATCGCCTCAACTGCATAGGTAAAGCTATCTGGAACGCTTGGTCCCCAGCGCACCGAACAGTCGCGCAGCGTCACTCTCTCGGCGTGCTCGATCGCAAACCCCGGCGTGTCGTGCTGCTGGATGGCCGGCATCGCGGTGGTCGGCCGGTTGTCAAATAGGCCGCCGGGAAACTGGGTCGTCCGGTTCAAGGTTACGGCCACACCGTCGAACGTCACATCGTGCACGCGACTTGCCGCCGTGCCCGCCACACGGATCGAGTTCTCCGCCGTTCCAGTCACGTTGCGGACGGACACGTGATGCAGCGTGCCGGGCGTCGTCTGCGCGGTGCGCGGAAGCGCCGTAAACGAGATGGCCTCGCCGCGTCCCCACCAGGGATCGGAGAAGTACTGCGAACGAAACGTGATGTTGCGGAAGTCGATGTTGTACACGCTGCCCTCGTCCCGCAGCTGGATGCACAGGCCGCGCGAGCTGTTCCGGATCGTGCAGCGCTCAAACCGTACGTCGTGGATATCGGCCGCCGTCTCCGTGCCGATCTTCAGCCCCGCATCCTGCGTCTCTACCGTGCAGTCGTGCACGCGGATGTTCGCGCACGGCCCGTATTCCTTTGGCTGGCGGCTGCACTTGATCACGACGCCGTCGTCCCCGCACACCAGGTCGCAGTTGCCGATCTCCACGTCGCGGCAGTGATCCGGGTCGATGCCGTCGCAGTTGGGGACATCGAGCAGGTTGCGTACCGTCACGCGATCGACCAGCACGCCCTCGCAGCCCAGCATGTGCAGCCCCCAGTTCGGCGCCTCGGCCAATGTGATGTCGCGCACCACAAGGTCCCTGCACTCGGTCAGCACAAACATCTTCGGACGGAACGGTCCGGGGATCCACCACCCGCCTGCCGGGTCGTATCGCGTCATGAACTCACGCGCCCTGCCCTGCAGCCTCCCGCTCCCGCTGATCGTCAGCCCGCGCGCACCGGTCGCCACCAGCAGCGCGCCGGCGGCGGCCGCCATCGTGTCGCCCGCGACGGAGCCAGCCAGCCCGCCGCGGTAGTCCTCGCGGCGCGTACTCACCAGCAGCTGTGCGTCGTCGGCCAGATGGAAGTCGATGCCGCCCTTCAACTCGAGCGTCCCGGTCAGATACCTCCGCCCGCCCCGCAGAAGCACCTGCGCCCTGCCGCCGGAGGCTGCGGCCGCATCGATCGCCCGTTGGATCGCAGCCGTATCGAGCGTCGTGCCGTCCCCTGCCGCCCCGGACTTCCTCACGTCGAAGATCCGCACGGCGGGCCCGCGACGCGCGAATCCATACGCCCGCGGACCGAACGACGACGCCACCGCATACGCCGCGGACGCCGCACTCGACAGCACCACAGAACGGCGGGAGATCGGTTGGGGAGAGGTGCCGAGCTGCTGCGTCACGGGGGAGGTCCTTCGCCGGTGCAGACATCCACGACGGCTCGCGCCCACTCTAGCACATGCATCCGGCATGCAGGTGCTCTCTAAAAGTTGTACCCGGCGCCGAGCTGCAGGCGTCGCGGGTTGCCCGCCTCCGTCGGCCGCATGAACTCAGGCGACGTGACGACACCGACGTAGCCGCCGTAGTTCACCCGGTTCAAGGTATTGAAGCTCGACAGCGAGAGCTGCACCGTCGGACTTCCATCCTTCAGCCGCGGCCGCAGCTTCCACGTGTACCCGAGCCGGACCTGCACATCCTGGTATCCGCTGCTGTTCAGGCTGTTGCGCGGCACCCCCGCGGGGCGCGCATTCAGAATGCCCGTGTGGAAGTCGTCCCTGCCCGAGGTGATGGTGTACGGCGTGCCCGTGTATCCGTAGAAGCCCAGCCCGAGGTTGAGCGGCTTGTCGGGAAACAGCGTGCCGAACAGGTTCAACCGGTGCCTCTGGTCCCAGTTGGTCCGGCTCCACTCCCCGTTCGGATTCGTCTGGTCCTGCGGCGTAAAGGTGGACCACTCCGTGTTCGCATCCGCATGCTGATACTCGTACTGCAGGTAGCCGGAGAAGACGGGCCCAAGCCGCCCACGAAGGCTCGCCTGCAGCCCATCGCTCTTCTGGTATCCACCCGATTGCTGCTGCAGCACCTGGCCCAGGTTTGCGTTCGGCCGCACCGTGCTCGTCCGTCCGGGCACGGGCGCGTTCACGTCGACCTCGCGCAGCGCATGCCATCCGCGATACCCCGTATACCCCAACGTCACCGTGGACTTCTTCGTAAGCTGCCGCTCCACGCTCAGCCCGAAGTAGCCCTGCATCGGAGCCTTCAGCCCGGGGGCGAAGTTGAACAGGTTGGGCGGCTGCGCAGCCAGTGCGTTGCACCGCGTGATCTCCGGATAGCAGAGGTTCTGGGTCAGCAGCAGGCTGCGCTCCGCCGCATACTCGTACCGCGCCAGCTGCTGCCCCACGTTCACGCCCACCCGCCGCATGTAGATGCCCGCTCCCGTCCGGACCACAAGGGCGCGGCTCCCATCGAGCACATACGCCACCGAGAGCCGAGGCTGCACCGCGTCCATCGTCCCCGGCAGAGCGTTCTGAAAGTCGTATCGGACACCGGGCGTCACGCTCAGCCGCGGCGTTACCTGGATCTGGTCCTGGAAGAACGCCCCCGGTTGATCGAAGTGCGTCACGAACCGAGTCTGGCCCTGCTGTATGGAAAAGGTCTCCGGCTGATTCTGCTGAAACGCGGACAGGCTCGCAAACGTGTACGTGCCCTGCCGGTCCGTCCCGTCCTCGAGTACTCTGCGGCCGAGGTTCGGGATCTGCACGCCGAACTTGATCTGGTGAATCCGGTGCGCGGTCCAGCTTACGATATCCGAGATGTTCGGGTTGTTCTCCGTCTGCAGCGTATCGGTCTGCGCTCCCCCGCCCGTAAACGCACCCTGCACCACCACCGCAGGCGCCGGCGTCTCGCTCGTCGTTCGGTCGATGTTGCGCTCGAACAGGATGTTGAACTGGTTCAGCTTCGTCGGCGAAAGAATCAGGTCGTCATGGAACGTGATATCCATGTCGAAGTAGCTCGACGCCAGGCCGGCCTCCGGCAGCGTCTGCCCACCAACGTTCGAGTTCGAGCGGTGGGTGTCGAAGAAGCGGTACAACATATAGCTTGCGTGACGGTCGCTGGTCCGGTGGGCCACCTTCATCGTCAGCTGCGTGTTGCGGTAGGGCGCCTGCACGTTCGCGCTGTACCGGCCCGTCGGCTCCGTGGCGTTCACCTGCGCATAGGCGTCGTCCTCCACGTGGCTGATCGAAAACAGGAACGTGGTCCTCTTCAGCGGACGAATCGGCCCCGTGACATACCCCTCATACGTGCGCCGCTGCTCGGGAGCCTTCACCGTCGCAAACCGGTTCGTCGCGGCCATCGCGGCGTCGCGAAAGGTCCAGGTCCCACCCCCATGGAACTTGTCCGACGTGCTCTTCGTGATCACCTCGATCTGTCCCCGTCCCGGCTGCTTGTACTGCGCGGAGTACGGATCCTGGTTGATCGACGCACGTTCGATCGCCGAGGCCGAAACCCCGACCGACTTCATCTCGACGCCGTCCACCACCAGCGTGGCTCCGCCCTCGCCCGCCGCTCCGGTGTTCAGCAGCGAGGACAACGTCGACACCACATCGTTGTCCAGCATCGGCAGCGTCTTCATCTCCTCCGACGAGATGCTCGGTGTGTCCTGGTTCGCGTCCGGCGCCGCAAGCTCCACCGCATCCGCCGCCGTCACGGTTACCGTCGTCGCCAGGCTCGCTACCTTCAGCGTCACCGTCAACGCCGCCGGCGCACCCCGGCCCACCCGCACCACGCGCTCCACCGTCTCGAAGCCATCCCGCACCACCGAGAGACGGTAGTCCCCGGGCGCCGGCGCGGGGAGCCGAAACTGCCCGCCGGCGTCGCTCTCCGCCGCGACAACAAGCCCACCGCCGGGACGCCGGATCTCCACGTGCGCGCCCGGCAGAATCGCACCCGTCGCATCCTGCACCTGCCCGGTGATCTGCCCAGCCGCTGTACTGCCGGCCGCTGCACTGCCGGCCGCTGGCGCCGTCGGAAGCAGCGCCGGCCCCTGGGCCCGCATCCACGGCGCCGCGAGTGAGCCGTACAGACTGAACCAAACTGCGAACGCAGGCACACGCAGACAAAGACGGTGCCGGACAAGGCCGGAAGACGAGGTAGCCATCGGGAGACTCGCTTGGAGATGCAGGGTTGCGGTGTCTCCATTCTAGCCTGCGATGCTGCAGGCGCGCGCCCCCCGGGTGAGTTCGCACGGCACCCACCGCTGGTCCCCAATCGGGATTCCCCAATCCGCCACATCGTTCGTACGATTCACGCAGACGACCCCCGCCGCACCGGCCATTGACCTCGATCGACCGCTTCGTCTACCCTCCTCCCGTCCCGAAAATAATTTCCCTATCGGATTCAAACCCATGCGCAGCCAAGCTCCACTCGCCCTTCTGCTCTGCTCCCTTGCCGCACGCTGCGCCTGGGCCGACGTCAGGCCCGCAGCACTCTTCAGCGATCACATGGTCGTCCAGTCCGGCATGCCTGTGCCCGTATGGGGCACGGCTAACGTAGGCGAACACGTCACCGTCACGCTGAACGGAGCCAAGGCAGTCGCCACCGCGGGCGCGGACGGCAAGTGGATCGTCCGGCTCCCCAAGCTGAAGCCCGGCGGGCCGTTTGCCATGACCGTAGCAGGCAAGAACACGCTCACGGTCAATGACGTGCTCATCGGCGAGGTCTGGCTCGGCTCCGGTCAATCGAACATGCAGTTCACCGTATCCAAGGCGCACGCCTCCTACGCGGGCATGCTCGATGAAGAGAAGGAGATCGCGGCGGCGAACTACCCCCAGGTCCGTATGTTCACCGTGAAGCCCACCAAGTCGCTCGAGCCCCAGGCCGACGTGCAGGGAGAGTGGCAGGTCTGCACACCGGCCGTCGTCGGCGACTGGTCCGCCGTCGGCTACCTGTTCGCGCGCGACCTCAACCAGGCGCTCAACCTGCCCGTCGGCATCATCCTCTCCGCGTACGGAGCAAGCACGGCGGAGGCGTGGGTCCCGCGCCCTGTGCTCGCCGCCGATCCGCAACTGAAGCCCGTGCTCGACAGATTCGACGCCCGCGAGGCGTACTTCAAGGCGCACCCGGGCTCGACCGACGCCGACGCCCCGCCCGCGCCGCAGATGTTGAATGCCCGCCCGCCGCGCGCCGGATCAGCCGCCCCGCTGCGCGATCCCGTACAGGATCAGCACCAGCCCACCGTGCTCTACAACGCAATGATCGCCCCGGTCGTTCCGTACGCCATCCGCGGCGCGCTCTGGTACCAGGGGGAATCGATCGCCGGCGGGGCGTCTGGCCTTACCCTCTACCCCCACATCATGGAGGCGCTCGTCTCGGACTGGCGCAGGGAGTGGGGCGAAGGCAACTTCCCCTTCTACGCCGTGCAGCTTGCCGCGCTCAAGAACATCTCGAACAACCCGGTCGTCCGCGAGCAGCAGGCAAAGATCCTGGCACTCCCCAACACCGGCCTCGCGATCACGATCGACATCGGCGACCCCGCAAACGTCCACCCCAAGAACAAGGAGCCGCTCGGCCGGCGCCTGACATCGATCGCCCTCGCACAGGTGTATGGCAGAAAGCTCGGGTACACCGGCCCGATGTACGCAGCCAGCAAGATCGAGGGCGGAGCGATCCGCGTGCGCTTCACCCACGCGGCCGGCTTGACCGCCAAGGATGGGCCGCTCAAGTGGTTCCAGATCGCCGGACCGGACGGCCGCTTCGTCGACGCAGACGCCAGGATCGATGGCGACTCGGTCGTCGTCTCCAGCGCGCAGATCGCCTCCCCCGCCGCCGTGCGCTATGCCTGGGATAACTACCCGGAGGGTGCGAATCTGTACAACGCGGCAGGACTGCCCGCCGCACCCTTCCGCACCGATACGTTCGACGCCCTTGCTCCGGTAGCCGAGAGCTTCACCGGCAAGTAGACGTTCGTCACCCGATCGCCGCCCGTCACCCTGCGTCCGCCGGCATGGTCCGTCCCATGCCGGGCCTCCTACCGCGGGGGCCTCGCGTACGGCTCACCGTGACGCTGGACGCGCGTCGGGTCGAAGGAGGTCGTTCCGCCCGGATCCCACGTCGCGCCCGGCGGCACCAGGATGTTGTCTGCGGAGCGGCTGGTCGACTCGCCGGTACGAAGCTGAATGCGTGCCGGGTCGATCCCCTTCTCATTCGCGAGGTACAGGCGGATGTTGAGCGTGCGCTCGGCGGCGGCCTCCGGCTTCTCCTGCGGGTCGTGCTTGCCGATCACCATCAGGATCGACTCCGGCTCGCGATTCATCTCGAGCGCGATGTCGTCCAGGCAGCCCTTCGCTTCGTTGTCCACCCGGACCGGCCGGCGGCGGTCGCGCTCGAACGAGACCGAGCAGAGCGGCCGGGCCTGGGGAGCAGGCGGCGGCGGCGGCGCAACCACCGTCACCTGCGTGCTGGCGGAGGCCGCGTGGCCCATATCGTCGACCGTGTTGCACGTCACCGTGATGGTGCCGGGGCCGACGCCCGTGGCCGCGAGAGTCGCAGTCGGCCCGTTGCCCGTGATCTGCCCCGCGGTCGTCGCGTAGGAGAGGTTGAGTTGACGGTTCTGCGGACTGACCGCCTGCGCCGTGATGGTGCTGACGCCCTCCGGCAGGATGCTGCTCGGGTTCGCAGAGCAGGCGATCGTCGGCGGCTCATAGGCGTGTACGCGAAAGCCGGCGGAGCAGTCGGCGTGCTGGTTGACGCGCTTTCCTTCACTCACGTGGCCGGTCACGGTGTAGTCTCCGGGCGCCAGGCCGGCGGTGTCCACGGTGGCCGTCTCCGTGGTGCCAGAGACCTTCCCCCCCGTGGACGACCAGGTGTACACCGGGTGGAGCTTTCGCCCCTCGTCCATGTTGATCGCCCGCCCCGTCACCGTGACCGGGTCTCCCGGGAAGACGTTGGCAGGCTGCACCTCGCAGCCGTACGCGGCCGGGTGGTTCGGCTCCATGTCGCCAAAGCGCAGCACCACGCCCGCGGAGAGCCGGTACGCCTTCATGTTGATCAGGCCGCCGTTCAGGAACACCGGGGGCGTACTGGGTCCGAAGTCCACATGCGAGTAGGTGTAGTCGGCCTGGATCAGCCGCAGCGCCACGTGGTTGCGCAGGAAGGGATTCGGCAGCACGTAGTCCAGGCCGCCGCCGCCCGTCGCACCCAGCCCCCAGGTGCAGGGCTGCTCCACCGGACCGCCGACGCGAACGCGGCCGCCCAGCAGATGTCCGAACGGCACCACGCGCCCGAACTGGAACCGGACCACAGGCCCGCCCTGCGCCGTGTAGACGCAGTCGTCCGGACCGTGCGGAGAGAACTGCCCCTCCGCCTGCAGCCCCACATGCCGGGTGAAGTACCCGGTCGCGCTCACGATGGCTCCGCGGGCGATCGGTTCGTACCGATAGCCTTCGAGCGTGGTGCCCAGCGGGTGAAAGTAGGTGTAGCCGCCGAACACCTCGAACCGCGAGGGGCCCGGAGCGCGCGAGCCCGCGGCCGTGGCCTGGGCCCGGGCGAGAGAAGGCGCGAGTGCGGCTGCTGCACACCACGCAGCCAGTACGAGCGCCTGGATGACCCGGGGGGAGGTCCGGTGCATTCTCTCTCTCCTCCACATCAGTGTTACAAACTCCGCGCCGCCGCGCCCCCGGGGGGAACCGAGGCGGTTATCCGCGCACCAGCCGTTTGGGGCCGTCACGCTATTGCTGCCCCACCGAGAGGATGACCGACGCCGTCTGCGTGGCCACACCCGCAACGGTTGTGCTGCCGGTCACCGTAATCGTGTAGTTCTGATAGACGCTCGTGAAGCAGGCGCAGCCGGCCAGCCCCATCACTCCTGCCGTGCAGAGCAGCAGAAGCATCAGGCGCAGCTTGGGGGAGCGAAGCATCTGCGCCCGTCTCCGCCGGCCCGCGAACAGAACACCCAGCCCGGCGAGTTCGAATGGCAGAACACCCGCGAAGGCGATCGGGGCAAAGCGGCCCGTGGACTTCTGCGCCGGAGGCTGCGGCACGACCACCCTGGCATCTGCGGCTGTGTTCTGGACAGTAAACGTCGTCGAAGCCGTGCCGCCCGCGGCCAGCGTCAGGGTAGCATTCGCGAAGGTGCATGAGGCGTCTGCAGGAAGCCCGCCGCAGGTCAGGGTGACCGGACCCGCAAAGCCCTGGGCAGACGTGGCGGTGACCGTGTAGGTCGTGCTGCCCGCGCCGCGCACGAACTGGCTCGCCGGTGTCGCCACCAGCGTGAAGCTGCCGGCGCTGACCACCTGCGTGATGCTCGCCGCGCTCGGCGCAAAGTTGGTCGAGCCCCCATAGTTCGCCGTGATGCTCAGACTGCCGGGCCCGAGCGAGGTGGTGGTGAAGCTCGCGTTGCCCGAGCCGTCGAGCGCAGAGGTGCCGAGCACCGTGCTCCCGTTCAGGAACGTCACGGTGCCCACAGGCACCCCGCCCGCCGAGGAGACGCTCGCCGTAAAGGTGACCGCTGTGCCGAGGAAGACCGGTGAGGCGGAGGTCGCGAGCGTGCTGGACGTCGCAGCCGGCGTCACCGTGAGCGTGCCGGGGACAACGTTGATCGTGTAGTTCGCCGCAGCCGCACCGGAGACCGCAGCGGTGATCGGGTACGTGCCCGCGGCTGAGTTCGTCGTCGCCGCTGTCGTGTACGACACCGTCACCGTATCGCCATTCAGCAGCCCGGCGACGGTTCCCGTAAACACCGGGTTAGCGGCTCCGTAGGCCCGCGTGGCCGAGGCCACGCTGACCGTCAGAACGCCTGAGGCCTGCGTGATGGTCAGGATTCCGGGATTCACCGTAATCGTGTAGTTCGCCGCAGCCGCTCCACCCAGCACGTCGTTGATGGCATACGTGCCCACCGGAGACGTCACGGTAGCCGGCGTGCTCAGCGTCTGCGTGAACGTATCGCCGTTGATCGCGCCCACGATCGAGGCTGAAAAGCCCGGGTTCGCCGTGCCGTACGTCCGCGTCGCGTTGGCCACCGTCACGGTGAGCGGGATGGGCGTCACCGTAAGCGTCCCGGCCACAACCGTGACCGCGTAATTCGCCAGATTCGAGCCCGTCACCGTGGCCGTGATCGCGTACGTGCCGGCTGGCGACGTCGTGTTCGCCGCCGTCGAGTAGGTCACCGTAAAGGTGTCGCCGTTCACTGCGCCGGCAACTGTGCTGGTGAACGTCGGATTCGCAGCCCCGTACGGGCGCGAGAGAGATGTAACCGTGACGGTAAGCGGCCGGCCGAGCACGGTCAGCGTTCCCGGCAGGTTGGTGACCGTATAGTCGCTCAGACTTGCGCTGCCGATGGTGTTGAGCGTCGAGTTGATCGCGTACGTCCCGACCGGCGAGGTGGCCGTCGCACTGGTCGAATCCGTCGGATTGATCTGATCCCCGTTCGCCAGGCCCTTGAACGTAGCGCCTGGAACCGGAAGCACCACAGGATCGCCATAGAACTTGCTGACGCTTGCCGTGGTCACGGTGAGCGGCGCAGGCGTCACGTTCAACGTCGTCGTTCCCGTCGCCGCGAAGTAGTTCGGGTAGACGTCCTTCGAATCCGGCGCATACGAGAAGTTCACCGTGTACGGGCTGCCGAGAACATGCAGGTGGCTGTTCGGCGCATTGCACACCACGGTAGCCGCGAACGGGCTCGGCGCGATGCATGTGTTGTTGCCGCTGATGCTGAACGACATCGTGCCGTCGGGCGCGAGATCGGGGTACACGATGTTCAACTGCACCGTCTGCGTGAAGGGCTGGCCGTACACCTCGGTCTCTGCGGAGAGCGTAAACGGCAGGTTCTGCGTCATCAGGCCGAAGGCCGTCAGGCTTACCGTCAAGGGCGAGTTGTATGAGGTTGTGGTGATGGTAGAGGTCGCGGTGACGGTGCCCTGCGCGGTTGGCGTAAAGGTGTACCCGACGGCGCAGACGCCTCCCGCGCCCAGCGTACCGGCACAGGTCGAGGCGCTGGCGACGGTGTAGTGGCTCTCCGTGGTGGTCACCGGCATGGTGATGCCCAGCGAAGCATTTCCGGCGTTCACGATCGCCTGGTTGATCGTAGGATGTGTCCCGATGATCACGTCGCCGAAGTTGATGACGCTGGTCGTCGGGTACGTCAGCAGGCGCACCGCGCTGTTCCCCGTGTCCACCACATAGAGGTCGGCCGACCCGTCGATCGCAAGCGTGAGCGGAGCATTCACCCGTGCGCTCAGAGCCGGGCCGTCCGTGCTTCCGCTGGCGCCGCTCCCTAGAGCCGTCGCGATGTTGGACCCCGAGCTTTGCACCGGGTAGACCACATACACCCGGTTCGCCGCCTCGTCTGCAATGTACAGATCGCCCGCAGCATCGTACGCGAGACCCACCGGATAGAGGATCGCCGTGCCCGTCGCCAGCGCAGTCGAGGTCGAGACGGAGGAACCGTTGCCCGCAACGATGTGGATGGTGCCCGCGCTGTCCACCGTATACACGTACTGGCCGGAGGAGTCGGCGATCGCGAGCCCGTTCGGCCCGAGGGCCAGCCCCGTCGGCTTGATGAACTGCGCCTGGCTGGCGGGAACGCCGTCCGCCGCCGCATTCGTGCCCGCGCCCGCGATCACCGTTCGTCCGCCCGCGGCATATACCTCGATCACCGTGTGGGCCGAGCCCGCCTGCGCCACATAGAGATTGCCGAAGCTGTCCACCGCGATCGCGCTCGTATTCACCAGGCCCGTGGCGTAGGTCAGGTTTACCGTGCCGTCCGCCCCAAACCGTGCTGCCGTATTATTCACGCCGTCGGCGAGGAAGATGTTGCCCGCCGCATCGACAGCCATCGCCGTAGGCGTGATGATCCCGGAGCCCTGCGGGACCACCGTCCGGGTGGCTCCTCCGCCGGCCGGAATGAGCAGGACGTCCGAGGTATTGGGCGTCGCGCCCTGTTCGAGGATGTAGGTGTTGCCGGAGGAGTCGACCGAGACCGCGATCGGGGTACGCAGCCCGCCCGTCATGGTGTTCACGGTGCCCGGCGTGAACAGGCTCAGCGGCCCCACGCCCGTGCCCGATACCGCCACGCTTACCGTGCCGCCGCCGAGTGCATCCTTCAGCTGCAGCGCCGAGGCGCGGGTGCCCGGGCGCGTGGGGCGAAAGCTTACCGTCACCTGGCAGGTCGTCGGAGGAGCTCCCGGTGCGGCGGCCGCCAGCACGCCCGCGCAGGTCGTGCCGGTGATCGTATAGTCCGCGCCGGCAGAGGCGGAGAGGCTTACCGCCTGGTTGATCGCAAAGGTGACCACCTGCGTGGCCCCCACCGCCCCCACGTTGGCCGCCGGAAAGGTCTGGCCGGTCCCGAGTCGTCGCACGACGCTGTTGGCCGAATCCGCGAGATAGACCGTGCCCGTGGAGTCGACCGCCAGGCCCAGCGGCGTATTCAAAGGCGTGCTCAAGGCCGACTGCCCATCGAGCGCGGAGGAGTATGGACCGGGCGTGCCGGACGGCACACCCGCCACCTGGGTCAACGCGCCCGTGCCCGGGGAGAGGCTCACCACCGTGCTGCGGCTCACACCGGACTGGCTGACCAGAAGCGCCGCCGCCGGTGTAAACGCAAGCCCGTACGGACTCTGCAGGCTCGGCGACGC
The DNA here is from genome assembly GCA_030776065.1 of Acidobacteriota bacterium. Taxonomy (GTDB): domain Bacteria; phylum Acidobacteriota; class Terriglobia; order Terriglobales; family Acidobacteriaceae; genus Edaphobacter. Next base: position 22,105 of record JALYIA010000141.1, read on the forward strand.
ATTTCCCGAGCCATCGTTTGCGCATTGTCCCAGCGCCGTCTGCACCGTCGCCAGTCCGGCGATCTCGCGCACGCAGTTGTTGCCCGTATCCGCGACATACAGGTCGCCGAACGGATCGAAGGCCAGCCCCGCCGGTGCAGCCAGCGAGACGCTGCCCGTAACCCCCGCACACGCCGTGGGCACGTTCGCCGAAGGCTGGCCCGCAACGTAGCACACGCTGCTCGCGGAGGCGCCGGCGAGATGACGCACCACCTGGTTGACCGGAATCGCCGCTGCGGAGTCGCGGACTGAGATGTACAGATTGCCCGCGGCATCGGTCGTCAGGCCATTCGGCACAGGGGTGACGGAGGCCGTGTCCACCGCCGTACACGTGCCCGCCACCGTCGTCAGCGCATTGGCGGCAAAGGTGTCCACCGCACCGGAGGCAAGCGCACGCACGCAGTTGTGGCGGCTGTCCGAGATGTACAGGGTTCCGGCCTTGTCGATCGCAAGCCCCGTCGGCGCGTACAGCCCCTGGGCCGGCGTCGGCGCAGCGTTCAGGCTCGCATTGCAGGTGTCCGCGGAGCCGCTGACCCGGTACCCTGCAACCGTGGAGACATTTCCGGCCGGATCGATCCGCCGGACGCAGTTGTTCTGCGTATCGGAGACGAACAGATCGCCCGCCGCGTCCACCGCAACATACGAAGGGAGGTTCAGGCTGGTGGTCGAAGCGGTGCCCGTGTCCCCGTTGTAGCCGCTCGATCCGGTGCTGTTACCGGCGTAACGCGTCCCGGTCGCAACCACACTCGCGAACTGCGCCTTCGCGCTCGTTCCCCCGGCGCTGCAGAGCGCAGCCGTGAGCAGGACAACAAGGGTTCGGGGGCTGTGCGCTCGGGAGACGTTCATCGAAGAGAACTCCGAAAAATTCAGGGTCGGTGCTGGTTTGGGGAGGGCCCGTGTGTCGAAGTTCAGCAGAGAACTGCCGCTCTGAATGTCTGTACTCACACCTTACCGTGCTCACATGGAGAGAAGTAACACACAAAGGTTGCAGACCTAGTTACCTTTGGGGTATCCGCCCCCCGCGGGCCACGCTCTACCCTGCCGCCTCGCCGCCTGAGCCCCATTCAGGCGACCACGCGTGCCCTCAGGAGACCGCATCATGAACCGACAGGACGGAGGGTGCGGCTTGCCCCACGCAGCATCTAATCGCCGATGGTGACCGGGACGGAGCAGAGAACCAAGGCGCGCCGAAAGCTCATGCTGCGCGATGCGCTCTCGTTTCTTGGCCTTCTGGCGATCACCGGCGTGCTGTTTGTCGTCACGCTGCTTCTGTTTCGCTCCTTCACCCATCACCGCGACGATCTGGCCCGGCGCTGGGCGGACCGCGGCGCGAACCACATGAGCGAGGGCCATCCCGACCAGGCGATCGTCGCCTTGCGCACGGCACTGAACTACGCGCCGGGCGACCGGAAGTTCGAGCTGCTCCTTGCCCAGGCCCTGGCCCAGGCCGGCCGCACGGACGAGAGCTATGCCTACTTCTCCACCCTCCGCGAGGGCGAGCCGGGCAGCGGCTTCATCAACCTTCAGCTCGCCCGTCTCGCTGCCGGTCGAGGAGAGAGCAGCACCGCCGCCGAGCTCTATCGCGCCTCCATCTACGGTACGTGGGAGGGAGACGGTGTGGTGCGCCGAGCCGCGGTCCGCCTGGAGCTTGCCCGCTTCCTGATCCACACCGGGCAGCTTCAGGCCGCACGCATGGAGCTGCTGATCGCGGCCGGCAACGCGCCCGAGACCGCCGCGCTCGACCGCACGGTCGCCCGCCTCCTCGTCGACGCTCAGGACCCCGCGGACGCCTGGAGCTACTATCGCAAAGCCGTGGCCCTCTCGGCGCGCGACGTGGAGACGCTCGCGGAGGCCGGACGATACGCATACCGCATCGGCGAGTTCAGCGCAGCGCAGCGTCTGCTCACCCGCGCCGAGGCGCTGCGAGCCGACGCCCACCTGCCCCCCGATGCCGAGCTCGCCGCACTCCGCAGCGCCTCGGCCCGCATCGGCGAGATCGTCCCCGCAGCGTCGCTGCCGCCCGGCGAGAACGCCAGGCGTGTGCTCGAGCTGCGCAGGCTTGCGAAGAGGCGCCTGGACCGATGCCTCCTCCTCCCTGCCTCACCGGGAGCCGCGGGGAAGCCACCCGCCCTTCAAACCCTCGCGGCGCGCTGGTCGGCCCCGGAGGGCACAGCCGCCGGCGGCGCCCTGCGCGATCCCGCGGCTCAGGATGCAACCATGCACCTGATCTACGAGACCGAGCTCGCGACCGACAAGGTCTGCGCCCCGGCCACCGGCGACGACGCACTCCTGCTCCATCTGGCCACCCAGTCCGGAACTCCTCTCTCGCAGGGGCGCGTCGATTCGGTCGCAGTCGGCGACCCGGTCGTCGGACGATAATTATCCGAGCAGCCGGAACGCCTTGAGGAAGGGAGACAGGAGACGAGTGTCACAGCTAAGCCACCCAGCACAGCCGAGCGCCCACGCAACCGAGCAGATCTCCTCGGCCCGCGAAGACCGGCTGTTCCTCCTGCTATCCATCTTCATCGGCGTCATCTCCGGCCTGCTGGTTGTGTCCTTCCGCATGGCGATTGAATGGCTCGGCATCCTGCTGCTCGGATCCTCCCCGCAACCCCATCAGTTGAACCTCCTGATCCGGCCCGCCATCGCAGGCCTCCTCATCGCGTTCCTGGTTCGCTACGTCTTCCCCGAGGCTCGCGGCAGCGGCATCAACCAGACCAAGGCAGCGCTCTATATCCGCAATGGCTACATCTCCACGCGTACCGTGGTCGGCAAGTTCCTGCTCTCGGCGCTGGCGATCGGTTCCGGCTTTTCGCTCGGCCCGGAGGATCCCTCGCTGCAGATCGGGGCGGGCGTGGCCTCCGCCATCAGCCGCCGCTTCGATCTGTCGCGGTCGCGGCTTCGCCTGTTTGCGCCCATCGGCGCGGCCGCCGGGCTTGCGGCCGCGTTCAACGCTCCCGTCTCGGCCATCCTCTTCGTCATCGAAGAGGTGATCGGCAACTGGAGCGCCGCCGTCCTGGGATCGATCGTGCTCTCCGCGATCTCGGGCGTGGTCGTGGCACGCTCCTTCTGGGGCGCGGAGCCGATGTTCCGCATCCCCGCCGTGATGCTTGTGGATGCGCGCGAACTGATGGCCTATGCCGTGCTCGGAATCGTCGGCGGCATCGCCTCGCTGGTCTTTACCCGCGCTCTCGGCTGGCTCCGTCCCCTGTTGCGCCGGCAGCCGAGGCCCTTCCAGATTGCGCAGCCTGCAGTCGCGGGTCTGCTCGTCGGAGCCATCGGCTACTTCGGTCTGCCCCAGGTGATGGGCGCGGGCTACGGCACCATCGACCAGGCCATGCACGGGCAGTTCGGCTGGCAGATGCTCCTGCTGCTCGCCGTCTTCAAGATCCTCGCCACCACCCTCTCCTTCTCCAGCGGAACGCCCGGAGGCATGTTCGCCCCCACACTGTTCATCGGCGCCATGCTGGGCGGTTCGGTCGGCGCGCTGGAGCACCACCTCTTCCCCCACCTCGCCGGTTCGATCGGCTCCTATGCGCTGGTTGGAATGGGCGTCCTGTTCGCGGCCTTCCTGCGCGCTCCGCTCACCAGCGTCTTCATGGTGCTCGAGGTGAGCGGAAACTACTCCATCGTGCTGCCCGTCATCCTCGCGAACACCCTGGCCTACCTCCTCTCGCGTACAGTACAGCCGGTCCCCATCCTCGAAATCTTCACCCAGCAGGATGGCCTCTATCTGCCCTCGATGGAGGAGCAGCGCGAGGAGGCCAACCTCCACCTCGAAGATGCGCTCCAGCCGACCACCGCGCCCGTCCTGCAGGGTTCGGACACCCTGCCCGATGCCGCCTCCGCGCTTGCCCGCTACGGCGACCTGCGGGACACGCCCGCCGTGTTGATCCACTGCAGCGACGGTCTTTGGTACGCCGCCGCACCCGCCGAGATCGGCTCTGCCCTGAACCCGGTAGAGCCGCGCGATCCCCCGGGTCCCTCCACCGGCACACCCGCCCCCGCCCCCCCGCACACACTCGAACAGCGGCTCGGCGCGGAGCGGACGCCGGTTCTGTTCCCGGACCTTCCGCTCTCCTCCGCGTTGCCCCACTTCCAGCGGTGGCCTCTGCTTCCCATCAGCAATCGAGCCGTACGCGGTGCGCTCGAAGGTACGGTCTCGCTCGCCGATGTGCTCGGCCGCTACCAGCGTTCGTAAGACCGCGCCCAGGCCGCACCACCCACACGCGGGCCTTGCCGTATCCTTGGGAGAAGACCCCGATGGGACGCAACCTCTACATCCTCGCCGCGACCTTGCTGCTGTTTGCCCTGGTCTCCTGCGGGCTCGCGTACACCAACATCGCAGACCAGCCAGGCTCTCCCGGCGACGCGTCCCTGTGGCGAACCATGGGCCTCTTCCTGCTCGTCATCGCGCTCGTCTCGGGGCTCTGCGGCATCTTCTCCACGCTCTTCGAACAGGCAGAGCGCCGCACCTTCCGGCAGCGCCAGGCGCGCCGCCGTCGGTAGCGTCCCCCCCACTCCGGAGCCGCGCCCCGCCCCCCGTACAATCATCGTTGGAGGCGCCCCGATGTTTGAAGTCACCGTGCAGGCCGGCTTCTCTTCCGGCCACTACCTGCGCAACTACCACGGCAAATGCGAGAACCCTCACGGCCACAACTACCGCGTGCTGGTCACGTTGTCTGGCGAGCATCTCGACGAGACCGGGCTTCTGCTCGACTTCAAACTCCTCAAGACTCTGCTGCAACCCGTCGTCGACCTGCTCGACCACCAGATGATCAACGACATCCCGCCCTTCACCGAGACCAACCCCTCCGCAGAAAACCTCGCGCTCTACTTCTACGAGCGGACAGCCACTCAACTCGTCGAGCTCACCGCCGGCCGCGTTCGCGTCAAGGACTGCACCGTCTTCGAGACCGACACGAGCTTCGCCCGCTTCTACCGCTAGCCCCTGCCGCCCATCCTTCAGCCTCCTGCAGGCGAACGCAGGAAACAGTCATGCCGTCAAGCCTCCTACGTCCTGCACGCGGTCCGGCTTGTCCGCTCGCAGCATTCTGCACACCATGAGCTCTCCCCTGCGAGGTGAATCTTGGCAACGAACGCGCATTCATCCCCCACTGACCGGCCTCCCAGGCAAAGAGCGGAGCGCTCCGTACAGTAGGTTTCAGCCTTCGAACCGGTTACACCGAGCAGTACCGCTTATGAATCCAAACGCCTGGACGTTAGAGTTCGAAGCGCCTTTTCAGTTGCATCAGACCACTCAACCAGAGCGCGGCTCACCGCCTGCCCGTAGGAAAGTGTCGCTCGCAAGTAGACCTTCTGCTCGTCGGTCGTTGGCCCGGCCGATATGCTTCTCTCGATCGCTTCAAACTTTTCGAGCAATGCAGTGTGATGATCACGGTGAACAGCCACCAGCACCTGCGATTCCCGTGCGGACATCATTGTGCCGAAGAACAGCTTCAGAAGCAGCTCGTTATCTTCCGATCGCGCCGTAGCTGGCTGCCGAAGCCACTGTCTCAGTGCCCGCTTGCCCTTCTCGGTAATGCTATACAGCTGCTTTTGTCTCCTGCCCGGCGAAACCTTCTCGCTAACCTCTCGGATTGAACCTTCTACGAGCAGCTTTTTCAAGGCCGGATAGATGTTGCCATAGCTCTCAGTCCAGAAGTTTGCAGTGCTCATGGCAATTGCCTTCTTCAGGTCATAGCCCGACTTCTTCTTCCCAAGGGCAAGCATGCCCAGGATCGCAAACCGGCTTGCTTTCTCCCGACTCTGCCGGCTTTCTACAGGGGCAGGATGAGGATGTCTGCGAACATGCCCAGTCGTTGCGGATGCCCTCTTCTTGGATGTCATGAATCGATTATATGTCGATGTGATATATTGACCCGATACATTGCTCTGTTGACAATATCCCGATCGCCCCGACATTGGAGATAAATATGAATGCGCTTTTTACGGGCCTCATCGTTTTGCAGTTCCTGATCATCGTCAGCCATGATCTGATCAATGTCTCTGGCTGGATACATGGTTCTCAAATCCAGGCACAAATTGGAAAACGGAAGGTCTGGCTTGCAACACTAGGTAATGCCGTCTTTCCTGGTATCGCGGTAGGCTTCGCTCTCTACTTCTGGAGCCGCCCAAGACCGGGATATGTAACAAATTACTGGGTCATCTACTGCTCCATCGCGCTCCTGTCGGCGGTCGGAATGTGGTACATGCCCTACTTGCTAGGGGCGCCTGAGAACAAGAAGAAGGAATACCTCAGCATGTATGCAGGAACACGTCAGATCTTGCCCGAACGCGGAGATAATCCTCGCCCCAACCTCTTCCATGTAGGCATCCACATACTCTTCCTGGTCAACTTCTGGCTCGCTTTCGCATTGCGATTCCATTCAGCGTAAGAATTTAGTCAGAGGCCATTCGCTCGTCGCGGAAGCAAACTACTGTAAGTGTTCCCCCCTGAGCCCTGAATAGGCGGTTTAGCGAGTCTCGGTAACAGCCGCGCACAGCGAATCGTAAGATGTCAGATGAGCATTCCTGGTTATTCGAAGACCTCCTCCATGCCCACATCACCGCCTGACGAGCAGCCTTGAGCCCGTTCCGAGCAGCCCGCACGCGGCGCCTCCGCACGCCTCTTTCACATGCAGCAGTACCTCTCGCTCGACGCTGGAGCACCACGCCAGCCCTTCCTCCCAACCTCCCTCCTGACCGAACCCGCACGCACGCTCTCGCCGCGCATTAAATCCCATTCAAGCAGCCGGGGCAGCCGGACGATTAGAATGGGTTCCTCCTCACTTCACGAGCCCTATGTCCGACTCCATTCAAATTCCGTTGCCGACAACGAACCGCCATCTCATTCGTTGGGTTGAAAAGATGGCGGACCTCTGCCAGCCCGCCTCCATCCACTGGATCGACGGCTCAGAGGCCGAGTACAACCAGCTGTGCGATCAACTCGTCGCCGCAGGAACCTTCTTCCCGCTCGACGACACGCTCTGGCCCGGCTGCTTCTACGCCCGCTCCGCGCCCAATGATGTCGCCCGCGTCGAAGACCGCACCTTCATCTGCTCCCTCTCGAAAGACAACGCAGGCCCCACGAACAACTGGGAAGATCCCTTCGTCATGCGCAAGAAGCTCAAGGCGCTCTTTCGCGGATCCATGCGCGGCCGCACCATGTACGTCATGCCATTCTCGATGGGGCCCATCGGCTCGCCCATGTCCCAGATCGGCGTGCAGCTGACCGACTCCGCCTACGCTGTCGTGAACATGCGCATCATGGCGCGGATCGGCGCGCCCGTCTTCGCCGAGATCGACAAGGACATCAAGCGCGTCGTGCCCTGCATGCACTCCGTAGGAGCCCCGCTCGCCCCCGGACAGCAGGACGTCTCCTGGCCCTGTAACGACGAGAAGTACATCGTCCACTTCCCCGAGACCCGCGAGATCTGGTCCTACGGATCGGGATACGGCGGCAACGCGCTGCTCGGCAAGAAGTGCTTCGCCCTCCGCATCGCCTCCAACATCGCACGCGACGAAGGCTGGATGGCAGAGCACATGCTCATCGTAGGCGTCGAGTCTCCCCCGGACAGCACAGGCAAGACCGAAAAGACCTACGTCGCCGCCGCCTTCCCCTCCGCCTGCGGCAAGACAAACTTCGCCATGCTCATCCCGCCCGCGGGCTTTGACGGCTGGAAGGTCTGGACCGTAGGCGACGACATCGCATGGATCCGCCCCGACGCCACCGGTCAGCTCCGCGCCATCAATCCCGAGGCCGGCTTCTTCGGCGTCGCCCCGGGCACCAGCGCCAAAACCAACCCCAACGCCATGGCCACCCTCGCGCGCAACACCATCTTCACCAACGTAGCGCTCACCCCCGATGGCGGCGTCTGGTGGGAGGGCATGACCGACGAGCCACCCGCGAACTGCCTCGACTGGCGCGGCCAGCCCTGGACACCCGACATCGCCAAAGCAACCGGCCGCACCGCCGCCCACCCCAACGGCCGCTTCACCGCGCCCGCCTCACAGTGCCCCACCATCGATCCAGAGTGGGAGAACCCCGCAGGCGTGCCCATCTCCGCATTCATCTTCGGCGGAAGGCGGCCCACCACCATGCCGCTCGTCTACCAGGCATTCAACTGGTCCTCAGGCGTCTACATCGGAGCCACCATGGGCTCGGAGACCACGGCGGCAGCCGGTGCTCCCGTCGGCACCGTGCGCCGCGATCCCCTCGCCATGCTGCCCTTCTGCGGCTACCACATGGGCGACTACTTCCGCCATTGGATCAAAATGCAGCGCACCCTCACCGTCACCCCGCGCATCTTCCACGTCAACTGGTTTCGCAAGGACGCGAACGGCAGATTCCTCTGGCCCGGCTACTCCGAAAACATGCGCGTACTCAAATGGATCGTCGACCGCGTCCGAGGAAAGGCCCAGGGCAAGGAGACCTCCATCGGCTGGACACCGCACTTCGAGGATATGCAGTGGCAGGGTCTCGACTTCCCGCGCGCCACCTTCGACGAACTGCAGCGAGTCGACCGTACGCAGTGGAAGCAGGAGGTGATGGGCCACGAAGAACTCTTCCTGCTGCTGCACGACCATCTCCCGCCAGAGATGATCTACGAGCGCGAACTGCTCATCTGCCGCCTCTAGCCAACCCGCACGCGCCCGCGCGGGTATGCTGGAGGGAAGCCCGCCGCCCGAACCTCGGTCGAGCGTGCGTCGGACAGGGGCGGCATGGTTCGGATCGGAATCGACACAGGCGGCACCTTCACTGACCTCGTCCGACTCGACGAGCGCGGCCTGTCCGTCCACAAGCTTCGCTCCACGCCCGACGACCCCGCGCGCGCGATCCTCTCCGGCCTCGACCACCTTGCAGGCCCCAACTCCGCCGACGTGGTCGTTCACGGCACCACCGTCGCCACCAATGCCGTGCTCGAACGCAAAGTGGCGCGGGTAGCCGTCGTCGTCACCAGGGGATTCCGCGATGTCCTCGCCATCGGCCGCCAGGCCCGCACCGAACTCTACAACTTCATGATCCCGCTGCCCCGGCCGCTCGTCGAACCCGGCCTCACCTTCGAAGTCGCCGGCCGCCTCGATCATCACGGCGCCGTGCTCGAGCCGCTCGACCACGCCGAGCTCCACGCCCTCCCCACCAGCCTGCGCCAGGCCGGAGCCGAGTGCGTCGCCGTCTGCCTGCTCCACTCCTACGCCAACCCCGCGCACGAGCAGCAGGTCGCCAGGTACCTCGCGGACGCGGGCTTCGTCGTCTCCACATCCCACAGCATCCTGCCCGAGTACAGGGAGTACGAGCGCTGGAGCACGACCGTCGTCAACGCAGCCATCACGCCGCTCATCGCCGGCTACCTTGCCGCGCTCGAGGCCGGGCTCCAATCCATCCCGCTGCGGATCATGCAGTCGAACGGCGGCTGCATCTCGGCCGCGGAGGCGCGCCGCGCCGCCGTCCGCACCATCCTCTCCGGCCC
>JALYIA010000142.1 GCA_030776065.1 Acidobacteriota bacterium
GTTGGGGGGTTGACATGGGTACCCCCCCGTCACTCCGCGTTCAGCACCGTCTCGAACAGCACCACGCACACCGCGGTAAACGCCACATCGTACCCCGCGAGCAGACGGATCCACGGTCCAGGCTCGAACTCGCCCGAAAGAATCGCCGTCGTCGCCTGAACCATCGCCAGCAGCGCCGGAATCGACACCGGAAACAGGATCAGCGGAAGCAGCAGCTCACGGTTCCGCGTCCGCAGTCCAAGCGCCGCAAAGAACGTCCCATTGCACACCAGCGCCCACGTTCCCAGCGGCATCACAAGCCACAGCAGCTCGCTCGCACCCAGAGGATGGAGGTTGTAGAACACCGCAAACAGAGGCGCCAGCACCAGCTCGACCACGCCCACGAACAGCAGGTTCGAGAGCGCCTTGCCCACGAACAGAGCCGACGGCGGAGCCGGAGCCAGCCTATGCGCGTCCATCACACGGTTTCGCTGCTCCCGCGTCCACGCCTGGTTCAACGCCGTCACCGAAGCAAACAGCAGTCCGACCCAGAGAATCCCGCCTGCGATCAGCCGCGACGTGCTCGCCGTCGGATCGAACGCCATCGCAAACACCACCACCACAAGCAGCGCGAAGAACAGCATGCCGTTCACCGCGTCGCGCGACCTCCACTCCAGCCGCAGGTCCTTGCGGAGATGCGCCCACACGTGCTTCGCGTAGCTCACGCGCCGGCCGCCGGAACATCCTTCGCCGGATCCGCACCCAGATCCGCCACCGTCGCACCCGCCGAATCCAAGCTCGAGACGACGCGGCCCGCCCGCATCGTGAGCGTCCGCTCTGCCAGGGGCTGCGCCAGTCCAGCCTGGTGCGTGGTCAACACAATCGTCCGCCCGCGCGTGTCGCTGCCCGGAACAGGCCACGTGCGGAAGTCCAGCAGCAGATCCACCATCTGCTGCGCGGAGGCGGTGTCCAGGTTCGAGAACGGCTCGTCCAGCAGCAGCAGCTCCGGATCGGTCAGCAGCACACGCGCCAGCGAAGCCCTCTGCCGCATGCCCTGCGAATACTGCCCCACCGGACGCGCGAGCCCCGGGTCGAGCCCGACCGCACGCAGCGCCATCTCGGGCGAGGCCGAGCACCCGCACGGGGCGCCCGCATGCAGCCCGGCAAAGTACTCGAGGTTCTCCATGGCGGACATCTCGTCGTACAGCATTGCCTCGTGGCTCATGTACGCGATGCGCCGCCGCTCCACCGCAGGCGTCCCGCCGAAGACCTCGACGCTGCCGTGGGTCGGCGCGACCAGACCTGCGATCACGCGCAGCAGGGTCGACTTGCCCGCACCGTTCTCGCCGAGCACCACCGTGGAGGTCCCCGCCGCGAACTCGGCCGTAACCCCGCGCAGCGCAGCGAAGCTGCCGTACATCTTCGAGACGCCGCGCAGCGCGGCCGCGCACTCTGACGCACTTGCCGTGGCTGAATCGTGTGGCTCCGCCGTCTCCATCGCTCATGCGAGTATAGAACCATCGCACCTCACCAGGAGGGCCTCACCAGCATGCTTCGCGCCACGTTCGCCGCCGCCGGCCTGACGCTCGCTCTTGCCGCATCGGCCCAGCAGACCGCCCTGCCGCCGGCCGACCGCACCTTGGCTCGCGACGTCTTTCAGCAACTGATCGAGATCAACACCACGCACTCCACGGGCAGCACCGGAGACGCCGCCGAAGCCATGCGCAAGCGTCTTCTGGAGGCGGGCTTTCCCGCGGCAGACGTGCAGGTCCTCGGCCCCGATGCACGCCACAACAACCTCGTCGTGCGCTACCGCGGCGCGTCCGGTTCGACGAAGAAGCCGGTACTCATCATCGCGCACCTCGACGTCGTCGAAGCCCGCAAGGAGGACTGGTCTACCGACCCCTTCCGCTTGGTCGAGAAGGACGGCTTCTTCTACGGCCGCGGCACGCAGGACATGAAGGACTCGGACGCTGCCTCGGTCGTCAGCTTTCTACGCCTCAAGCGCGAGGGCTTCGTGCCCGACCGCGACATCCTGCTCGCGCTCACCGCCGGCGAAGAGGGCGGGGAAGGCAACGGTGTGGACTGGCTGCTCAAGAACAAGCGCTCGCTCATCGACGCCGGCTTCGCCCTCAACGCCGACGCGGGAGGCCTGACCACCGTCAACGGCAAGCCGCTCAACCTGGGCGTCGAGGCCACCGAGAAGCTCTACGCCGACTTCGAACTGCTCGCCACCAACCCTGGCGGACACAGCTCCGTACCCACGCCGGACAACGCGCTCTATCACGTCGCCGACGCCCTCGCGAAGATCGAGCGCTTCACCTTCCCGTTCGAGCTGAACGCCGTGACCCGTGCCTACTTCACCGAGCTCGCCAAGGTCGCCCCCGCGCAACAGGGCGCGGACATGCGCGCGATCCTCGCCTCCACGCCCGACGCCGCAGCCATCGCGCGCCTCTCCGCCGACCCGCGCTACAACTCGACCCTGCGGACCACCTGCGTCGGCACGATGATGCAGGCCGGTCACGCGCCGAACGCGCTGCCCCAGCGCGCGATCGCCAACATCAACTGCCGCATCCTTCCCGGACACACACCGGCGGAGGTCCACCAGGTCCTTGCCTCGGCCATCGCCGACCCCAAGGTGACGATCAGGCTCAACACCGAGGGCATCAGCTCGGGCGAGAACGAGCTCTCCGTCACTCCGCCGCCGCTCAACCAGGAGGTCTTCGCCGCGCTCCACACAGTGGCGCACACGTTCTGGCCCGGCCTGCCGGTGATCCCGGAGATGGAGACCGGAGCCTCCGACTCCAAGATCACCATGACCGCGGGCATCCCGAGCTACGGCTTCAGCGGCATGGGCATCGACGAAGACGACGACCGCGCCCATGGCAAGGACGAGCGCCTCGGCGTCGAATCCTTCTATACCGGTGTTCAGTTCGACTACCTGTATCTGAAGACCCTCACGGGAGGGCACTGACTGGTCAGCGCCGATGCGCTCTACAGAGCCGCGGTGTTGGTCGCCTTTGCGGGGACAGCGGGAGCAGCGGGCTGGCCACCGGGCTGGCCACCCGGTTGGGCACCCGGCTGGGCCGGTGCATACTTCGACGCGCACTTGGCCTGGAGCTGCGTCGCGTGGAAGACACCGTCGCGGCCGTAGGTTCCCACCGCGAGCGCCTGTGCGTCGTCCTTGAAGGTGTCGGGCGGAGGCTCTGCGCCCTGGTAGTTCACCCGCAGCGTGCGTCCCTGCTCATTCAGAACAAAGCGCACGGAGAGCCCGGACCGCTCGATGCTTCCCGGGGCGACGTTGCCCGCGACGCGAAGATTGCGGCTGTACGCCTGCTTTCCCATGGCGTTCAGCTCGGAGATCGTGACGTAGTAGCTCTTGGTGTCGCGCACGCCTGTATAGGCGAGCCAGCCGACGGTGACCAGCACCACCAGCGCCGCAACCACGATCCGAGTGGGAAGCTTCGTCTGCATAGGCCCATTCTACCAAGCCGCCCACACGGAGAAGGCTCCGGCGCGTTCCGGCTCCGGAGCCTTCTGTTGCCGCCGTCGAAGTGGCGGATGGGATTGCTGCGCCGGCCGTTACGCGGCGCGGGTGCCGGTCTCGGCCTCGCTGTTCACCCGGTCGGCGATCCCGGTGAGCAGGATGTCGGCGTGCTTCTCCTCGTTCAGGATGGTCTCCAGCATCTCGGCCTGCGCCATCTCGTCCAGCAGGCCGGCCCAGGTGCGCAGGGTACCGTACACGGCTATCTCGTGGTGCTCGACCTGCTGGCAGGCGGCGATGATCGCCGCATCGCAGACTGCGGGATCGGCCGAGTCCTTGATCATCCCGGCGCCTTCGGTCGCCAGCGCAGCCATCACCTTGCAGGTGATGGTGCTCGCGTCGCCGGTCGCCTGGCCGAGAATGCTCTCGACCTGGGAGACATGCCCTTCGCTCTCGCGCAGGTGCGTCTCCAGCGCGTTCCTGAGCTGCGGAGACGTCGCCTTTTCGATCATGGTCGGCAGAACCTTTACGATCTGCTGCTCCATGTCCAGCGCCTTCTGGAGTGAGTTGGTGTACAGCTCGCGCAGGTCCTGCAGATTCGCGGAAAAAATCTTCATGGTGCTCTCCTTGAGTTTCAATGTCGCGGGTTTTCCGGTGCCGGCAGCCTTTGTGCCGGACGTACGCGCCCACAGGCGTTCACCGGCTGTGCAGGGTAGGATGCCGCTGCGCCACGGGGGTTTCCCGCCGGGCGGGCTTTCCCCTCCATTGGCCGGGGAGAGCGGCGGCCGGCTCGGGGGCTCCTGCGCGAACGGGTTCGGAGGTACCCAGCGACAGGGGTCAGGGGGGTGGTCGTCCGGCATCCAATCCAGTAGTATTGCGCACGCAAACGGCGTGAGTCTTTTGCCTTGACCCACTTCAATCCATTCAGAACGCGAGGCGACATCATGAACGACGGACGATGCAAAAGCACCTCACAGCCCACGCAGCACACAGCCGATCTCCGCAGGACAGTTGGCTGGCCCCGGTTCTCCCTCCTGGTTGCGCTTCTTCTTCTTGGATTCGGCGCTCCTGCCTGGGCCCGCTACACGCCTCCTGCTCCGTGTTCGAACAAGTTCAGCCCGGAACAGGAGCTGACGGAGGGCTCGAAGGTGGCGGCGCAGGTGTACCAGCAGATGCCGGTGCTGCCGGACAACGATCCCGTGGCGATCTATGTGGCCCAGCTTGGCGGTCATCTGGCGCAGCACGCACCCGGAGCGCGATGGCCCTACAGCTATCACGTGGTCGCGAGCGCGGACATCAACGCCTTTGCGCTTCCGGGCGGAGCCGTCTTCGTCAACCTGGGGACGGTGCAGGCGGCGGAGACGGAGGCGCAGCTTGCGGGCGTGCTCGCCCATGAGACCTCGCATGTGATTCTGCGCCATTCGACCTGCAACATCTCCAAGCAGCAGAACCGGGATATCGCGTACGGTGTCGGCGGAATTCTGTCGCAGATCCTTCTGGGCAGCGGTATGGCCGGGCAGGCCGCGGTCGCGGGTTTGAGCGGGATGCGCGGACTGCAATACCTGCACATGTCGCGGGACGATGAGATGCAGGCGGATCTTCTGGGAACCGACCTCCTGTACGACTCAGGGTACGATCCTCGTGGACTGCCGCAGTTCTTCGAGACGATCCAGGCGAAGTACGGCAGCGGCGGCGCGCAGATGTTGAGCGATCACCCGAATCCCGGCAATCGCACCCAGTACGTGAACGCGGAGATCGCCACGCTCGAGAGGCGGCCGAACGCCATGGTGACCTCGGCCGCGTTCGGCCGTGCGCATGCAGCGGCGCAGGGCGAGAGGACGTTTAGCGCGCAGCAGGTGAAGGATGGCGCGTGGAAGAGCGCGGGCTACGCTCCCGCTCCCGGATACACGGGCGGCTCGTACAGTGCAGGCAACGGGCAGGGCAACGGCGGCAGCACCGTGCAGTACGGGCATCGCGGAGAGCAGCAGCCGGCCAACGACCAGACCAACCAGTACAACCAGCAGGCTGCCCAGAAGCTGGGCCCGCAGCAGCTGGGGATCGGAGGACGGTTTGCAAGCTATCGCGGCTCCGACTACAGCATCAGCTCGCCGGCGGGATGGCAGCCTCAACCGGACGCGAACGGCGGCATCACGCTGGCTCCGAACGGCGGCGCAGGGGCGTTCGGCATCGTCTACGGAGCGGTGGTGGGACATGCCAAGGTCTCCGGCAACGGGGTCTCGGATGCGGACGCGCTCTCGACCGCCACGCTCCAGATGGCCCAGCAGCTTAGCCAGCAGAATGGCGGGCTGCAGCAGATCGGGCAGGCGACGGACACCACCATCGGCGGACAGGCGGCGGCGACGCTCGAGCTGCGCGGACGCTCTCCGCTCGTCGAAGGTGGCCGTACGATTCCGGAGCGGGAGTGGCTGGTAACGGTCGCGCGGCCGGACGGCGATCTGCAGTACGTGGTGTTTGTCTGCCCGGAGCGGGACTTTCCGGCGCTCCGCCCGACGTTTACGCAGATGATGCAGAGTCTGCGCTTTACGCGGTAGGAGAGCCTGGGCGTGAGGGCGTAACGCGCGAATGCGCCGGGTGCTGGAGAGTGGTACGCGCCGGGTGCTTGGAGAGCGGCGAAGTGCGTGGGCCGCCGCGTGGCGGCGAGGCGGCACGCGCGTGATCGGGCTGCCTGCGGCGCGTATACTCGACCTCTAGGGAATCGGAAGCGGACGGCTCTTCCGGAAAGGTTGCGAGCAGATGAGCGACGGGCAAAATGGACAGGGAGATCGGGGTGCGATGGCGGGTGGGACCGCATCCCCGAACGGAGACGGGTACGTGGTGCCGGCGCCGCGCGCCGGGTGGATCGTGAAGCGCAGGGAAGAGGCGGAGCGGACCGGCGACAGCAACATGAGCCAGATGCACTTCGCCCGGAAGGGGCTCATCACCGAAGAGATGGCGTACGTGGCGGAGAATGAGAGGCTGCCCGCGACGTTTATCCGGGATGAGATCGCCGTGGGCCGCATGATCATACCGGCGAACGTCAACCATCCGGAGCTTGAGCCCATGGCGATCGGCGTCGGTTCGCGGTGCAAGATCAACGCCAACATCGGGAACTCCGCCCTGGTCTCGAACGTGAATGAGGAGCTGCGCAAGCTCCACACGGCGGTGCACTTCGGGGCGGACACCGTGATGGACCTCTCGACGGGCGGCGACATCCCCATGATTCGGGAGCAGATCATCCGCCATTCGCCCGTGCCGATCGGGACCGTGCCGTTGTACGAGGCGCTGGCGCGGGTGAAGAAGCTCGAGGATCTGAACATCGACCTCTACCTGGAGGTGATCGAGGAACAGGCGCAGCAGGGAGTCGACTACTTCACGATCCACGCCGGCGTGCTGATTCAGTACGTGCCGATGGTGGCGAAGCGGATCACGGGCATCGTCAGCCGCGGAGGAGCCATCCTGGCGCAGTGGATGACGTCGCACCATAAGCAGAACTTCCTGTACGAGAACTTCGACCGGATCACGAAGGTGATGGCGAAGTACGACGTCTCCTATTCGCTCGGCGACGGCCTTCGTCCGGGATGCCTGGCCGATGCCTCCGACGAGGCGCAGTTCGCGGAGCTGAAGACGCTGGGCGAACTGACCCGGCAGGCGTGGAAGGACGATGTCCAGGTGATGATCGAAGGCCCCGGCCATGTGCCCATGGACAAGATCAAAGAGCAGGTCGACAAGGAAGTTGAGCTCTGCGACGGTGCTCCGTTCTACGTGCTTGGGCCGCTCGTCACGGACATCGCGCCGGGCTACGACCACATCACCTCCGCGATCGGTGCGGCGATGATCGGATGGCATGGCGCGGCGATGCTCTGCTACGTCACCCCAAAGGAGCACCTTGGGTTGCCCAACGAGAAGGATGTGAAGGACGGCATCATCGCGTACAAGATCGCTGCGCATGCGGCCGATGTGGCGCGCCATCGGCCCGGTGCGCGCGACCGCGACGATGCGATCTCGCACGCACGCTACACGTTTGACTGGGACAAGCAGTTCGCCCTCTCGCTCGATCCCGAGACCGCGCGCGCGATGCACGATGAGACGCTCCCGGACGATTACTACAAGGAGGCGGCCTTCTGCTCCATGTGCGGGCCGAAGTTCTGCTCCATGAACTGGTCGAGCAAGGTGGACAAGTTCAACGAGGAACAGTATGGCTTGAAGAAGCCGGACCTGACGCAGATCCTCACCGAGCAGATGGCCCTCAGGAACTAAGCCGCGTGCCGGGGGCGGGGCGAACGGGTCAGACTGGGAGCGTACGCGGTCAGATCTCGCTCTCCGGCAGGATTCATTCACCCGAGAACGCTCCTATGCGCGTCGGCCTCCAGTTCGTGCGAGCTACCGTCCTGCTGGCGGCTGCGTGCTGCAGCGCTGCTGCTCAAGCGCCCTCCACCGAAGCAGCTCCGAACCAGGCTGATGCTGGCCAGCTTCCTGCGTTTGACGTCGCTTCCATCCACGTCAATGTTTCGTCCACAGATGGCCACCACCACATCTATAACGACTCGAGCGTTAGCCGGTTTCGTGTGGTAAACCTGTCCGCGAAGGACCTTATCCAGTTCGCCTACGGAATACCCAGTTCGCAAATCGTCGGGGGCCCGAGCTGGCTCGACACCACGATGTTCGACATCGATGCAAAGGCCGACACCTCCGTCGATACCCGGCTTCGCACGATGGCGCCCGACCAGGCACGACGCGAGAAGCAGCTCATGGTTCAGGCGCTGCTGGCCGGGCGCTTTGGGCTCCAGACCCACCAGGAGACCCGGCAGATGCCCGTGTTTGCGCTGGTGCTTGCAAATTCGAAGACCGGCCCGAAGTTCGGGCCCTCACAGATCGACGGTACGACCATCGACGCTGGCCGCGCCCGGCTGCACATCGCCGGAGGTGACGACACCGTTTCTATTCTCGTCCGTGAGCTTGCCAAGGTGCTCGGCCGGGTGGTGTTGAACCGGACCGGTCTCGCAGGCCGCTATGACCTGACACTGCGCTGGACGGCCGACGATGCGCAGAGTCCTCTGGTGAATGGTGAGCCGGACCCTAACCTGCCGCCGTCCATCTTTACCGCCATTCAGGATCAGCTTGGCTTGAAGTTGGAGTCGACGAAGGGTCCTGTCTCGGTTCTGGTACTCGATCGGGTCGAGCGCCCCACAGACAACTGACGGCTTGAAGGGGCTGGGGCACTGACGAGCCGTCAACGCGCAATCCTGGGTGCACCATAGCGCCGATGCGCCGATCGCAACGCGGCCTGCCATCCGTCTGATAAAGTGGCTAGCGAAGGCAGCCTTTCGCTCCGTCGCACGTCTTCTATACACGCGAGCCGGTGACTGCCTTGCACCCTCTGGAGTCCGAAGGACCAATGAACCCCACAGCACGCACTCCCGCCGACCGCCGCACCGCCGAAGAAGGCTTCACCCTGATCGAACTTCTGATCGTCATGTCGATCATGCTGATCCTGATGGCTTTGATCGTGCCGCAGGTGACGCGCATGAAGAAGACCGCCAACCAGACCTCGGCGGTGCAAAGCATGCGCGCCATCGGCCAGGCGGAGATCGGGTTCAACTCGGCGTTTCCGACTGCAGGCTACGCATGCACGCTGCAGGCGCTGGGAGGGGACCCGAAGTCGGGCGCGCCTTCGGCCCAGGCGGCCCAGCTTCTGGACCCGCAGCTCGCCGCGACGGGGCAGAAGTCCGGGTACACGTTTGCGATCACCAACTGCACCAAGGTGACGGTAAACAACCAGGACACCTACACCTCGTACCAGGTGACGGCGGTTCCGCAGGCTCCCGGCAAGACGGGCGACCTGGGGTACTGCTCGGATGAGAACAACATCATCAAGGCCGATCCGGCAGGTGGTACAAACTGCACACAGCCGATCCAGTAGCGTCTGCGGGAGATCGCAGGACCGCGCGATGGGACGGCTCGGCGGCAGTGCGATGTGGACTCGTGGGGTGCCTGCTCATGCTATGGGCCTGCATGAGCGTGCACGCGCAGGGGCCGCAGCTCGAGGCCGGACTGGTGCGGCGGGTGGACGATCACTACAACCATCTGAAGTCGCTGCGGGCACGATATACCGAGCACTTTACGGGGATGGGTCTGGACAGGACGGAGTCCGGCACGCTGCTGCTTCGAAAGCCCGGGCTGATGCGGTGGGCCTACGACAGGCCGGCGGGCAAGGTGTTTGTGCTCGATGGGCACTGGGCCTGGTTCTACACGCCCGGGGACCCGCAGGTGTCTCGCACGCCCGCCAAGCAGCTTGACGATCTGCGCTCGCCGCTGCGCTTTCTGCTTGGGCACACCCAGCTGGCCAAGGAGCTGGACGGACTGACGTCTGCTGCCGAGGGCGCCGGCTTTCGCATCTCCGGAGTTCCCAAGGGTATGGCCGGGCGTGTGCGCCTGCTGACGCTGCTGGTGACGGCAGGCGGTGCGATCGAAGGGATGAAGCTCGAAGAGGTAGACGGGGCGACCACGGACTTCAGCTTCACCGACCAGCAGGAGAACGCCCCGACGACCGCGGAGGACTTCCGGTTTGTGCCTCCGCCAGGTGTGCCCGTGGTCGAAGCCCAGGCGCCGCTGTAACGTGTCCGCCACGACTGGGACGCCCCTTAGCAGGCCAGATCGTCGCGCGTAACGGACATCTCGCCGAGATTGCCGAGCAGCGTGAGCGCGATCAGTTCGGGCTGGAACAGGGTACGAGCGAGGGCTTGCACCCGTTCCGATGTGACTGCCTCGATCTCGGCGGTGATCTCGTCCACGGTGAAGAAGCGGCCGAAGTACATCTGCTGACGGGCGAGGTTGGACATCCGCGAGGAGGAGCTTTCGAGGCCGAGGACGATATTGCTCTTGAGCTGGTCCTTGGCGCGCCGCAGCTCGGGCTCGGCGACGATCTCCAGCTTGAGCCGGCGGAGTTCGGCCAGTGTGAGCTCCAGCACCTTGAGGGTCTTGTCGACGGAGGTGCCGGCGTAGACGGCCAGGGCGCCCGCGTCGCGGAACGGGCTCACCTCGGAGTAGATGGAGTAGGCCAGTCCGCGGTCCTCCCGTATGGTCTGGAAGAGGCGTGAGCTCATTCCGCCGCCGAGGATCGAGTTCAGCAGATACAGGGCGTAGCGGTCCGGGGAATCGACCGGGGGGGCCGGCACGCCGAGGCAGAACTGCACCTGCTCGAGCGACTTCTTGCGCTTGAGGGTGATATGCGGATGGGCTACGGGTTTCGGATGTGTGGGGAGTTCCCATAGGCCGGAGGCCGTGAGCGCAGAGAATTGCTCCGAGACCATCGCCACAAACGCGTCGTGATCCAGGTGGCCGGCAGCGGAGAAGACCATGTTGCGCGGGGTGAACCGGCTGGCGTAGAAGTCGAAGACGCCGCGCTGATCGAACGAGGAGACAGTCTTCACCGTCCCGAGGATGGGGCGGCCGATGGGATGACCCTTCCAGAACTTCTGGGTGAATGTCTCGTGGACGAGGTAGTCGGGGGAGTCCTCGTCCATCTTGATCTCCTCGAGGATGACGCCCTGCTCGCGGGCGATGTCCTCCGGGGTGAAGGTGGGATGGAGGACGAGGTCCGAGAGAAGGTCAAGTGCAGGTGTAAGATTTTCGTCCAATACCTTGATATTGAAGCAGATGTTTTCTTTTGAGGTGAAGGCGTCGAGATTTCCCCCGATGGCGTCTGCCTCCCGCGCGAACTGCTGCGCGGAGCGCGAGGTGGTGCCCTTGAACACCATGTGCTCGACGAAATGGGAGATGCCGTTCAGCGGGGCTGGCTCGTCGCGCGATCCTGTGGCGATCCAGACGCCCATCGAGATGGACCGCACATGGGGGATACGCTCGGTGAGCACGAGCAGCCCGTTCGGGAGAACGGTGCGGCGGATGTTGCGCGGTGGGGCAGCGGCAAGGGGGATGGTGCTAGCAGACATACGACTCCTGTGGCTCCCTATTGTTTCATGTTTGGCGGGGCTCAGTCGTGGTGCTCGCTGCCGCTCTGCTCCTCCGAGAGGAGTGTGCCCTGGTGATAGAGAATCTGCCATCCAGAAGGGGCGCGGCGCCAGACGGTAGCACGATGGGAGCGGCGTGAGCCCTGGTGGAGCGTGTAGGTGAACAGGTAGGTCGCCGGACCGAGTGGCCTGCAGAGCGGCTCCAGGACCGTCCAGCCTGCCTGTGCTGCATCGACGGGCGGGTGTGTGGCGAGGAACTTGAGGATATAGCTGCGGGTGTACCGCCTGCCGGAGGCTCCGATCTCCCAGTAGTCCGGGGCCATCATCCGGTCGAATTGCGTGAGCGAGAATGCGAACTCCGGCCGGTGGAAGATGGGTTCGCGCGCCAGCAGCTCCGCGGTAACGGTCTCGCTCGATGGTTCGGTCTTTGCATGCGTGTTCGGTGCGCTGTCGGCGGAGTGCATACGTACGCTTTATTCTAGAGAGATGGAAGGCGTGGACCAAGGGAAGCCGCGGGTGCTGTTCGGCATGGAGGGGGAGGAGCTTGTCCGGGTGATGGATGAGTTTGGCCAGAAGCGGTTTCGGGCGGAGCAGATGTCGGAGGCGCTTTACCGGCAGAGGGTGAGCTCCTTGGAGGAGATGACCGCGCTCCCGGCGGCTTTGCGGGACAGCTTGGCCGGTGCCGGGTATCGGGTGGGTCTGCCGGAGATTGTGCAGGCAGCAACCTCGGTGGATGGAACGGAGCGCTACCTGGTTCGCCTGGGAGACGGAGAGACGGTAGAGACCGTGTGGATGCCGGACGGTGACGGCGGCGAGCGCGGCGACGGAAGCGAGGCTGCGGCGGAGGAGGAGGGAGAGGCGGGCGACCCGGAGGATCCGGTGGAGCTGGCCGGAGGAAAGGCAACACCCGGTGGCGCGGGATACAAGCGCGCGACGATCTGCGTTTCGAGCCAGGTCGGGTGTGCGGTGAATTGCCAGTTCTGCCTGACGGCGAAGCTCGGCATACGGCGCAACCTGACGGCGGGCGAGATCGCCGGGCAGGTAGCCGGAGTGCTGACGCGCCACGGCGTGCGGCTCGGCAGCGGACGCGGCGTGGAGACTCCGGCGCGGATCAACCTGGTGTTCATGGGGATGGGCGAACCGTTCCTGAACTACGACGCGTTCATGAAGAGCGTGCACCTGCTCCGGAGGATGGGGATTCCGGAGTCGCGGATGACTGTGTCGACGAGCGGCATCGAGCCTTCGATCCGCCGGTTCGCCGCGGAGCCGTTCCGCCCGAAGCTGGCGCTCAGCCTGAACGCCTCGAACGACACCGTGCGCGAACAGGTGATGCCGATCACGCGCAAGTGGAACATCGAAGCCCTGCTGGATGCCGTGCGTGCTCTGCCGCTTGGACGGCGTGAATACGTCACCTTCGAGTACGTGCTGCTGGGCGGGGTGAACGATCAGCCGGAGCATGCGCGGGAGGTGCTGGCGCTGTTGGCGGGGATGAAGGCGAAGGTCAATCTGATTGTGTGGAATCCTGGGCCGGGAATCGACTTTCACCAGCCGCGGCCAGAGGATGTCGCGGTGTTTCATCGCATGCTGATCGACGGCGGGATACCGACGTTCACGCGTAGGCCTCGCGGGCGAGACATCTATGCAGCCTGCGGACAGTTGAAGCGAACGGTGGAGCCCGCGCAGGGCTTGGTGGCGATCTCTGCGGCGGGCTGAACGGCTCGCGAGTGTTGAAGATTCGCCGAGTTGCGATAGCCGGGGAAGCGACAACGCCGGCAACGCGTTTGACGCGGCGATTGTGCAGAACTCAAGTGATCCGCTCAGGGTTGAAGCGTAACCAGCTTGGCGTCACGCTGGGCCTTCAGCACAAGTTCGGCCGCGAGCAGGCACTGGGTTTGATCCTGCGCCACATGCGTGCGATGCAGAATGTCCTGAACGAACTGGGGTCCGAACGGAAGCGGAACGTTGTTGCAGTCGATGTAACGCGCCTCTTTGCGGTCGACGAGATAGAGGTTGTTGCCGCGGCGATCGACTGCGACGTTGGTGTACTTGCGGGCTTCGATGTAGCCTTCTGTGCCGAGGATGAACAGGCGGCCATCGCCCCACGTCCCGAGGCCATCCGGCGTGAACCAGTCCAGGCGGACGTATCCGAAGCCGCGATCTCCGCGCAGCACCATGTCCCCGAAGTCCTGAAAATGCGGGTGCTGGGGATGAGCCACGTTCGCGATCTGGCTTTCTACGACTTCGGCCTGCTTCGAGCCGGTGTAAAACAGAAACTGGTCCACCTGATGCGATCCAATGTCCGTGAGGATGCCGCCGTACAGCTCAGGCTTCCAGAACCAGTCGGGACGTCTGGATGCGCCACCCGCGTCGCGTCCGGCAGCGCCCTGCTCGATCTGGTGGGGAGCGAGGTTGATCGTCTGGATGACTCGGCCGATCGCGCCGGCCTGCACAAGTTCGCCAGCGCGCACAGCGGCGCGGACCTCCAGGCGCTCCGAGTACATGATGCCGTAGATTCGGCCGGTGGATGCGATGGTGCGGCGTACCTCGGCCAACTGATCGAGTGTGGTGATGCCAGGCTTGTCGGACAGAAAGTCCTTGCCGTGTTGCATCGCGCGAACGCCGAGCGGTGCGCGGCGGCTCGCTACGGTCGAGGAGAGGACAAGCTGGATCTTCGGGTCAGACAGAATCTCATCTTCTGAGCGCGCCTCTGGCACGGCCGGATAGCGCGTCCGGAAGATTGCGAGCTTGTCCGGCTCCTCGCCGAAGAAGGCAGTGAACTTGGCGCCCCCCCGCTGCATGGCTCCGACCATCCCGTGGATGTGATCGTGGCTCATGCCGCAGACCGCGAAGTTGACGGGCTGGGGCGGGGCAATCATCTCCTGCAACGGCGCAGGCTGTGACTGAGGTGCAGGTTCACCGGCGAAGGCGGAGGCGGGCAGTGCAGAGGCGATCCCGGCTGAACTCAGGGTCCGAAGAAAGGCACGACGATCGTTGGGTGCGGTCACATGGGTGTCCTGCGCGAAGATAGGAATCCGGCCTCATCGGCCAAGGGGGTCCGAGGAGAATCTATCTTGATCCGAGCAGGGTTGGCAATGACACGGACGTGACGACAGGATGTGATGACGCGGACGTGACCGCGTACGCAGTGTTGCCGATGTGGTGTGGGAGAGCGCAGCGGAGTGAGGGCGCGGCGAGCGTTCGTCCTGTCGGTCCTGGCAGTGTTGCTGGACGCAGGAGGGGATCCGAAGGCGCTATAGGCAGTGTGAAGGTGGTGGAGGCGGGGAGAGTCGAACTCCCGTCCGAGGAAACTGACAACAGAGAGCATTCATGCTTTTCCACGTTCATCTTTGTCTCGTAGCCGGCCCTGAGAACGGGCGAAGATGAGCTGGCCACCAGCCTGATCGATCTCGTCATTGCCGTCCAGGCGGAACAGCTTTGACCAGCCTACTGTGCGACGATTGGTATCCGCCCGTAGGCGAAGCGGAAGCAATCGGCTACTTAATTATTAAGCAGCAAGCGCGAATTGAGGTTCGGCACTTATGGTTTTGGGCGCGATTACGGGTGTACCCACCCCGGCATGCCTCTCTGCCACAAGCAACCCCGTCGAAACCGTGACGCCCCCCATACTTATGGAGAAGTTTCGAGCGTTGCGTACTGCAGCGCTGTCAAAGAACTACCTTCAGTATACCGCAGGCAGGCACCCACGAAGGCGATCTCGCGCGTCATGCGAAGAGGGTGAGGGCCGGCAAAATGGCCTTCGGGATGGCAGCCGAAACCGTCGTCATGGGCCGGTTGACGACCTGGGACAGGCGCAGCTTCATGGCCACGGAGCACAGCAGATAGGCATGGTTTGGCGGCAGATGCCAGTGCTCGACGAGGAGATCGACCATGCGGGAGGTGGCGGCCTGTGCGGCGGCGAAGGCGTCAGTAGCGGACTCGACCACGATCCACTCGGGCCCGGTGGAGCCGGAGGCCTTTGGGACCGACTCAACGATCGGCCCGGGAATGGATCGGCCTTTGTGGAGGGTGAAGCGCAGAGTAGCGTCCGCGGGGCACTCCATCCCATTGATGCAGACCTCCCCGTCGCCCTGTGCGGCGTGTGCGTCGCCTGCGGAGAAGAGTGCGCCGGGCTGAAAGACCGGCAGGTACAGGGTGGAGCCGCTGCAGAGTTCTCGCACGTCGAGGTTGCCCCCAAACGGCCCCGGTGGTCTGGTCCTGTGGGCTCCGGGTTCTGGCGGGGCCACGCCCATTACACCTAGAAATGGGCTGAGCGGGATGACCGCGGGTTCGAGCGAGCAGGTGGCAGTCTGTTCGAGCTTCCATTGGAAGAGGAAGGCCTCCGTGAACCGCTGGTCGAGGAGGCCAAGCCCCGGGATGATCGAGCTCCAGGCCCAGCCCTTGTGTGCGACTTCGAGGACATCGATCTGGAGGGTGTCTCCGGCAGCAGCGCCGTCGAGAAAGATGGGACCGGTGAGGGCATGAATACGCGTGCGATCGATTGCCAGGAAGTCAGCGAGAGTCGAGGCGGGGCTCACCTGGGCTCCGGAAGAGTCGACGCACTCGAGGTGAACCGCGTCCCCGGAGCTGATGTGGAGGCGCGGCGGAAGGGACGCGTCCCAAAGAGAGTGGGTGGGCTGAGCGGTGAGCGTGTGGGTGGGCATGACGCTAGTCGCCCTCCGGTGCAATCTCGACGGTCATCTGAATCTCGACCAGCGCGTTGCGCGGCAGAGAAGAGACTCCGACCGCGGCGCGGACGTGGCGGCCAGCCTCCCCGAAGACTTCGATGAGCAGGTCGGAGGCCCCGTTGACGACCTGGGGGGCCGAGGGGAAGCCCGCGACGGCGTTGACATAGCCGTTGACGCTGACGATCTGGCGGATGCGGTCGAGGGAACCGAGGTGGGCTCGAAGCACCGCGAGCTGCGTGAGGGCGCAGGCGCGGGCCGCGGCGTGAGCGTCTTCGAGCATGCGGTCGGCGCCGGCCGTCCCGGTAATCAGGCCATCAGGGCCGGCGGAGATCACGCCAGCGAGGAAGACGAGGGAGCCTACGGTCTTCGCAGAGACGTAGTTTCCTCCGGCGGAGGGTGGCTCCGGAAGCGAGAGGCCGAGCTCTGTGAGACGCTGCTCGGGGGAGCGGGTCGATGTCATGTGGCGACTAGGCTATCACGCAGAGCGTGGTGGGTCCCGACTGCTTGCCGTTCCATGGCGCTGCCGAATTTGTTTCGCGCCTTGAGCACAGATCCGGGTAAAGTCTGCATATGCGATCAAGAATTTGGGCACATGTGGCTGTGGTGGCCCTAGCCCTGTCTGCGTGTTTGCCAACGGCGGGTGCGGGCGAAGAGACCCGGATTGTGATGCATCGGATACGGCAGTCACCGTACGATCTGGAGATCGCCGGGGAGGTGCCAGGACTGCGGGCCGGGGACGCAGGATTTCTTCGATGGAGCGACCTGCGCCGCTTGCCGCAGGTCTCAGGCGTGGTGGACGATGACCCCGATCTGCCGGGTCTTGTGATGAAGATAACCGGCGTGCGGCTGGACGTTCTGGCGAAGGCACTTGGAGTCGGCGCAGCGGTAGATCTGCTGGACGCACTCTGCAGCGACGGATACCGGGCATATTATCCGCGTGAGTTGATTGCGGCGCATCAGCCGCTGCTCGTCTTGACCATGGATGGCATGACGCCCGCAGCGTGGGCGGCAAAGACGAAGCAGGACGATCCGGGACCGTATCTGATCCTGTACAGGGGATTTCGTCCGGCCTGGCGTGTGCTCTCGCATGCAGACCGCCCGCAGCTCCCATCGAACGTGGTCCGGCTGAACTTTGGGAGACAGGTAGAGGCATGGCGAGCGGTCGAACCCGGGGCGGCAGCCTCCCTGGAGGCCAGCCAGGGCTACCAGATCGCCCGGCAGAACTGTGTTCGCTGCCATGCGGCGGGAGCGACGGGCGGCACAAAATCGAAGTTCACCTGGGCGGATCTCGCTCGGGATGCCCGGCAGCGGCCGGCATGGTTTGCGACGTATGTGGCTGCACCGAAGAAGATCAGCCCGCAGGCGACGATGCCCGGTGAACCTGGGTACGATGCGGCAACGCTGGGCGCACTCACCGCGTACTTCAAGAACACTTCCAGTTCAGTGGAGGGCAGGGAACGATGACGGTTCAAACATCCAAATGCGTGCTGATGGGGGGCGTGGCGCTGTTCTTCACCTTGGTGGTCTTCAACAACACCACGGACTTCGACTCGAACTATCAATTTGTGCGGCATGTGTTGATGATGGACACGACATTTGCGGGGAACCATGGGATGTGGCGGGCCATTCGAAGCCCAGCGCTGCATACCGCCTTCTATCTATCGATCATCCTGTGGGAGGGGGTGACGACGGTGGTCACCTGGTGGGGCTTCGTACGACTGGTACGAGCAGTCAATTCTCCGCGGGAAGAGTTCGCGCGAGCCAAAGGCCTGGGAGTCGCCGCGCTTACTATGGGATTGATGCTGTGGCTTGTGGCCTTCCTATCGGTCGGAGGAGAGTGGTTTCTGATGTGGCAGTCTGCGAGTTGGAACGGCCAGGAGGCTGCCTTCCGGATGTTTTGCGTGCTGTCTTTCGTGCTGCTCTACCTGGTGATGCCATATGGGGAGTGAGATGGGGACGTTGACCCGACAGAGTCCGCTCGAACGACTGCGGGAGCGCCTGGACGCTGGGCTGGAGACACCTACAAGCGTGGCACGGGAGTATCTTGCGCGCGTGAATAGCAGCGCTTCGAGGAACACCTATCTGTGGCTGGACTCGGACCGGCTCATGGACGAGGCGGCTGAGTTAGACCACCGGCTCGCCGCCACGGGGCCCGGCTCTGCGCTGTACGGCGTTCCCGTGTCGCTCAAGGACTGCTTCGACCTCCGTGGAACCGTGACCACCGCAGGCACACGGTTTTATGCGGAGCGAACCGAAGCGGCCGACCATGACTCCGCTGTAGCCGCCCGGCTTCGCGAATCGGGGGCACTGATCATGGGCAAGACCCATATGCACGGGCTGGCCTATGGCATTACAGGCGAGAACCCCGACTTTGGCGACTGCCTGCAGCCCCGGGATGCGGGCTTACTTACCGGTGGATCCTCAAGCGGCGCGGCCGCCAGCGTGCAGGAGGGCTCTGCCGTGGTGGCAATCGGAACCGACACAGGAGGCTCGGTGCGGGTGCCGGCAGCTCTGTGCGGTCTCGTGGGCTACAGAGCCTCCCATCGGCTCGCGCGTCAGCCAGGTCCGTGGCCCTCCTCCCCCGGCGGGCTCTGGGCTGGAGGGGTTCACCTCGCAGCGACCTTCGACACCGTAGGGCTGTTTGTGCGCGATCCACGGGATGCCGCGGTGGCGGCGAATGCGTTGTTCGGAGGGGGCATCGAACAGCCGTCCGGCCAGGTGCGGATAGGCTGCGTAGCCGGCACGTTTCTGCACGATTGCGATCCGGAGGTGAGCGAGGCCCTTGCGCTGTGGCGCGAGTGCATGCTCCGTTCAGGGTACGACGTTGAGGAGTTTGAGCCCGCCGGTTGGGAGGAAGCGCAGGCCATATTCTCTGGCATCCAGGCGCACGAAGCAGCGCAGATTCACCGTGGTCGCTTCGACGAGTTCGAACCGGCCATAGCCAACCGCCTTCGCTGGGGAGAGGGGCTGCCGGAGAGCGTGGTTGCCGGACTCCGCGAGCGAATGGCCGACTTCAGCGCGGGGATGCTGGAGCTCTTTCGGAGCTTCGACCTCCTGATGCTGCCTGCTGCTCCCGTGCGAAGGCTGGTGGCGGGTGAGGACCAGACCGGAGCGCGCGGGCGGATTCTGAAGTACACGACCCCCTTTTCGCTTGCAGGACTTCCGGCCGTCTCGCTGCCAGGGGAGATGCTGGGCGGCCCGCTGGGCTCAGGGGTACAGATCGGGGCGGCGCCGGGAGCCGATGCGCGGCTGCTAGGCCTCTGCAGCACGCTTGGGGAGCGCCTCGCTCGCGAGCCGGCGTAACAAGCACAGGAGAGTGGAAGATGGGCGTCTCACAGCGGAAATCGTACGTCGCTCTTGCGGCGAGGGTGTGTGTGGTCTCTCTCTTCGTCATGGCGGCGGGGTGCAAGCGGCAGCAGGTCGCCACGGGCCTGGTACACGTCAAGCTGCAGACGGACTGGTATCCGCAGCCGGAGATGGGCGGATTCTACGAGGCCCAGATGGAGGGACTGTACAAGGCGCGCGGTCTGGACGTGAGCATTGTGCCGGGCGGGCCCTTTGTGGTGGCCGAGCAGCAGGTAGCCTCGGGCGCCGCGCAGTTTGCGATGGGATCGTCTGACCTGGTGCTGGTGGATGTTTCGCGCGGTCTGCCCTTGGTCGCCGTCGCCGCCACCATGCAGCAGGACCCGCAGGCGGTGATGCTTCACGCGGAGTCTCCGGTGAGGAACTTTCCGGACCTGGAGGGGCACACAATCGCCGCCAAGCCGGGTTCCATCTGGTTCCAGTATCTTTTGAAGCGCTATGCGCTGAAGAACGTGAAGGAGATACCCGCAACCTACAGTGTTGCCAACTTTCTCCAGGACCCCGGCTACATTCAGCAGAGCTTTGTCACGTCAGAGCCGTACTTTGCGACCAAGGCAGGGGCGAAGGTGCGTACGCTCCTGATCAGCGCGACGGGCTACCAGCCGTACCGCGTGGTCTTCACATCCAGGAACTTCCTCGTGCAGCATCCCGATACCGTAGCGAAGTTTGTGGAGGCATCGCTGCAGGGCTGGCATGACTACCTCGAGGATCCGACCGAGGTCAATGCGGAGCTTACCCGCCTGAACCCTGCCATGAGCCAGGAGCAGATGAAATTCAGTGTGGAGACGTTGAAGGCGGGCCACTTCATCGATGGCGACAGCACCGCGGAGTCTCACCTGGGCCATTTCACCCCCGACCGGTGGACGGCCACGTACCGCCAGCTGTTGGAGCTGGGCGTAATCAGTCGGCAGATCGATCCAGCGAGCGCGTACACAACCCAGTTCGTACGCTGATTGAAGCGAGCAGGGAACCGGAGCTCTTTACCGTCTCGGCCTACGTGCGCGCAGTGCCATGTAGCAGGAAAGAATTTCCTGATTGGCCTATAAATAAGTCCCTTTGAATGGAATAATTTAGCGTGTGGAAATGAATCGTACGCACTTCTGCCGAAGTGTTGCTTGCAGGGGTTCTCAACGGGTATCGCAGCGTGTAATCTGACTTTATTCCTGAGACGCCGTTCTCTGTTGAAGCACTTCTGTTCGCCTGCCCAAACTGAAAATCGATCTAACTCAACCCCCTTCAGCGAGGTGATTCTTGAAGTGTGTCGTTTGCACCACTGCGTCTATTCGTCGTCTTACCCGTGTTCTACTCCACCCGTTCTCAAGCTTCGATGCGAAAACGGCAACATCTGTTATCTTGCTCGCCGTTGCTTCCGCGGTGCCGGCCTATGCAGATCCGAACAACTGCTCCGTTCTCAGCTCCGGACCGCTCGGCTCCTTGAATGGATGGGTTCCTTCTCCCAATGACGCCTGGCACCAGGTGATCTCCACCGCTGCGGTCGATCCCAACTCCTCCAACATCCTGACTGCCTCCCAGAATCTCGGAGGCGCATATCTTCACCCCGACTTCAGCACACCCGCTGCGGGCGGCTACGGCATTCCCTATGTCGTGGTGGATTCGAGCACAACGCCGCTGGTGACGTTTTCGGCCTCGGATTCCGCAGACAGCGACAACACCCTCTTCCCCATTCCCGCGAGTCTGCCGATCGAGGGCAGCCCCGGCCTATGCTGGACCGATTCCAACGATCACCATGCCATTGTGATCGACAAGAATCAGTGTGTCGGGTACGAGGTCTACCAGGCGGACCAGTGCAATGGTGGCTGGAGCTCCTACGGGAATGTGATCTGGGATTTCACCACGACGGAGCAGCGCCCCTACGGGATGAGTTCAGTCGACGCGGCAGGCCTGTCCGTGTTCGAAGGGCTTATTCGCTACGACGAGATCGTCGCAGGGTCGATCAACCATGCCATCCGGTTTACGGCCTTGCACACGAAGAACAACAAGAACAACGGATACTTCACGGCTCCGGCGGTCCACGCGGCGGGCAGCCTCTACGGTTCGGACAACATCATGGGTATGCGGATCCGTCTGCGTGCCGACTTCGATGTCTCCGGCTACTCGACCACAAACCAGATTATTCTGAATGCGATGAAGACGTATGGCATGATTCTGGCCGACAACGGCGCGAACATGTTCTTCCAGGGAACTCCGGATGCGCGTTGGAACGACAACGATCTCAGCGCCCTCAAGCGCGTTCCGTCCACCGCGTTCGAGGTACTCAAGATCGGAGCGGTGTACGACCAGTACAGCGCCCCGACCGGTCCCGTGCCGGTAATCAACAGCTTCACAGCGTCCTCTTCCAGCGTTGCGGTCGGTTCAGCCGTCACTCTGACGCCAAACGTAACCGGCGCGTCCTACGAGTTCATCGACAAGGCCGGCTTCACGCGCGGGCCAATCACCGTACATCCGACCGCGACGACAACCTACACCCTGACCGCCCGCAACGCGTACGGCACCAGCACGGCCAGCACCACAGTCACCGTGTCGAATGGCGGAACAGCCTCGCTGAGCTTCACCGGCATCGTAGACCGTGTCTTTGGAACTCAGCCCTTCGCCGTCTCGGCATCGTCCAACTCGCAGGGTGCGATCACCTACTCTGTGGTGAGCGGGCCGGCGACACTCTCCGGCAACGTGGTCACGCTTACGGGAGTGGGCACGGTGACGCTGAAGGCGAGCCAGGCAGCGTCGGGCGCCTTTGGCGCAGCGTCTGCTACGGCAAGCTTCAACGTAACCGGTGCGACGCCGTCCCTCACCCTGGCTGCCATCTCGGCGCAGATTCTTGGGGCATCGCCGTTCGCGATCTCTGCCACCTCCAACTCGCAGGGCGCCATCACGTACTCCGTGGTAAGCGGCCCGGCGACCCTCCAGGGCAACATCGTGACACTCACCGGCACTGGCAGCGTTACGGTAATAGCCACCCAGGCGGCGAGTGGAAACTTCACCTCCGGCGCGGCAACCACGAGCTTCACGGTGGCAGCGGCTGCCGCACCGACATCGTCCCCCACACCAACACCCACGCCTGGTACTCCTGCGAAGCAGACGTCGCTTAGCCTGTCAGCAGTACGAACCAAATCGGGTTACACGCTCGTGCCGGTCTCAAACTCGCCCGGCGCCGTCGTGTTCACCGTGGTAAGCGGGCCGGGAACGATCTCCGGCAGTACGGTTCATGTGGTTGGCCAGGGCGCAATAACGGTGCTCGCAACGCAGGCCGCCGTTCAAGGGTATACAGCGGCCACGGCTACACTCAGCATCGGCAGTACAACCAAGCAGTAATCAGCACAGGGCGAGGAGAGCTGTGATTTAGGCAATCCTATCGCCGCGCGAAGCAACAGGGCGGGCCATGAGAATCTCGTGGCCCGCCGCTTTTTCTAGACCAAGTCGACTCCGTTGTGAGGGACAGCGGATCACCCGCGAAGCAACTGCAGGCCCAGGGTCAGGGCTCCGCTACGGCCGAAGAGCCGCAGCGGCGCCTCGCCCACATGGATTGCGACCATCCGTTCGAACAGCTCGGGGGTGCGGCTCAGGGATCGAAGAGCCAGGCGCCGGATACTTGCGGAACGGTCCATCAGCAGAAGCGCATGCGACATCAGCCCTGCCCGCCGCCCAATCTCGCGGTGAGCCCTCTGGTAGCCGGCCAGGTCGCTTGTCTTCAACGCGGGTGCCAACGCGAGCGCCTGGAGGAACGCGAGGCCCAGCCCAGCCCCCGTGACCGCGTCGATCGAGCCGGACGCGTCTCCTATCAAAGCCACGCCTCCCGAGCAGACCCGCGGCAGCCTGCGTGTCAACGTTGCTGAGCCGCGCTGCCGGCTGATGCGTGGAGCGCCTTTGAAGCGGGCAGCCAGCGCGGGAAACTGATGCAACCCCTGTTCGAACGTGCGCAGTTTACGGGGATCCCGAGCAACGAGAGCAACGCCGATCTCGTCGCCGGAGATCGGCGTGACGTACGCCTGCGCGGACTCGCCCCAATGCACTTCCACCAGGTCGCGTTGTTCACCCGGCGGGATACGAAGGTGAGCCCGCAATCCAATCCGCCGACCCGACAAGCTGCCGCGATCGAGGCCCGACCAGAGACGGATGCGAGACTGAAGCCCGTCGGCCCCGATCGTCCAGCGAGCCCGTACAGCTTGGCCGGAGGTTTGAACGGCGGAGCCGCCGTTGACCGGCGTCATCGAGAGAACCTGGGTATTCCACCAGATGTCTGCGCCCAGAGCGGACGCTCTTTGCTGGAGTGCCTGCTGGAGATGCGTCCGGCGAACACCGTATGCGAAATCGGCCGGGAAGCGGGCCTCCACGGAATGCTGTGTGTCCGTGAAACGTATGCCGCGAAACACACCCGCGTGCTCTGGATCGAGCACCACGCCGAGGGTACGGAGAGCCTCCAGGGCGTCCGGCAGAAGGCCTTCGCCGCATGCCTTGTCGATCGGCGGCTTCGCGCAGTCCGCAACGATGACATCGAAGCCGTGCAGCCGGCACGCGATGGCGGCGGCCAGACCTGCAGGACCTCCTCCGCAGATGAATACATCGGTGTCGCGCATAGTTCTTAGGATGCCGGACGAACGTCCTCGGACGCGCCTGAAACCCACGCGGGCTCCTGGGCTGCGACGGTAATGGTGAGCAGCTCGGACTCAGCCGCAGAGAAGCGGGCCTGGAGCACGGAGTCTGCCGTGAACGTCTTCCCTCGCACGTGACGGGCCCGCACGTGGAACGTAAGGTGCGGCTCTGCGAACGGGTAGGGATCCAGCACAAAGCTACGATGCCCGACCGGCGTGACCTTCACCGGGCTGGCGCCTCCGTCGAGCTTCCGCAGCGGATGGAGCAGCGTCGAAGGCTGCCTGTAGTCCACGCACGAGAGCAGCGAAAGGTTATCCGTAGCCTGCAGCAGGTGGAAGTTATCGAGAACGCGCTGCTCGCTCGTGAGCTGGCCCTCGAGGTCCGGCATGCGCCGGACCTCGGTCCGAAGACGCTCGAGCCGGACCTGCTGGCGGTCGAGGAACTCATCCAGCAACGGCAGTTGTGCGGCACTGATCGTGGTGCGGTCTGCATGCGCGGTCAGCAGGTTGTAGGTGTGCAACGACACAAGCAGCGCCGCGTATCGATCCACGGTCTCCAGCTTCTCCACCGCGCGTTCCCGCACCGCCAGGTACTCCGGAAGGTCGATCTCCTCAAACGCCGAGTACCTGCCCACCAGTTCGTGTGAAAAGGCGGAGGGCTTGCCCTCCCGCGTGATGACGGGATGCAGGTCCCGGGCCGCCCAGCCGTCATCGTGTACGCTGATCCCGAAGAGAACGTGCGCACGCGGTTCCGGTGCCGCGAACAGCGTATTTCCCCAGTGAGCCGCGAACTCTCCCGCCAGATGCGCGTGATCCGGGTGGGTGATCAGCCACCAGCCGTCTTCCGATTCCACACGAAGCACCGTGCCCCCTCTTCCGGAATTGTACCGGGCGTTCTACTCAAGCTCGTTCGTACGTGCCGACTCGTGCCAATGATGCAGAAAATACCACTCCAGAAACATGGAGCTGAAGAAGAATAGAAATCCCAGGAGCGTCGCCGCCGCCACCAGGGCAAACAAGTAGTCGGTCTCCAGCTGGGCGCTCGCGTATTGGATGGCGTAACCAAGCCCGCCGACTCCGACGCGTGCAGAACCCGCAAACAGCTCACCGATAATTGCACCGATCACCGCAATGCCGCTGGCGATACGAATCCCTGCAAACAGCGCAGGCAGCGCATGCGGCAGCCGCAGCTTGAACAGCATCTGGCTGCGCGACGCGTTGTTCATCAGGAAGAGCTCGACCATGCCGCGGTCTACGCTGATAAGGCCTTGCGTCGTGTTTGCGATAATCGGTGACAGGCAGATGATGAAGGCGATCAGGCCGACCGAGAAGGTTCCGGGACCTACCCACATCAGGATCAGAGGAGCGACCGCTACGATCGGGACTGTTTGCAGCAGAATCGTGTAGGGATACAACATCCTGCGCACCCAACGTGACTGCGCAAAGACAAGGGCAATGAGCACGCCCGCCAGTATGCTCGCAAGCAGGCCTCCCGCCGCGGCAGCCGCCGTAATGGACAACGATGTAACCAGCATCGGCAGCCGCGCCGCGCCGGCTCGGGCGACGCGAGCGGGCGAGGGAAGCAGGTACGGGGGAATGTGTAACAGGGAGACAATCCCGACCCACAGCAGAAGAAACGCTCCGAACACAGCGATCGCAGACAGCACGCTAAACACGGTCCGCTTCATGGCTCCTCCTCCAAGCCGCCGCGATGGGTACGAGCCGATTCAACCCGCCGCAGCCTGCGTGACACCTCAGCCACCATCTCATCGAACACGTCTGCCGTCCGCGTCTCGGCCGTGCGTGGCCAGGCGAGCGGAACCTCAAGGTCGTGTGCGACACGTCCCGGATGCGGCGCGAGCAGCACGATGCGATCGGACAGAAACACCGCCTCGGCGACAGAGTGCGTGACAAACAGCACCGTCCAGCCGTGCTCCCCGCGCAGGCGCAACAGCTCCTCATTCATGCGGTCGCGTGTGATTTCGTCCAATGCGGCGAAGGGCTCGTCCAGCAGCAACACGCGTGGGCTGTTCACAAGCGCGCGCGCGATCGAGACTCGCATCTTCATGCCGCCCGAGAGCTCTCGGGGATACCTCTTCGCAACGTGGCTCAAGCCCACCAATGACAGCATCTCCGCCACGCGCTCCGTGCGGCGTTCGCGCGCCATCCCTTCCAGCTCGGGCCCGAGCGCCACGTTCCCCCGAACCGTGCGCCAGGGAAGCAGCGTGGGATCCTGGAAGATGAAGGACACCGTCTCGCGTGCATTCGCAGGCGTCATCCCGTCGATCAGGATCGTCCCCGAAGAGATCGGGCTCAGCCCCGCCACAAGCCGGAGCAGCGTCGACTTCCCGCACCCGGAGGGCCCGAGAATGCTGACGAACTCGCCGGGGGCCACAGTAATGGAAACGTCCTCCAGAACAGCTGGGACCTCGCCAAATCGTTTGGTAACGCGATCGAGCTGGATGGCGGGAACGCGCGGCTCCCCTGCAGGCAACGGTGCAGGTCCTGTCATCGCCGCTGCTCCCCTGTGATCGGCAGGCGGATCGACGATGGGCGCGCTGCGTCGTGGAACAGCAGCTGCGTAGAGCGCTGCCAGCTCCATGAGTCCGCCAGCCGAGGTGGCATTGCGTTGCCCGGGTTTCGGTCAAATAGCGGCCACGCGGAAGAGGCTATCTCGATGCGGATGCAGTCGCCTGGCGCAAACACACAGGAAGTCGGGGCAATCTCGAATTGCCACCGCTGCGGAGTGTCCGCCAGATACTCGGAGAAGGTTGCGGAGCTGCGTGCGATCCCGATCGCCACGAAGATCGCCTCTCCGGAAGGCCGCAGCAGGATAAGCTTCACAACGAGATCGGCATGCGTCGCCGACGTGGCACAGTACAGCTCCACCACCGCAGAGCCGAACAGGTGTGTAGAGCGGGGCAGTGGAGCCGAGGTGTATACGAGTACGTTGTTCCCCAGCTCAAGCGTCGATTGGTCGGATGGGCCCGCGGCGTTGGCAAGACCGCCGGGCGCCGGAACGGGAACCTCCGGGTCGAAGATAACGACGTCCGGTGGCTGGTCTCCTGCAGGTGCCTCATGAAGGAGTCTGCCGTCCCCTCGGCTCGAATTGGCGCGCCCCTCGCTGTGCAGATAGAAGACCCACGTGGCCTCCTCGGGCTTCGGCCACTCTGTGGCCTCGTGCCACCGGCCCTTCCCGCAAGCGAAGTCCAACGCATAATGGCGGATGCGCGGTTCGCCCTCGAACTCGCCTGAGTCCTTCAGCCAGTGATTGAACCAGCGAAGGTGGAGTGCGTCCGTGTCGAGATTGGCTTCGGGCCCGAAGGCGTACGCACCGATACGGCCGCCCCACGGAATATGCATCCACGGCCCGGCCACAAGGTACTGGTGCTCGCGCGCATGCGCCGTCGAGGCCCCGCCGCTGAGCGCCAGAAACCCCGCAATGCTGCCTGAAAGATACGTATCGAACCAGCCCGAGATGTGCAGAGCGGGGACGCCGATGCGATGGACACACCGGCTGACGTCCTGCGCACTCCAGTATTCGTCGGGCCTGTCATGCTCCAGCCAGTCCCGGACGTACGCAGGGAGCCCCTCCGCTTGAATCGCGGGATGTCCTCCGTAAGGCGTCTCGAGCAACTGCGCGGCGAGGCTGGCCCACGCACGCTCCAGCCGTTCGCTCGCGTCGCGAAGTCCCAGGCGACGCGCATCCGCCTTCAGCATCTGCAGACCCCAGCCAAGCGCGGACGCAAGCCGAAGTACGCCGTTTGCGTAGAACCATCCGCGGTAGAGGTCGTGGGCTGTCTGTGCAGGTGCGATGCAACACAGGCCCTCGGGCGCCTCGGCAGCCGCAAGAAGTTGGGTCATGCCCTGGTAGGAGAAGCCGTACATCCCAACCCGGCCATCTGCCTCGGGCCGCCGTCGCAAGGCTGCGATCGTCTCGGCTCCATCGCGGCCCTCATGGCGGAACGGATAAAACTCGCCCTCCGAATCTCCACGTCCGCGGACATCCTGAATCACTACGTTGTATCCATGGCGAGCGAAGTATGCAGGGTGCGCATACACGACGGTGGACGCGATGTCCCGGCCATAGGGCTGCCGCATCAGCAGCGTAGGAGATGACCCGTTGCCCGGCGGATAGTAGTGGTCCGCGTACAGCGTCACGCCATCCGACATTCGGCAGGGAACGCGTCGCTCTAGCAACACGCCGCACCCAAGATCGACGTGCGCCCGATCCGCCAAGCTACGTGCGCTCCTGGAAGTTCAGCATGGCCGTTAGAGCGGCGGCCACCGAGCTTGCGGCTTCGTCTGCCCAGCGCGCACCGTTGTCCGCCGTGGCAGGCCGTGGATCCCCCATCACTCCGCTTGGAGCAATATCCCGCGTTAGCCAGGAGAATGTCGCAGGCGCAAACTCCGGCAGCAACCGCTCGGGCTTGTCCACGTCCGCAATGTAGTTCACTGTGTACGCAGACGTGTCCACCAGCTCCGGTGTCGCATGCAGCAGGTATGCGGTCTCCACCTCGCCTGCATGGAAGCCATACTTCTGCTCCTGCCTGGAAAGCCCCGTGTGCAACCCTCCGCCCGAACCGGACAGGCAGAACGTTCGCAGGCCGAACTCCGCGCGCAGGTCTCGTGCCATCACATCGATCAGTGCGCTGTTGCCGCCATGCGTGTTGTACAGTACGACCTTCCGGAAGCCGCTGGCGTGGATGCTTTCCCCCAGGTCGTGCAGCACGGCCATCAACGTCCTTGCGGAGACAGACAAGGTCCCCGGAAACCCGAGGTGCTCATTGCTCTTGCCGTAGCAGACGGGCGGCAGCGCGTACACCGGTGCGTCGTTCGGCAGCTTCATCAGAGCTCTGCCCAGCAGGAGGTTGCTAATGAGCGTGTCCGTCGCGAGCGGCAGGTGGTGGCCGTGTTGCTCGATCGCGGCCGTCGGCAGAACAAGCAGCGTGGTCTCCTTCGGCAGCGCCTCCACCTGCTTCCAGTTCAGATACGCGAAGTTTCGCTCATCGGGGATCCACGACTTCATCAGTATCCTCAGAGGTTCATCCGGCAGTGGAGTGGAGCGGGTTGAAGGTGGCCATCTTCCCCGGATTCAGCAGGCCCAGCGGATCGTATCGATATTTCGTCAGCAGCTGAATATTGTCCCCGAGATATCGTCCTCCACCCTCCACGGTGTTGCTGTGCGGATTGGCGACAGAGACCCCGATCGACCCGCAGAAGGCGATCATCTCGTTCAACCGCGCGGCGGTAGAGAAGCGCACGACGGGGATCGAACCTGGAATCACCTGACCCGTGCCGGTCTTCATGAACTCGAGGTGCAGAAGAAACTCGTCCCCATACCGCGCCTTCAACTGCGCGAACTGGCGTCGGGCCTCGCTCGCGCTGAACCCGCACTGCAGGTAGGTGTAGCCGCTGTCCTGCTTCATCGCCCACAGCGTCGTGTGATTCCAGGTGTAGTCCGACAGCAGGGGAACGGTGCGAAGACCCGCGTACGGAGCCGCAAGAGTAATCTCGCCGCCAGACTGCCTGGCCGCCTCCGCCAGGCGCTCCAACTGCGTCTGCGCGATAAGAAAGAAGACCAGTGCCTTGCCCGCCCGCGTGAGCGTCGCGATGGGCGTGAACGCCGACGGAATCGGCCATTCGAAGGTACTGACCAGCCGCTTGGTCCACGCCGCGTCGGTCGCGATCCGCTCGCTGAAGTCGAAGGCCTCCGCAAACGTATCGAACGCCGCCACGCACTGAGCCCAATCGATTGCGGGAGTCAGTGCAAGCCATATCTTCGTGATCACCCCGTTCGTACCCCATGCATGGAGCACCTCGTGCACCGCCTCGCCTTCGTGCAGCACAACCCGAGGCGTCCGCTCCATCGTCACCACCTCGATCGCACGCACCGTACCGAAGTCCCGCAGACCGCCGTGAGCCACCGAGCCGATCCCGCCCGAGCCGCCGCCCAGGAACCCGCCCACCGACGCCTTCGCCACCGTACTCGGATAGCAGCGAAGCTCCCACCCCGCAGCCCGCGCCGTGTTTTCGATCGTGCCCAGCCGCGTGCCCGGACCGCATACCGCGACTCCGTCCGGCGTGATCTCGGCGATCGTGTCCATCCCCGCCAGGTCCAGCACCACGCCGCTCATCAGCGGTACCGCCTGTCCGTAGTTGCCCGTTCCCGCCCCGCGTGCCGTCACCGGGATGCGCCGCGCATAGCAGCAGGCAAGCACCCGGGTCACCTCCTCGGCCGAGTTCGGCTGCACCACTGCATCCGCCACCTTGTCGTCCAGCAGTGCTTTCAGGATGGGCGAGTACCAGTAGAAATCTCGCGAGAGCCGCTGCACCGTCTGCGCCTGCGTAATCACGCGATCGGCCGACCCCACGCACAGCGCAAGCGCCGCAAGATCGTCTGCGGTCATCATCGGGCGCGTCCGCTGCTGCCCGCCGTTTCCCGTCCAGCCGCAGGCACGGTCTTCGGATTCCACGTAGCGAACGCCTTCTGCATCTTGGGATGGGTGAACAGTTCGTAGCAGGCCCCCCGCAGCACCGGCCCCTCCACCACTGTCGTCATATCGCTGCGCCGTGCGACCTCCTTCGCAGGCACGCGGATCTGTCGGCAGTGACGGTTCGCATCTTCGATCGTGGCTCCAAACACGACCCTGTCCAGACCCGCCCACAGTGCGTTCGCCATGCACATAGGGCACGGCTCGCAGGTCGTGTACAATGTGTAGCCGCCGAGCGATATGGAGCCCAGCCTCTGTGCCGCCTTGCGAACCGCACGCACTTCAGCGTGGCTGCTGGGATCGTTCTCCAACCGGACCGCGTTCACGGCCTGCTTCAGCAACTCCCCCGTCCCGCTGTGGACGATGGACGCGCCGAAAGGCACCGGGCTGGAGGTCTCAAACGTGCGAGCCGTAAACAGCACAAGCTCCAGCATGCGCACCTCGTCAAGCACCTTCTGTGCTGGAACAACGGAGGAAAGTGCGGCCATGCGAAAAACCTACCATACGGGCTGGCAAGCTGAAAGCGGAAACTGGCGCGCTTTCACCAAATCCCAAATGCGCAGCGCGACTCCCCGACCGCTCAGCCGCGCCGCCACAAACCTGGGCTGACGAACTCCCGCCGGTTCAGGGCACCGGTTCGTATGAGACTGAACGGTCCGATCTGGAGGGAGCCGTCCCCGCCGTCGGCACACGCTCGGTCTCTGGATACACTCAACCCATGGCGCTCCGTCCCATCCTCCTGCTGCTCGTCACCTGTCTTGCGCTCGCGCCCGCACCCGCACAGGCACAGGACCCTCTCCAGGCGCTGCCCCGGAACTACTGGAAGATCTTCGAAAACTCCGAGGTCACCGTCATTCGTGCGCACTACGGGGCCCACGAGTCCATCCCCGTGCACGATCATCCCGGCATCTCCACCGTCTTCGTCTATCTGAACGACTCAAGTCCCGTACGCATCGATCACATCGACGACGGCAAGACCGAGTCCGTGGTGCGACCGCCCACCGCAAAGGGAGCCTTCCGCGTCATTCAGGGCGTACCCGAGCGCCACACCATCCAAAACCTCGGCGACAAGCCTTCGGACTTCCTGCGCGTCGAGCTCAAGCACGTGCAGGTCGCCACCAGGGATGGCTTCCGCGGTCCAGCGCCCGCCACTCTGAACCAGCCCCTCGACGCCGAAGTCTTCAACGAGCCCGCGTTGACCATCGAACGCATCGTATGTGTGCAGCCCGCAGCAGTCTGCAACGTCAAGCCAGCCGGCTCGCGATCTCTCCTCATCGCACTCGCCGACCTCCAGGTGGCACGCGCCGTGGGTCACGAGCCGGAGACCCTTCCGCTGGGCGCAGTCCGTTGGCTCGAGGCCTCCCAGTCTCTCTCGCTCATCCCGCACACGGGGTCGACCGGCCATCTGCTCCGCATCCTCCTGCCCGCGGCTCCTTCGCACTGATCTGGGTGCCGCACGGGGGTGCTGCTTGGGGTGCCGCACGGGGTGCCGCACGTACCTTCCACCCGGGCCACCCCGCAGCCACCCGGGCGATATACTAAGGGTGTGGATAAGACGTTTTACATCGAGACCTTCGGCTGTCAGATGAACGCGCATGACTCCGAAAAGGTCGTCGGTACCCTCGAACACGAAGGCTACACGCAGGTCCAGGACGAGGCCGCCGCCGGGCTCATCCTCTACAACACCTGCTCCATCCGCGATAAGGCAGAGCAGAAGGTCTTCCACCGGCTCAACGAGTACAAGCGGCTCCAGGGAGAAGGCAAGAAGTTCGCCGTGCTCGGCTGCGTCGCCCAGCAGGAAGGAGAGAAGATCTTCGACCGCGCGCCCTATGTGTCGCTCGTCTCCGGCTCCGCAAGCTACCGCAACCTGCCGCAGATGCTGGTGCGCCTGGAGGCCGGAGACACCCGCATCACAGGGCTCGACGACCGGCAGACCGATCAGACCTTCGACACCGAGTTCACCGCCAGAACCAATCCCCACCGCGGCTACATCACCATCGTCGAAGGCTGCGATAAATTCTGCGCCTACTGCGTCGTCCCCTACACTCGCGGCAAGGAGAGGTCGCGCTCGTCGGACTCCGTACTCGCGGAGGCCCGGCGCATCGCCGGCGCAGGCTTTACGGAGATTCAGCTGCTCGGCCAGAACGTCAATTCGTACCGTGACTCCTCCGGCAAACTCACCTTCGCCGAACTCCTCGCCGCCGTCGGCGAAGTCCCCGGCATCCGGCGCGTCCGCTTCACCACATCCCATCCCCGCGACTTCACCCAGGACATCGTCCACGCCATCGAAGCCGTGCCCACCCTCTGCGACCACGTCCACCTGCCCGTGCAGTCGGGCTCCTCCGCCGTGCTGAAGGCCATGTCCCGCGAGTACACACGCGACTGGTACCTCGAACGAATCGCCTGGATCAAGGCGGCGACGCGCGAGATCTCCATCACCACCGACATCATCGTCGGCTTCCCCGGCGAGACCGAGCAGGACCTCGAAGACACCGCTACGCTGCTCGAACAGGTCGGCTACGACGCCGTCTATGCCTTCAAGTACTCGCCCCGGCCCAACACCCCCGCGGTCTCCATGGCCGATTCCATCCCCGAGGACGAGAAGTCCCGGCGCCTCCAGATCCTGCTCGATCGCCAGCGCGAGGTGCAGCGCAGGAACTACATCCGGCACATCGGCCAGTCCATGGAGGTGATGGTCGAAAGCCACAATCACACCCGCAACCAGGTCGTAGGCCGCTCCTCCCAGAACAAGACCGTCAACTTCACCACCGGACACCCCATCCTCCCCGCGGTCGGCAGCTACGTCACCGTGAAGGTGACACAGACGTTTCCGAACAGCCTCGCCGGGGAGGCGTATGCTGGCGGGCAGGCGGTGCTGCCATGAAGCGCTGGTCCGGCGGAGCTCAAGAAGCCGCAGTCTCCGATCTCGAGGTCGAGGTGCAGATCCGCGGCCTCATGATCGACCCCGTCACCAACATGCCCATCGTCGTGCTGAAAGATGTCGGCAGCGAGACCGTCCTGCCCATCTGGGTCGGCATCTTCGAGGCAAACGCCATCGCGCTCGAACTCGAAAAAACCGCCACCCCGCGGCCCATGACCCACGACCTCATGCGCAACCTCGCCCGCGGCCTGAACGCCACCGTGCGCAAGGTCGTCGTCTCCGAGCTCAAGGACGACACCTTCTACGCCGTCATCTGGATGGAACACGACGGCGAAACAGTCGCCCTCGACTCCCGCCCCTCCGACGCCATCGCCCTCGCCCTCCGGTGGGACTGCCCCATCTACGCCTCCCGATCCGTGCTCGACAACGCCCGCCAGGTCACCGAAGGAGCCCAGACCGGAACCTCCGACGAGATGCGCAAATGGCTCGAAAATCTGGGTGATGACGAGATGGGCCGCTACAAGATGTAGCCGCGGTTTGGCCGCACGCGTGGCGCCAAGTCCACGCTATCTCACAAGTCCATTCTTCTGAACGACATGCTGATTGTTCCACGTGGAACAATCAACCACGCACGCTCCGTGCCTCATTCCGGGTCGTGCGGCAGCCCGGTAAGGCCGTGGAGCAGGTCGTCCCACATCTGGCCATATCGGTCCCACCCGCCCAGCACGTGTACCCGCCCAAGTGCGGCGGAAGACATCTGCGCCCGGAGTGCCGGATCGTCCGCCAACCGCTGCAATGCCTCGGCCAGCGACGCTGTATCCCGCTCCGGCACGATGAACCCTTCCACCCCATCCGAAAACAGATCCTCCGCGCCGCTTGCCCGCGTGGAGACCACCGGGCACCCGCACGCCATCGCCTGTCCTTGCACCAGAGCCAGGCCCTCCTCCACACTCGCCAGGGCAAGAACGTGGCTCCGGGCCATCCGCGCCGCAAGCTCCGTCTGCGCCAGGCTGCCCACAAACGAGACGTCGTCGGTTGGCAGCCCCGGAAGAAGTCCGCGTACGTCATCCAGTACAGACCCCACAAGCGTCATGTGCTTGCGCGGATGGCGGACTGCGGCGAATGCGTGAAGCAGGTACGGGATCCCCTTTCTCAAGCTGATCTGCCCGGCAAACAGCACCTCGAAGCGGCCTGCTGAACGGCTTGCCGCGGCCGCTCCCGCGGGATCAGGATGAAAACGGTCCAG
Source organism: Acidobacteriota bacterium (assembly GCA_030776065.1). Lineage (GTDB taxonomy): Bacteria > Acidobacteriota > Terriglobia > Terriglobales > Acidobacteriaceae > Edaphobacter. Next base: position 34,707 of record JALYIA010000142.1, read on the forward strand.
CCGCACCCCGTACGGGATGACATGGACCTTCTCCGCCGGAACACCCATCTCGAGGAAGGATCGCCGCGCGACCGCCGACGGGACGGTGATCGCGTCCGCCGCGGCGTAGATTGCCTCCTCGCGCCGGAGGATGTGAGCCGCCGGCGCGGTGTATGCGACCTTCCAGCGGCGGTGCTCCTCCGCGATCACCTCGTCCTGAAATCGCTGGTGGGTCGAGCCTCGATCGCAGATAAACCTGCCCCCGCGCGATTGCACCAGAGGCCCCGTCGTCAAGCCTGCGCCGGAGATCGCAATCAACGCGTCGCACGGTTCCATGCGCGCATGCATGAACGCGTCGAAGGAGAGCGAGTTCCACTCGTTGAACCTGGCGTCCAGTCGCGGGGAGTACACAGGGGTCCGGCGCAGCAGGTAGTCGGCTGTGTGGACCGGAGGAAACGTCCGGACCAGCTCCCGCGCAAGGCCCTCGCGCTTCAGCCGGGCCCACGGCCACGTGGAGTAGATGCGCCGCAGGTGTCCCCGGCGATGCAGCTGGTGCGCGAGCTCGAAGTGATGGAAGATACCGTACACCGACTGGACGATCTTCATGGCTGCGGCACCCACCCGCAGAGCCGCGCCACCTGCTCGGCCCACGCATCTTCGGTCGGGATTGCGGGCAACGGATGCTCGTGGTGCGCGCCGCCAAGCACGCGCCCGATAGCGCCCTCAAGCGCCGAAGTCAGGGACTCGGGTCCGCCCGTGAAGACTGTCGCCCATGGTGTTGCGAGCAGGATGTCCGAGACGCCCGACTCCCGATGAAGCACCGCCGGAATACCGCGCTCCAGGCTTTCAATGGCGGGTATTCCATAGCCCTGCACCGCGGGCATCAGGAACAGGTGGGCGCGGTCGTAAAGGTCCTGCAGCGCGTCGTCCGCCACGAACCCGTGGAACTGCACGCGTTCGCCGATCCCAAGCTCTTCGGCAAGCGCACCAAGCTCACCGAGGAGTGGACCCTTGCCTGCAAGGTCGAGCCGCCAGTTCGTCCTCGCCGAAAGCGGAGGATCGGCGCGTTCGAGATCGGCCAGCGAACGCAGGATCCAATCGATGCGCTTGTTGGACTCGATCCGGCAGACCGACAGCATCCGCAGAGGTTCGCCCGGTGCAACGGTTCGAATCCGAAAGTGGTCTGCGGGGTTGGACATGCCCCCCATCCGCACAATGTGAGCTTCGATGCCGAAGTCCCGGCGGCACTCCTCGCGCAGGAACTCGCTTGTGACCACCGTGGCGCCTCCCGAGCGCAGCCCACGCGCCACAATGCGGTTCGAGACCCAGCGCCTCAGCCGGCGGTCCAGGTCACGCTCGCCCGACCCCGCAAACAGCGATGGCGTGTCGTGCATCAGGTCGTGGAAGCCACGAAGGCCCGCAAGCGTTGCATGAAGCGCCGGCTGGTACCCCGAGAGCAGCGGCTTGGGAGCCGTATGCCCCCGCCTTCTGAAGTACTCGCGCAGCGCGGCGACTCGCCTTCGCGTGCCCTGGGCTTTGAGCTCCACGACCGGCAACGGATGCGTCGCGAAGCCGCCAAGCCCGCAGCGATCCTCATACGTGACGACGTGGACAGCGAGGTTGCGACGGTGAAGCCAGCGGGCGAGCGCAAGCACACTGCGCTCCGCGCCGCCGAACTGCTCAATCTCCGTGATGACGATGGCGCGGGAGTCCGGCCCGGGTTGGGTGGCTTCTGCCATGGGTTCAGCGCAGCGCAAGAGCTTCAAGCGACGTGAAGAACTCCGGGAACGAGATGGAAGCAGCCTCCGCGCCGCTGACCGCCGTCTCGCCCACCGCCCGTAGCGCGGCGATGCTGAAGGCCATCGCAATGCGATGATCCGTGCCGGAGTCTACCTCCGCTCCATGCAGCCTCTGATTGCCGGGGATCTCGAGCCCATCGGGATTCTCCGTCAGGGTAGCGCCCATCGCGCGGAGGTTTCGCGCTACCAGCGCGATGCGGTCGGACTCCTTCACGCGCAGCTCCTGGGCGTCGCGGATGATCAGCCCGTTGGCGCTGTACGGGGCAATCGCCGCCAGCACCGGCAGTTCGTCGATCACCTGCGCCGTAAGCGCCCCGGCAATGATGAAGGGAGAGCCCGCGCGCGGGTGCGGGTCGCGGCTGACCTGCAGCGTGCCGATCAGCTCGCCATGGTGCTCCTCCACCGTCAGGACCTTGATCCGTCCCCCGAGCGCTGTGATCACGTCGAGCAGGGCAGAGCGCGTGGGATTCAGGCCGACTGCATCCAGAACAACGTTGGAGTCGGGAAACAGAAGCGCAGCCGCCAGAAAAAACGCAGCCGAGGAGATGTCCCCGGGCACCGTCGCATCCACCGCGCGCAGTCTCTGGCCTCCAGCGATCGAGAGCGTCTCGCCCTGCCGCGTAAGGGTTGCGCCAAATGCCTTCAGCGCATGCTCCGTGTGATCGCGCGTCCGTACAGCTTCGGAGAGAGAGGTTGTGCCTTGCGCCTGGAGCCCGGCAAACAGCACAGCCGTTTTGACCTGCGCCGATGGGATGGGGGTGGTGAAATCGATTGCACGCAGGGGCCCGCCCGTAATCGTCATCGGGGCATGCCCATCCACAAGATGAATGTGTGCGCCCATCTCCATCAGCGGCTTGCGGATGCGCTCCATCGGGCGGACCGTGAGTGAATGATCCCCGACCAGGGTGAAGGTGCCAGGATGGGGCGCCACAAGACCCGCGAGCATCCGCATGGTGGAGCCCGAATTGCCGCAGTCGAGAGGCGCAGAGGGCTGCTGAAATCTCCCGGCGGCGCCGGTGACCTCGATCGCCCGCGCCGGACCCTCCCCAGTGTGTGCGACCCGCGCGCCGAGTGCTTCCATGCAGGCAAGGGAAGAGTGTGGGTCCGCGCCGGTTGAGAAGTTGGTCAGGCGCGACGTGCCCTCCGCCAGACCCGCGAGCATCGCGTACCGGTGGGAGATGGACTTGTCGCCGGGAACAGTAAGAGAGCCTTGCAGCGTGCGGGCGGGACGAATGATCTGGATGGACATCTCCCGTCTAGTGTAGCGAACCCGGCAGGGGCGGGTGGGATGACCGGCGGGTGTCTCGGTCGCCTCGCATCCTTCACGCAGCCGGTCCCGTTGGTCCCATCGCCCGTCGCGTTGGCCCCATTGCACGTCGCGTTGGTCCCATTGCCCGTCGCGTTGGTCCCATTGGCGGTTCCGCGTGGTCCTCACCGTCTCCGGTTGTCTGAATTCGGCGTGGCTCCCTCGTGCCACCAGCCCGACCGATGGGCCACGCCGCGGGTAAGATCCGTCGGCTTGCCGGGTGCGGGCTGGAAGAGAGCCAGACCGTGCTGCGTGGCAAGCTCCTCCATGGTTTGGATGGGTTCGCGCCACGCGTGGAGTGCCAGGTCGAACAGCCCCCAGTGAATCGGCATCAGCAGACCGCAGGCGCCCATTGCGCGGAACGCCTCCGCAGCGCCGCCCGGACCCATGTGGATGGAGCGCCAGAGATCGTTGTACGCGCCGATCTCGAGCATGGTCAGGTCGAATGGCCCATAGCGGGAGCCGATCTCCGGGAAGCCGTCCCACAGCCCCGAGTCCGCACCGTAGTAGACCCGGTGGGTCTCGGGCCCGGATCCCTGGAGCACAAAGGACGCCCACAGGGTCTCGAATCGGTTGCGGAGACTGCGGCCCGAGAAGTGGCGCGCGGGCAGGGAGGTGACGGTGCACACACCACCGGCGGCAGACGAAACGCGCGTGCTCTCCGTCCAGTCGAGCTCCGCGATCCGGTCGGGCCGCACGCCCCACGTCGTGAGAAGGGAGCCCACGCCAAGCGAGGTGATCCACCGCGTCGCCGGCTGCAGATGCGCGAGCCCACGCACGGTGGCCTCGCCGAGGTGATCGTAGTGGTCGTGCGAGATCAGGATGGCGTCGAGCGCGGGCAGGTCTTCGAGGCGGATCGTGGGCGGAAAGAAGCGCCTGGGTCCAAACCACTGAACCGGGGACGCCCGCTCATCCCACACCGGATCGATCAGAATGCGTACACCGTCCATCTCGAGCAGCGTGGAGGAGTGACCGAACCAGGTAACGCGCAGACCGGTCGGCGGCGCAGTGTGGAAGACGGCCGGGTCGCTCACGAACGGTCCGATGGCGCGTCTGGGGACGCGCTCTCGGGTGCTGGCGAAGTACTGGGGAAGCACCTTCAACGCAAGGCCCAACCCGCCCATCGGCGTCGGGATCGGGTTCTGAAACTTGCCGTCGATGCGGTGTGCTTTCTGGATCAGAGACATGCGGTTTGGATGCGGCGCGCCGACGAAAGTTACGGCGCCGCTCTGCACGCCCGCTGGAGTACGTTGCGTCACGCGGAATCGTCGCGGTACATCTCGCCGATCTCAGTGCGGTACTTGGCCTCTACGATGCGACGCTTCAGCTTCATGCTGGGGGTAAGCTCTCCGGACTCCACGGTCCACTCATCCGGAACCAGAGTGATGCCTTTGATTCGTTCGAAGGGCGCCAGTGTCGCGTTGATCCGCTTGACCAGAGCCCGGTATTCGGCGAGTACCTTGGGCTCCCGAACAAGGTCCGCCCGCGACGCTGCGGCGACATCGTTCTCCGCGGCCCACCTTTCGAGCGCTACGAAGTTGGGCGAGAGCAGCACGCCGACAAACTTCCGCTTGTCGCCGACGAGCGCGGCATTGCCCACGAGCAGGTCCGCCTTGAGCTTATTTTCGATCGGCTGGGGCGCGATGAACTTGCCCCCGCTGGACTTGATCAGCTCCTTCTTGCGATCGGTGATCGAGAGGAAGCCGTCCTCCAGCTTCCCGATATCTCCTGTGGCGAACCAGCCGTCTGCGGTGAATGCGGCTCGGCTCTCGTCCGGCTTGTTCCAGTACCCCTTGAAGACGGATGCTCCGCGGACCTCGAGCTCGCCGTCTTCGGCGAACCGGAGCTCCACATTTGCGAGTACAGGGCCTACGGTGCCGAGCCGGTAGCGATCGCGCAGATTGAGTGCGATCACGGGAGAGGTCTCGGTAAGCCCGTAGCCTTCCAGGATGCGGACTCCGACATCCGCAAACCAGCCGGCTGTATCGACTCCCAGCGGGGCGCCACCTGAGACGAACACCTCCACCTTGCCGCCAAAGGCCTCTGCGATCTTTGCGAAGACCAGCGTGCGGGCAAGCTTCCACAGCGGGCTGGCGGGCACACGACCCGCGAGGATGGCCGCGCGGTTGCGATGGCCCACGCCGATCGCCCAGTTCATGATCTTCTTCTTCGTGCCCTTTGCGCGAGACTCGATCGTCTGCCGGAAGCGCTCGTAGACGCGCGGCACAGCGACGAAGATCGTCGGCTGAATGGCCTTGAGCGCGCCGGGAAGAAGGTCGAGCCGAGGGCAGTAGGCGAGCGTGGCCCCGTCCAGCATCAGGGCATAGTCGAGGTGGCGCGCGGTGACGTGCGACAGGGGCAGAAAGGAGAGGCACCGATCCCGTTCTCCGAAGCCGAATGGGACGGTGGACAGAGTGAAGTTGCTGGCCAGGTTGCCGTGCGTGAGCGCGACTCCCTTCGGCTCGCCCGTGGTGCCCGAGGTGTAGATGATGGTGGCGAGGTCGTCCGGGCCGGTCTGCGCCGCGAGCGCATCGAATGCTGCGTCCGGCTCCTGCATCGACTCCGCCCGGGTCATCAGCGAAGCGAAGGTCAGTGCGCCCTCGTACTCGCCCGGGTCCATGACGACGATGTGTTCCAGCTCCGGGATCGCTCCGGCAGCGCGAACCTTGTTGTAGAGCTCGCGCGTGGAGACGAAGACGGCGCGTGCGCCCGAGTCGCGGAGCATGTACCCGATCTGCTCGGGCGGCAGGGTGGGGTAGAGCGGAACATCGACCGCCCCAAGGGCGAGCGCGGCGAAGTCGATCACGGGCCACTCCCAACGATTCTCCGCGATCATCGCGACGCGGTCCCCGCGGCCGATTCCCCAGCCCGCAAGCGTGGTTGCGAGAGCACGGACACAGCCGTAGACCTCAGCCGAGGTGATGGGCTTCCACTCGTTCTGGGGGGTATACCACTGCCACGCGGGTTTGTCGCCTCGGCTGCTCAGGAGCAGGAAGGCGTCGTTGACGGTGCGAATCTCTTTCACTAGGGGCTCCCGCGAGTAGGCTCATTGGGACTGTATACGATTTGGGGGCGCGAGGGGATGTATTCGGGTCCGGCAGAGCAGGTAGACTACCAACGATGACGTTTATCCTCGCCGCGCTGTATGTCGCGTTCTCCCTGCTGTCTCCGAGCGTCCTTCCGGAGGCAATCTGGTCGCTGCACGTCAACATCATCCTCGGTATCGCCGTGTTGCTGGTGTCCATTCCGCAGATCGTGGAATCGAAGCTCGGGACGCTTCCGGATTCCTACCTGGTCCTGGCGCTGCTGATGGTCGCCACCGTGTCGATCTTCCGGCTCGGGTTCAGCCAGATCCCGGCTACCTTCATGGGGTTTCTGCCAATCCTGATTGTGTACTACTTTGTGCTGATCGCCTGCCGCCGGCTCGTCCACCTGAAGGTGCTGACGTATATCCTGCTGCTGGTCGCCTTTTACATCTTCGCGCAGGGGGCTATGGCCGATCATGCCCACAACGCTCTAAGCCCGTACCTGATCGCCGAGGGCGAGGGCGAGAAGATGGTCTTCCGCTACCGCGGCATCGGCGTGCTGTCGGACCCAAACGATGTCGCCCAGTTTTATGTCACGTTGATTCCCATGCTGTTTCTCCGTTGGAAGAAGAACAGCTACTTCCTGAACTTCGTGTTCACGCTTTTGCCCGCGGGAGTGCTTATCGCAGGCATGTACTTCACCCACTCGCGCGGCGGAGCCATCGCGCTGGTCGCGTTGATCCTCTTCGGCTTCAAGGACAAGCTCGGCATCGTCAAGTCCTCCGTGCTGGCCGCCGCGATGTTTGTGGGGATGATGGCGCTCAACATCTCCGGCGGCAGAGGGATGAACGACGACGACGGTGGACGCGTCGCGGCCTGGGTGACGGGCCTTGAATTGTTCAAAGCCCACCCGCTGCTTGGCGTGGGAATCAACCAATTTTCCGAGTACAACGACACCGGTCACACCGCGCACAACTCCTATGTCCTATGCCTGGCCGAAATTGGACTGTTCGGCTACTTCTGCTGGATGGGCACCATCGTCTCCAACCTTAAGGATCTGAGCGCCATCTCGCGGTTGAAGACCCAAAGGGAGAAGGAGAAGGAAGGAGCACGAACAGCCAATCCAATGCCGGAATCGATGAGGGTGAGTTCCCCAGCGCCCGCATTGGAGTTCGCGTTCCAGCCTGGGCAGCTGCAGCCAGCAGCCTTCGCAAGGCCAGCCTACGCGGGAGCCGAACTGCAAGGCTCCCACGCGGGAGGAGATGGAGCCTGGGCGGGATCTCCCCGGATCGGGTCCATGGCGCCGAGCCCGGAGGACAGCGAATCGGACCTGATTTACGCCGCTCGCATCATGCGGATTGCGTTCGTAGGGTTGCTGACGTCCGCATTCTTTCTGTCGCGGTCCTTCTCGATGGTCTTCTACCTGGTGCTTGGGATGTCGGCGGCTCTTCGGCTGATCTATGACAAGCGACATCCGGAGATGACCCATCCGTTTGGAAAGCTTCTTCGAGCCGTGACGGTCACGATTGTGCTCTCGGTGGTCTTCCTGTACCTCTTTGTGCGGATCCGCGGCCTTCACTAGAGTCGTCTGCCGACTGTGCTCCGTGGCTCACGGGAGCGGGACCGTGAGCGGCCAGTATTGCACCCTGTCGCCTGGAGTTGCGAGACAGCAGCGAGCTGTTGAGCAGCAAGCTTCTGAGCAGCAGGGTTGAGCAGCGACCGCCGCCAGCAGCGGGCCTCGGGCCTTTGCGGGCGGGAGTTGTCGCTGCTGGACTGGATCGCTGCTGGACTGGATCGCTGCTACGGCTGGATCGCTGCTACGGCTACAGCTGGGTCGCGGCTATACCTGGGGCTTCGGGCTTAGGCGCACAAACGCCTGCGCGGCCGCCGGCCAGGTGTCGAGCAGGGTACGGGCGAGGCTGCTGGCTGCGCGATCTGCATGCACCTCCAGAAGTCTGCGCAGCCCGCGCTGCATCTCGGCGTCCAGCGCGGCGAAGGGCTCTGGCGAGAGGAACTCCGCGTGGTACCTCCGGTCGCGGAGGAAGGAGCCGTCCGCGTCATAGACCCACGCGATCCCTCCCGTCATTCCTGCACCGAAGTTCATGCCGGCGCGGCCAAGCACGGCGACTGTGCCGCCGGTCATGTACTCGCAGCCATGGTCGCCCACACCCTCTACAACAGCAGTGGCACCGGAGTTCCGCACGGCGAAGCGCTCTCCCGCGCGGCCCGCGGCGAACAGTGAGCCCGCCGTTGCGCCGTACAGCGCCACGTTGCCCAGGATCACGTGCTGGCCGGAGTCGCGCGCCGCCAGTCCGCAGGCGCGGATCACGATCTCGCCGCCCGAGAGCCCCTTGCCGACAAAGTCGTTCGCCTGGCCATCCAGCACAAGCTTCATGCCGCTGACCGCGAAGGCTCCGAAGCTCTGGCCGGCGGTGCCTGTAAGGGAGAGGGTGATGTCGGCGGGGATGTCGTCGTCGGCCCGTAACAGCGCGAGCTCGCCGGCAATCCGCGCGCCTACGGCCCGGTCGCGGTTTGCGATCGGCGAGCGTACCGCGAAGGGCTCGCTGCGCTGCACGGCCGCGAGCGCCGGCGCCGCCCACGCTTCGTCCAGTGCAGGCCGCGACTCCGGCCGGTCGTTGCGTCTGCCGCCCCAGCGCGCGGTGTCCGAGTGCGCCGCGGCGAGCATAGGCGAGAGGTCCAGGCCGCCATCCTGCCGTACCTGCTCGAGGAGGTCGGTCCGGCCTATGGCGTCTTCGATGGACGGGAGACCGTACCGCGCGAGCAGCCGCTGCAGGTCCGCGGCAAGCTGGTTGAAGAAGCCGACCACATGCTCGGGCTTGCCGCGGAACTTCGCGCGGAGCTCGGGCTTCTGGGTCGCGATGCCGGTCGGGCACGTGTTCAGGTGGCACTGCCGGGCCATGTCGCAGCCCAGCGCGACCAGCACGGCGGTGCCGAAGGCGAACTCGTCCGCACCCAGAAGCGCGGCGACCAGCACATCCCGTGCTGTCGCCAGCCCGCCGTCGGTACGCAGCCGTACGCGTCCGCGCATGCCGTTCTGCATCAGCACCTGCTGGGTCTCAGCCAGGCCAAGCTCCCATGGATTGCCCGCATATTTGATCGAAGAGAGTGCCGCAGCGCCTGTGCCGCCCGTGTTGCCCGCGATGACGATGAAGTCCGCGTACGCCTTTGCGACCCCGGCGGCTACGGTTCCGACGCCACAGCCGGAGACCAGCTTGACGCCGACCGCGGCCCGGGGATTCACCCGCTTCAGATCGTAGATCAGCTGCGCGAGATCCTCGATCGAGTAGACATCGTGGTGCGGGGGCGGCGAGATGAGCGACACCCCGGGCTGCGCATGGCGGAGCCGCGCGATCAGGCCCGAGACCTTGTGCCCGGGAAGCTGGCCGCCTTCGCCGGGCTTCGCACCCTGGGCCACCTTGATCTCGATCTCCTCGGCGTTCGCAAGATACTCGGCCGTAACTCCGAACCGTCCGCTCGCAACCTGCTTGATCTTGTTGTTGAGCAGAAGCCGGAGGGAAGGCGCCTCCGCCACACGTTCCGCAACCGCCGTGCCGCCTCCTGAGGAGGCCCGCAGGGTGCCGCCGGAGGAGTCTGCGGGAAGCGTGGCGGGGGCCGGCTGGCGGCGGTACACGTCGCGGTCTTCGCCGCCTTCGCCCGTGTTCGATCGTCCGCCGAGAGTGTTCATCGCGAGCGTGATCGTACTGTGAGCCTCAGGGCTGAGCGAGCCCAGGCTCATGGCGGATGCGACGAATCGCCGGACGATCGACCCCGTCGCTTCCACCTGCTCCACGGCGAGCTCCGCGCCGGCCGGGCGGATCTCGAGCAGGTCGCGCAGGACGGAGGGCTCGGGCGAGGGAACGGTGTGCGTGAAGATGGCGAAGGCGGACGTCGGGTCAGAGGCCTGCATGGCGCTGCGGGTCGAACCTACGACCGTCTGCAGGGCCTTGACCGCGGCGGGCTGCCAGCGGTGCGGCTCGGCTCCGTCGGCCTTGCGAAACTTCACCCAGCCGAAGTCAGGCAGCTCAGCGTCCGGCACAGCCTGCGGGAGCCAGGTCTGGCGCAGGTGCTGCTCGATCTCCGCGAACCCTATGCCGGAGAGCGGCGACGGCGTATTGGGGAAGCAGCGCGCCACAACCTCGGTGTTGAGGCCGAGGATGTCGAACAGATGCGCTCCGCGGTAGCTGTCCACGACGGAGATGCCCATCTTGGACATCACCTTCGCGAGGCCGGCGTCGAGCGCCTTCAGCATCTTCCTCTCGGCCTCTGCTGCGTCGTGTTCCGCAGGCGCGAGCGAGACAGCGGTCTCAAGCGCAAGCCAGGAGCACACAGCGCCTGCTCCATATCCGATCAACACGGCCGCATGGTGGATATCGCGCACGTCGCCGGCTTCGACAACCAGCCCTGCATGGGTGCGCAGCCCTGCCGCAACCAGTGCCTGGTGAACCGCTCCCGTGGCGAGCGCCATGGGGATGGGCAGCCTGTCCGGCGCGGCGGTGCGGTCGGAGATCAGCAGCAGCTTCGCTCCGCCTTCGCGCACCAGGGATACCGCCTCCGCGCAGATTCCGTCGAGCGCGGCGTGTAAGGAAGACGATGGCGCGAACACGCAGTGCAGCTCGCGCATGGGCAGGTCGCTCAGGTGCGGATACTCGCGCTTGCGCAGCGCCTCGACCTGGCCGAGCGAAAGAAAGGGAGACGACAGCGACAGGCCGGGCAGCTCCGCGTTCCGGTCCAGCAGGTGAGGCCAGGGTCCAAGCCGCGTGTGCAGCGAGACGACGCACGCCTCCCGCAGCGGGTCGATGGCGGGGTTGGTGACCTGCGCGAAGCGTTGCCGGAAGTAGGCGTACAAGGGGCGGGGCGAGTGAGCGAGAAAGGCCAGCGGCGTGTCGTCCCCCATCGACCAGACGGCGTCCTTGCCCTCGAGCGCCATGGGCTGCAGAATCATGCGGACGTCCTCGCGCGTGTAGCCGAAGCCGCGCTGTGCGCCAAGCAGGTTCGCCGGCTCGGGGCGTCGCGGCAGCGCGATGGGCGCGAGCCGGGCCTCTTCGAGCAGCTTGGTGTAGGACGCACCGGCGTCGAAGCGCTGCAGCAGCGCTTCATCCTCGTAGACCCAGTGCTCGACCAGGTCCACGACAAGCATCTGTCCCGGCCCGAGCCGTCCGCTCTGCGTCACCTCTTCGGGATCCAGATCGACCAGGCCTGCCTCCGAGCCCGCAACCACCAGGCCGCCGCGCGTGATGGCGAACCGGCAGGGCCGCAGACCGTTGCGATCCAGTGCCGCGCCAACCAGCCGCCCATCCGAGAAGGCGATGGCGGCGGGGCCGTCCCAGGGCTCGGCGATGTCCGCGTGGTAGCGCAGGAACTCCGACCCCTGGTGGCCCTCCGCTGCCGGCGGCAGAAGCATGCGCACCGCTTCGGCGATCGTGCGGCCATTGCGCGAGAGGAGCTCCACGGCCTCATCCAGAGAGGTCGAGTCCGTGCCTCCTTCCGTCAGCACAGGCTTGCACTCCGGCGGCAGCGTGGCATCCCGGGCCGCCATGCGGGCGCGGTTTCCCCACACCGTGTTGATCTCACCGTTATGCGCCAGCATTCTGCCCGGCTGCGCGCGATGCCACGTGGGCAGGGTGTTTGTGGCGTAGCGCTGGTGGAAGATCGCAAACGGGGTGACGTACTCCGGCGACGCAAGGTCAGGATAGAAGTCCGCCAGCAGGCGACCGGCGCACATCGCCTTGTACACCAGAACTTTGCTCGAAAGGGAAGAGAGGTAGCCGGAGACCTCCCCGGCTGCGTGCATGCGCTCGAACTGCTTGCGCGCGAGGTACAGGCGGCGCTCCATCGTGCCCGCGGTCTTGTCCGAGACATCGCCGATCAGCACCTGGCGGATCCTCGGCATGGTGCTGAGGGCGATCTCCCCGACTACCTCCACGTTGACCGGAACATCGCGCCAGGCAAGCACCGAAAGCCCCTGCGCGGTCAAGCACTGCGCGAGCATGGCTTCTGCCTGGGGTTCCGACTCGGGCACAAAGAGCATGCCCACGCCGAGCGCCTGGCGCGGCGCCAGCAGGACTCCCGTGGCGGCAAGCAGAAGAGCACGCGGCACCGACGTCATAAGCCCGACGCCGTCCGAGCTCTTGCCGTCGGACGCCACCGCGCCGCGGTGAGCCAGGCGGCCGAGCGCCGTCAGCGCCTGTTCGAGGATGGTGTGCGTGGGCTGCCCGGCCATCGACGCGACAAAGCCGACGCCGCACGAGTCGTGGTCGAAGCGGGGGTCCAGAAGGCTCCTGGCCCCGCGGGGCGAGACGCCATGGGGCGAAACGGATTCAACCGTGTGGACGGGACGGTTCTGCGCAGACTCTCGGGAGACGGCCATGGCTGTTTCTACCCTGGGAGGCGCCCGCGCTGGTGCACCGGCCTCCACAACCTTTCGGAGCAAATCGTTCGGAGATCTGAAAACGTGTGCTGGAGCTTGACGCTTCGTCTATGTATATTTATACAATAGAAACTGTATTTTTATGCAGAGGCTCGAACGAGAGCTTCCGCGATGCGAAACCAAGGTGCTCTCCCTGGCTGGGGATGGCCAGTAGCGATACAGGGATATCCCGCGATAGGCGCCGGCGTCCACTTTGATTCTAACCGCAAATGCAGGGGCAATGAAACAGCAACGGCATGCCGCAATTCGTGATGTGCTCGGCCAGGCTCCAGTCTCGAGCCAGGACGAGCTGCGCCGCCGTCTTGCGCGCCGCGGGTTCCACGTTACGCAGGCTACGCTCTCGCGCGATATTCACGAGCTCCGTTTGATGAAGGGGCCCGCGGGCTACTCCCTGCCGGGCTCGGGCGTGGGCGATGACGACAACAACCTGCCGGGAATCCGGGAGGTGCTGAGCAGCTTTGGCATGGAGGTGCGGCAGGCGATGAACCAGCTGGTGCTGATCACAACCACCGGTGGAGCGCAGCCCGTGGCCGCGGGCATCGACTACGAAGATTGGCCGGAGGTTGTGGGCACGCTCGCCGGCGACGACACGGTGCTGGTGATCTGTCCGGATGAACGGCAGGCCAGCACGCTTCGGCTGCGAATCGCCGAGTACATCGGCTAGGAGAGAGATGGCAGGTTCAGCAACAACGATGGAGCAGACAGCGGCAGACGCCGCCACGCCGCACCGCACGACCGTGCGGACCGCGGTCGCGGGCGTGGGAGGCTACGCGGGCGCGGAGCTCGCACGCCTTCTGCTGGCCCACCCGCGGCTGGCCGTTGCTCCGCCGGTCTTCCTTGGGCGGCTGGCCGAGGGCGCTGCCGAACAGGAGGTTCCGCTCGCGCAGCTTCATCCTCAGCTCGGGCTCGGCGCAGGGCAGCAGCAGCCGGTTGTGCGCGCCTTCGACTGGGAGCTCGTGCAGCGGGCGGGCGTGGAGATCGTCTTCCTGGCGCTGCCGCACGAGGTCTCGCGGGAGCGGGCGCCCGAGTGGATCGCGCGAGGCATACGCGTCATCGACCTGAGCGGCGCGTGGCGGCTCCGCGAGGAGACGAACCGCGCGGTGTACCACTTCGACGATGCGGATCGAGCGGGCGCGCTCGCTCTCCAGCAGGAGGCTGTCTACGGCTGCCCGGAGCTGCATCGGCACGAGATCGCATCCGCGCGGCTGATCGCGAACCCCGGCTGCTACGCCACCTCGATCATCCTGGCGCTCGCGCCTCTTCTGCGCGCCGGTGTGGTGGATGTCGACCACGGCATCGTGTGCGATGCGAAGTCCGGCGTCAGCGGGGCAGGGAAGGCGCTCTCCGCCACCAGCCACTTCATGTACGCCGCGGACAATCTGTCCGCGTACAAGGTCTTCGGGCATCGCCATACGGGCGAGTTGCTGGAGCAACTTGGGCTGGACGCCGAGCAGATCCAGTTCACACCGCATCTGCTGCCCATCCCCCGCGGCATCCTGTCAACCATCTACGTTCGCCTCCGCGAGCGCAGCACCGCGGCGGAGATCCAGTCGCTCCTCAACGGCTTCTATGCGACGAGCCCTATGGTGCGTGTGCGCCCCGCCGGAGGCCTGCCGCAGATTCAACATGTGGTGCGGACGAACTATTGCGACCTCGGGTTCGAGCTTGGTCCTGACGGACGGCGGCTCGTCCTCGTCTCGTGCCTGGACAATCTGCTGAAGGGAGCCTCCGGACAGGCGGTGCAGAACATGAACGTGATGTGCGGTTGGGATGAGAGGGAGGGCCTGGCGTGAGATTCGTCGTCAAGCTTGGAGGCGCTTCGCTCGAAGACAAGCAGCTGCTGCACGCCTGCGGCAAGGCCATCAGCGAGCTGGTGCGCGATGGCAACCAGGTCGCTGTCGTGCATGGCGGCGGCGTGCAGCTGACGAAGACGCTTGCGCAGATGGGCAAGAAGAGCGAGTTCATCTCCGGGCTGCGTGTGACCGATGCGGAGACGCGCGACGCAGCGCTGATGGTGCTCGCCGGACGAGTCAACAAGAGCCTGGTCGCCTCGCTCGGCACGCACGGGCAGGCCGCGATGGGGCTCTCGGGCGGAGACGGCCATGTCTTCCGCGCGCGCAAGAAGAAGACCAACCCGGACCTGGGCTTTGTGGGCGAGATCGCGGCGACCGATCCCCGTTGGCTCGAAGCGATCTGGAAGATGGACGCCGTGCCTGTGATCTCGTCCATCGCGCTCGGCTTCGACGGCGAGTACTACAACATCAACGCGGACGAGATGGCCGCGGCCTGCGCCGTGAGCACAAAGGCCGACGCGCTGGTCTTCCTGACGGACGTTCCGGGTGTCAAAGGAGCCGACGGGCAGGTGATGCGCTGGCTGACGTTGAAGCAGATCCCGGAGCTGGAGCGGCAGGCGGTGGTCTCGGGCGGCATGCTGCCCAAGCTGAATGCCTGCCGGGAGGCGCTGATGCACGGTGTGAAGCGCGTACGGATTCTTCCTGCGGAGGCGGCGCGCCTGCTGCCGGACCTCTGCACGACGCGGGTCAACGATGGGACGGAGGTCATGGTCGCATGAGCGCATCACTGGAGTCGATTCAAACAGCGGAGCGCAGACTTCTGCTGCAAACCTACGATCGCAACCCGCTGCTGCTGCTGGGCGGGCACGGTGTGCATCTGGTGGATGCCGAGGGCAACGAGTACCTCGATCTGCTGAGCGGCATCGGCGTCTGCGCGCTCGGGTACGGACACCCCGAAGTCGCGGCGGCGATCCAGGCGCAGTCCACGCGGCTGATCCATACCTCGAACCTGTTCTTCAACGAGCATACGGCGGAACTCGCGCTCCGGCTCACCGAGATCTCCGGCCTTGACCGCGTCTTCCTGTGCAACTCCGGCACGGAGGCGTGGGAGGCCGCACTCAAGCTCGCCCGCGCCCACGCGGGCCTGCTGCGGGCGGAGGGCCGCTCGATCGGCACACGCTTTCTGGCGCTCGAACACTCCTTCCACGGCCGCAGCATGGGGTCGGTCGCGACGACGCACAAGGCGAAGTACCGCGAGCCGTTCGCCCCCGTGATGCCGGATGTGGATTTCGTCCGGTTCAACGATATCGACGATCTGCGTGCCAGATTCTCGGCCGAGGTCTGCGGGGTGTGCATCGAGGCGATCCAGGGCGAGGGCGGCATTCACCCTGTCTCGCCGGAGTTCTTTGCGGCGGTGCGCGAGCTGTGCGACTCGACCGGCGCGCTGCTGCTGGCCGATGAGATCCAGTCCGGCATGGGCCGCACCGGCGAGTGGTTTGCCTACCAGCACTACGGCATTCAGCCCGACGTGGTGACTCTGGCCAAACCCATCGCGAACGGTCTGCCGATGGGCGCCATGCTCTGCACGGATGAGGCGGCGCGCGCGGTCACACCCGGAATGCACGGGACGACGTTTGGCGGCAACCCGCTCGCCTGTGCGGTTGCCATTGCCGTGATCGACACGATCAAGCAGACAAACCTGCTCGCGCACGTTCGCGAGGTGGGCGGCTACTTCCGGCGCCGGCTTGCGGAGCTGCAGCTACGCTACCCCGCCATCAGGGACGTCCGTGGAGCGGGCCTGATGATCGGGGTCGAGCTTGACTCGGCCGAGATGGCTGCGCAGGTTGCGCGCGAGATGATGGCGCAGCGCATCATCCTGAACCGAACCAGCGAGACGGTGCTGCGCTTTCTTCCTCCCTACATCCTCGAGCCAGGCCACGTGGACACGACGATCCATGCGCTGGACGAGATCCTCCATCGCAGTGCGAACCCCGAAGTCTTCGCCGGCTCCGTGCCGGCAGCAGGAGAGATTGCCCATGGGCGCTAAAACCATCACGATGAACCCCGCCGAGAGCACCGGGCCGAAGCCCGGCGTGACACTCGGCATCCAGTCCGATGTAGCCTTCGCCGAAGCCTCCAAGCGGCTCTGCGGCCGCGATCTCTGCTCCATCGCGGACCTTACGGTGGAGGAGATGGCCGCGATCATGGAGCTGGCGCACGCGGTCAAGAACCAGCCGTCGGACTTTCGCCATGCTCTGGACGCGCGGCAGATGGTGATGTTCTTCGAGAAGGCTTCGCTGCGGACGCGGCTGACGTTCGAAGCGGCCATCAACACCCTGGGCGGCAACGCCATCTTTGTCGACCAGACGCAGTCTCCGCTCGGCGAACGCGAGAGCCTGGCGGATATGGCGCACAATGTCGAACGGTGGATGTCGGTGATCGTGCTCCGCACCTACTCGCACGAGACCATTACGGAGACGGCTGCGTGTTCGCGCGTGCCTGTGATCAATGCGCTGTCGGACCTCGAGCATCCGTGCCAGGCCATCGCGGACTTCTTCACGCTGGAAGAGCGCTTCGGCTCGCTTCAGAGTCTTCGGTTCACGTACGTCGGCGACGGAAACAACGTCTGCCACTCGCTGATGCTGGCGGGCGCGCTGCTGGGTGTACACGTGACGGTGGCGACGCCCAAGGGCTTTGCGCCAAAGCTCGACATGATCCACAAGGCGATCGAACTCGCGGAGCTGACCGGCGGCTCCATCACGCTGACCAACGATCCCGTAAAGGCGGTGACCGAAGCCGACGCGGTGTATACGGACGTCTGCACGTCGATGGGATTCGAACACGAGGCCACCAAGCGCGCGCCCATCTTCAAGCCGTACCAGGTGAACGAAGAGCTGATGGCGCAGGCGCAGCCGGATGCCGTCTTCATGCATTGCCTGCCGGCGCATCGCAATGCTGAGGTGACGGATGCGGTCCTCGACGGACCGCAGTCGGTGGTCTTCGACCAGGCGGAGAACCGGATGCATGCCCAGAAGGCGCTGCTGCTGATGCTGCTCGGCGGCGCGAAGCGCATCCCCAACTCGCGCGAACGCAGCACGCAATCCCGCAAACGCACCACGGGCTGAACCCCGTTCAGGAAAGACAAGCCATGTCCGTAATTCTCGAATCTCTGCCGGTCGGCCGGAAGGTTGGCATCGCCTTCTCGGGCGGGCTCGACACCTCGGCCGCGCTGCACTGGATGAAGCAGAAGGGCGCGCTGCCGTACGCGTACACCGCGAACCTGGGCCAGCCGGACGAAGCGGACTACGATGAGATTCCGCGCAAGGCGCTCGAGTACGGCGCGGAGAAGGCACGCCTGATCGACTGCCGCGGGCCGCTCGTCCGCGAAGGAATCGCCGCGCTGCAGGCGGGCGCGTTCCACATCACGACCGCGGGCGTCGCGTACTTCAACACGACGCCGATCGGCCGGGCGGTTACGGGAACGATGCTGGTAACGGCGATGAAGGAAGACGACGTCAACATCTGGGGCGACGGATCGACGTTCAAGGGCAACGACATCGAACGCTTCTACCGGTACGGACTGCTCGTGAACCCGGAGCTGAAGGTGTACAAGCCCTGGCTGGACGCGGCGTTCATCGAGGAGCTGGGCGGGCGCGCGGAGATGTCTGCCTTCATGGCGCGGGCGGGCTTCGCGTACAAGATGTCGTCGGAGAAGGCGTATTCGACAGACTCGAACATCCTTGGGGCGACGCATGAGGCGAAGGACCTGGAGCTGCTGTCTTCGTCGATGAAGATCGTCGCGCCGATCATGGGCACGGCCTTTTGGCGCGACGATGCGGAGGTCAAGCGCGAAGAGGTGGTGGTGCGGTTTGCGGAGGGATCTCCCGTGGCGCTGAATGGGAGGGAGTTCCCGGACGTGGTGGAGCTGATGCTGGAGGCCAACCGGATCGGCGGGCGGCATGGCCTGGGTATGAGCGACCAGATCGAGAACCGGATCATCGAGGCCAAGAGCCGCGGTATCTACGAGGCTCCCGGGTTGGCGCTGCTGTTTATCGCGTATGAGCGGCTGATTACGGGGATCCACAACGAGGATACGATGGAGCAGTATCGGGACAACGGGCGCAAGCTGGGGCGGCTGCTGTACCAGGGGCGCTGGTTCGATCCGCAGGCGATCATGCTGCGCGAGGCCGCGCAGCGCTGGATCGCCAAACCTGTAACCGGAGAGGTTACGATTGAGTTGCGACGGGGCAACGACTATTCGATCCTGAATACCGAGTCGGAGAATCTGACGTTCCAGCCGGAGCGGCTGAGCATGGAGAAGACGGAGTCGACGTTTTCGCCGAGGGATCGGATCGGGCAGCTGACGATGCGCAACCTGGACATCACGGACACGCGGGCGAAGCTGATGACGTACGCTCGGACCGGACTGCTGACGCTGAGCAAAGGATCTGAGATGCCGCACCTCAACAGCGGGAGCGAACAGGATTGATGTCTACCCCGGAACAAGCTGCGGGCAAGATGTGGTCGGGGCGGTTTCGTGAGCCTCTGGATCGCGTGTTCGAGCAGTGGCAGCGCAGCTTTCCGTTCGACTGGAGGCTGCTGCCGCATGAGGTTGCCGCGTCGAAGGCGCATGCGCGGGCGATCGCGGCTGCAGGCGTGCTGACGGCGGAGGAGCTGAGCGAGATGCTGGACGGTCTGGACGAGATTGTGCCGGAGACGATGCAGCAGGCCTCGGAGGAGACGACGTCGATCCCGATGCGGGAGCGGTCGGGGATCCCGGAGAACCTGCGGGAGTTCGGCCACCTGATCGTCGCGTCGACTCCGGCGGCGGAGGACGTTCACCACTTTGCGGAGCTCCAGCTGCAGGCGCTGATCGGGCCGCTGGCATTGAAGCTGCATACGGGGCGGTCGCGCAACGAGCAGATCGCGACCGACATGCGGTTGTTTGTGCGCGCGGCGATCGATGACACGCTGGCCGGGCTGCGGGCGTGGATCGATGCGCTGCTGACGCTTGCCGAGCAGACGGGCGAGGCGGTGATGCCGGGGTACACGCACCTGCAGCGGGCTGAGCCGGTGCTGATTGCGCATTGGCTGCTGGCGTACGTCGCGATGCTGGAGCGCGACCTGTCGCGGTTCACCGACGCGCGGGCGCGGATGAACTTCTGTCCGCTGGGCTCGGGCGCAATTGCGGGCGCGACGCTGGGGCTTGACCGGACGATCGCGGCGAAGGAGCTTGGGTTCACGGCTCCCACGGCGAACTCGATGGACGCGACGAGCGACCGGGACTTCCTGCTGGACTTCGCGCAGGCCGCGTCGACGCTTGGGCTGCACATCTCGCGGTTTGCGGAGGAGATTACGCTGTACGCCACGGCGGAGTTCGGGTTCGTCGAGCTGCCGGAGGCGTTCTCGACTGGCTCCTCCGCGATGCCGCAGAAGAAGAACCCGGATCTGACGGAGCTGGCACGCGGCAAATCCGCCCGGCTGCTGGGTGCGAGCACCGCGCTGAGCACGCTGGTGAAGGGGCTTCCGCTTGCGTACAACAAGGACCTCCAGGAGGGGCAGGAACAGGTGTTTGATATCGCCGATACGCTGGCCGGGCTGCTCTCGGTGCTGCCGAATTTTGCGCGCGCTCTGGTGTTCCGGACGGCGGGCATGCAGGCCGCCTCGACGACGGGCTACCTGAACGCGATGGCCGCCGCGACGTATCTTTCAAGCAAAGGCGTGCCGTTCCGCACGGCGCACGAGATCGTCGGCAAGGCGGTGCGCCTGGGGCTGAGCAAGGCGGGCGCGGGACGGGGTGCGCAGGAGCTCAACGAACTTCCGCTGGCGGAGCTGCAGCGACTGTCGGAGCACTTCGGTGCGGACTTCTTTCGGGCGATCTCGCTCGACAGCACGGTGGACTGCCATGACGTTGCCGGTGGAACGGCGCGTGGACGGGTGAACCAGGCGCTGCGAGAGGCTCGGGCGCGGCTTGGGTGACCCCCCACCCCCCCTGGGGGGGTGGCGATAAGTCTACTGGTTACTTATAGTTGCGCTTGGCTGGTTGGCTAAATATAAGATTCTATGCTGGTTGTTGGCAAATATAAGAAAAGGCATGGGTTAGGCTGGGGATGGGAGTGCTTTCTGTTGAGTTTTTGGCTAAATATTGGATTCGTTTGGCGTTATGGGTTTGGGAAGAGCAACAGCGGATTCCCTTCGGGAATGACAAAGGGGAGGCTGGGGTAGGAGCGTTGGGTTTGGGTTCGGGTTTGGGGCTTGGGTTTCCCGGGTTTGAGGTTTTGAGGTTTTGGGGTTTGAGGTTTGAGGTTTGGGGTTTGGGGTAGACGAGAAGGCCTCGGGGGTGCCCCGAGGC
>JALYIA010000143.1 GCA_030776065.1 Acidobacteriota bacterium
CCTCCGCCAGATACGGCAGCTCCCCCGCCCCAGACGCGCCCCCAGCCCGCTCCCCCGCAGAAATGCCGTCATCCTGAGCGGAACGAAGCACCCCTGTATCTCGCCCCTGCCCGTGCCCGTGTACGATCGGCGCCACCACCCGCTTCACCGGCAGCCCATACTTCGCCGCAAACTCGAAGTCCCGCTCGTCATGCGCAGGCACGCTCATAATCGCGCCCGTGCCATAATCTGCCAGAATATAATTTGCAACCCACACAGGCACACGTTCGCCGTTGAACGGATTCACCGCAAACCGCCCCGTATCCACACCATGCTTCTCGATCGCGCCGAGGTCCCCCGCCTCGCGCGCCGCCTTCTGCTGCGCCAGCATCTCCTCGATCTGCCCCGCCAGACGCCCATCCTCCGCCGCCAGCGCCTTCGCCACCGCGTGCTCCGGAGCCACCTGCACACTCGTCGCCCCGAAGATCGTATCCACCCGAGTCGTGAACACGGAAATCTTCCGCCCAGCCTCGTCTCCTGGAGACTCAATCCCGTACCCTGAGCCCTGCTCCATCGCGAAGTCCACCACCGTCCCCTCGCTCCGCCCGATCCAGTTCCGCTGCATCGTGCGGACCTTCTCCGGCCACCCCTCCATCGTCCCCAGCTCGCGCAGCAGCTCATCCGCATACGCCGTGATCCGCAGAAACCACTGCGTCAGATCCCGCTGCTCGACAGGCGTATCCTCGTGCCGCCAGCACCGCCCATCGATCACCTGCTCGTTCGCCAGCACCGTCCGGCACTCCGGACACCAGTTCACCTTGCTCTTCTTCCGATACGCCAGCCCACGCTCGTACATCTTCAGAAAGAACCACTGGTTCCACCGGTAGTACTCCGGCAGGCACGTCGTCACCTCCGTCGTCCAGTCGTAGCTCAACCCCATCCGGCGCATCTGCTTCCGCATCGCCGCAATATTCGCGAGCGTCCACTCCCGCGGAGGCGTGTTGTTCTTCAGCGCCGCATTCTCCGCCGGCAGACCGAACGCATCCCACCCCATCGGATGGAGCACGTTGTACCCGCGCATCCACATGAACCGCGCCAGCGCATCGCCGATCGCATAGTTCCGCACATGCCCCATGTGCAGCTGCCCGCTCGGATACGGCAGCATCTCCAGGCAATAAAACTTCGGCTTCTCCCCACCTGCGCCCGTGTGCGCCTCAGCCGCATACAGCGCCGGATCCGCATCCCACCGCGCCTGCCACTTCGGCTCAATCTCCGCCGGGCTGTACCGCGCCGCAACCGCCTCGTTCGTTACACTCTCCGCCATCCCTCCATTGTAAAGAACACGCCCGCACCCTCCCTCGCAGCCGCTACATCTGGCCCTGCGCCTCCGCCAGCTTCTGCTGCAGCTCCTCGAGCGTCTCCTTCATGCTCTTCACCTTGTACCCGGCCGGCGCCCGAAACATCGCCGCGTCCGGCTCTGCGCGCGAAAAGCTCTTCAACCACACCGTCAGATCGCCCGTCCGCGGATCGATCCACTCCTCCTTCACAATCAGCTTCATGTCAGGCGAGGTCCACGTCTCATGCACCCGCGTGATCGGCGTCTCGTTTCCCACCCGGCCCGCCGGAATCACCGTCGTCGTCTTCACCGGATCCACCGGCAGACCGTCCAGCATCTCCGGCGCCAGCGTCTCTACACTCACCGCCGGCTTCAGCTTGCCCGAATTCCCCTGGGTCTGCGCCGGCGCCGGCGCCATCTGCCCGCCCACCTTGGCCGCGGGGAGCTTGATCTCCATCGCCGTCTTCTCTCCCTTGCCGCCCACCGCCCAGGTCGTCAACTTGTGGTCCACCGGGTCCAGCACAAACACCATCACAACTCCGGGGTCCCCATTCGCCGCCTTGGTCAGCCGCCTCTCCACCCGCACCCGTCCGGCAGAGTCCCGCATCACCGCGTGCCCTGCACCCGGCCCCTTGTGAATCTTGGTCCCGTCCGAAAGCGTCTGCACCAGCTCCGACACCTGCACCGCCGAGTACGGCGCGCCCACCACCGGCGCAGCCTCAAGCGTATGCAGCAGCCCTCCGTTGGCCAGCACCTCCGGCCCTCCCACACCCGCCGCCTGCTGCCCCGCCGCCGCACACGCCGCCAAAGCCACGAACCACACCACGACCGCACACTTCCGCAGCATACCGAGCTCCTCCCAAGGAATACACGCAGTATTCCCCGCGCCGCCTCAGCCGGTCAATCGAAAACGGGCCCGCTGCTCGACGGGATAACCCACAACCCTATCCGCCCACACAACACGAATCGCAGCCGACGAGCCGGCGTTCCCCCATGCATACCCCGCACCCTCCCACCGACTCTCTCCGTGCTCTCTCCGTACCCCTCCGTGTCCTCTGTGGTTCGCTCTTGCCCTACCCCGCCGCCAGCGCCCGCAGCACACCCACATTCCTCGCCTCATCGCCAGGATTGTCCACCGGCGTCTCCGCAATAAACGCACAGTGCGCAAACCGCTCGTCCTGCAGCAGCCGCTTGAACGCCGCCGCCCCGATCGTTCCCTCCCCGATATGCTCATGCCGGTCCAGCCTGCTTCCCATCCCCGCCTTCGCATCGTTGCAGTGCCACACCTTCACGCCCTCGAACCCCACCGTGTCCCGCACCAGCAGCATCGTCTCCAGGTACCCGTCCTCGCTCACCATGTCGTACCCCGCCACATGCACATGGCACGTATCCAGACACACCCCCACCGGCACACACGGCCGCAGACACTCCACCAGCTCCGCCACCTGCTCCAGCTTCCCCCCCAGCGAAAACTCCGCCCCAGCCGTGTTCTCGATCAACACCCGGAACTCCGCATCCTGCCACCGCACCCCACCGCTTCGCGCCAGGTCCACGGAACCCACCGCCGCCTCAATCGACTCCGCCGCCAGCCGCAGCCCGTCATCCCGCGTCAGCCCCTTCCAGCTCCCCGGATGCAGCACCAGGTACTCCGCCCCCAGCGCCAGCGCACGCTCCACCTCCCCGCGAAACCCAGCAATCGAGTTCGCCCGCACCGCCTCCGTCTGGCTGCACAAATTGATCAGATAACTCGCATGAATCGACACCGGCCCCACCCCAAGCCGCGCCCGCTCCTCCCGCATCCTCCGCGCCTCCTCCGGCTTCACCGCCCCCGCTCGCCACATCCGCGGACTCGACGAGAAGAACTGAAACGTATTCGCCCCCGCCTCCGCCGCCCGCGCCACCGACGTCCAGCACCCGCCCGCCGTCCCCACATGGACCCCAATCCGCCTCGCCGCCGTCCCCGCCTTCGCCATCTCCCCAGCCTACCCCACGC
>JALYIA010000144.1 GCA_030776065.1 Acidobacteriota bacterium
GCCGTCGTCTCGCTGCCCGGCTGCGGCGGCTCGCCCGCCTGCGCGGAGCGGCTCGTTCGCGAACGCGGCGTCGTCGTGCATCCGGGCGCGTTCTACGGCATGCACGAGCCGAACCGGGCCGTGTTGAGCCTGCTCCCCGACCCGGAGGTGTTCGCCCACGGGCTGCAAAGGATGCTTCAGCCGGAGGAGTGAGTCCGCCCCGCAAGCACGTCGGCGAGATAGAAGCCGGTGCGAGATGCCGGGTTCGTGGCGATCTCCTCCGGCGTCCCGATCGCAACCACCTGTCCGCCTGCGTCTCCGCCGTCGGGTCCCATATCGATCACCCAGTCGGCGGACTTGATCACGTCCAGGTTGTGTTCGATCACGAGCAGGGAACCGCCCCCTTCGATCAGCTTGCGGAACGCGGCGAGTAGCTTCTGCACATCGTCGAAGTGCAGCCCCGTGGTCGGTTCGTCGAGGATGTAGAGCGTCCGCGAGCGCGCCTTCGCGGCGGCGTCGTTTGCGCCGGACCTGGGTGCGGACGAGCGCGCGGTCGCAAGGTGCGCGGCGAGCTTGACCCGCTGCGCCTCTCCGCCGGAGAGCGTCGTCGCGGACTGGCCGAGACGCACATAGCCGAGCCCGACCTCGTCGAGCACGTAGAGCTTGTCCATGATCCTCGGCAGCCCGGCGAAGCAGACCAGCGCCTCCTTCACCGTCATGTTCAGCACGTCGTGGATGGTGCGGCCCTTGTACTTGATCTCGAGCAGTGTGGGCTTGTAACGGGTGCCGTTGCACTCCTCGCAGGGAAGCTCGACGTCGGCGAGGAACTGCATCTCCACGGTCACCGTGCCGTCGCCTTCGCAGGTGTCGCACCGGCCTCCGGGGACGTTGAAGGAGAAGCTGCCCGCGGAGAGGTTCCTGCGCTTGGCATCGGGCTGCGCGGCGAACAGCGCGCGGATGTCGTCGAAGGCCTTGATGTACGTCACCGGATTCGATCGCGGCGTGCGTCCGATCGGCGACTGGTCGACGAGGATCACATCGTTCAGGTGCTGCGTGCCGATGAGCTCCCGGAACAGATGCGTGGGCTCGGGCCGGGCTGCGTCTTCTTCGCGATGCAGAGCCTGCGTCAGCGCGCGATAGAGCACCTGGTGGACCAGCGTGGACTTGCCCGAGCCGGAGACGCCTGTGATGCAGCAGAGCAGGTTCAGCGGTATCTCGACATCGACCCCGCGCAGATTGTGGATGCGCGCGCCGGTGAGCCGCAGACGTTCGCGGCCGGGCTCGCGGCGCTGCTTCGGGACCGGAATGGTCAGCCGTCCCGAGAGGTACCTGCCGGTGATCGATCTCGGGTCGTTCGCAACCTCGGGAACCGTGCCCGAAGCCAGAAGCTGTCCGCCCAGCTCGCCCGCGCCCGGACCGAGATCGAGCAGGTGGTCCGCCGCGCGGATGACGTCGGGATCGTGTTCGACGACCAGGATCGTGTTGCCGAGATCGCGCAGCTCGTGCAGGATGCGGATCAGCTTGGCCGTGTCGCGCGTGTGCAGCCCGATGGAGGGTTCGTCGAGCACGTACAGCGCGCCGACCAGCCGCGAACCCAGCGACGTTGCGAGCTGGATGCGCTGCGATTCGCCGCCGGAGAGCGTCGAGGAGAGCCGATCGAGCGTGAGGTAGTCGAGCCCCACCTCGTGGAGGAAGCCGACCCGCTGGCGCACCTCTTCGAGGATCTTGCCTGCGATCTCGGTCTGCGACCGCGAGAGCTGCAGCTCGTCGAAGAAGGTCCGCGCCTCCATGATGGTGAGGGCGGAGACCTCGCAGATGTTCCTCGCAGGCCGGCTGCCCGACCGGATCAGCACAGCGCGGGCCTCGGCGCGAAGCCGCTGTCCGCGGCAGTCCGGACAGCTTGCGTAGCCGCGGTACTTCGACAGAAAGACCCGGACGTGCAGCTTGTACTTCTTGCGGTCGAGCTCGGCGAAGAAGCCGCGGATTCCCGGGTAGGCGCCGCCGCCGTCCCAGATCGTCTGTCGCTGGCCGTCGCTCAGGTCATACCAGGGTACGTCGGTCGGGATGCCGGCAGACCGGGCGAAGCGGATCATCTCCCCGTGGGGCGGTCTATACTTTGCCGTGGTCCATGGGGCGATGGCGCCTTGGGCGAGCGTCTTGGAGCGGTCGGGCACGATCAGGTCCGGATCGAAGTCGATGGTGTTGCCGAAGCCCTGGCAGCGCGGACAGGCGCCGTAGGGGTTGTTGAAGGAGAACAGCCGCGGCTCGGGCTCGCGGTAGGCGCGGTGGCAGGAGGAGCACTCGAACGCGGCGGAGAAGCGCAGGATCCTGGGCTCGCCTTCGCCGTCGCGCGGTACGGTGCGGAACTGCACTTCTCCGGATTCGCGGTAGCCGGTCTCGATCGCATCGACGATGCGGGCGCGGACGTCGGGCCCGATGGAGAGGCGGTCGATCAGCACGCAGAGGGGCAGCGCTGCGCCTGCGGCGGCCTGGAAGTCCACTTCGAGCAGCGACTCCGGCGTGGAGAACTCAACGATCTTTCCGGCAGCACCAGAGTTCTGCGTGGCCTGGAAGAGGCGGTTGTAGCCGCGCCGGCGGAGTTCGCCCAGGCGGTCCTTCAGGGCGTCCGTGATCGACAGGCCGGGCGCGGAGGCCGCCGACGGAGCGGTCTTCCGCGTGGCGGGCTTCTTCGGCTTCGGTGCGGGTGCGACGGGCGCCTCTGCCGGTGTGGCGTCGTGCAGCGGCTCGAGCCTGATCTCGGCGCGCTCGATGGGGAAGAGCGCGTAGGTGCGTGTTCCTTCGGGCAGCGCAAGCAGTGTGGCGACGATCTCGTCCACGGTGTCGCGGCGGACGGTGCCGCCGCAGTGGAGGCAGGTGACGGTGCCGCAGCGGGCGTAGAGCAGGCGGAGGTAGTCGTAGATCTCGGTGGCGGTTGCGACGGTGGAGCGCGGGTTGCGGGTCTGGTTCTTCTGCTTGATGGCGATGGCCGGTGCAAGGCCGTCGATGTGGTCGACGTCGGGCTTCTCGATGCGTTCCAGGAACTGGCGCGCGTAGGCGGAGAGCGATTCGACGTAGCGGCGCTGGCCCTCGGCGTAGACGGTGTCGAACGCGAGCGACGACTTGCCGGAGCCGCTGACGCCGGAGACTACGGTGAGGGCATTGTGCGGGATGTCGACGTCCACGCCCTTGAGGTTGTGGGTGCGTGCGCCGCGGATGGTGATGTGATCGGGCGCGGCGATGCGTCCACTGGTGAGTGCGGGCGCGTCAGTCGGCGCGGGCGGAGCGGAACCGGGGAGGATGTCGGACGTTTCCTGCGTTGTGGCCACTCTCCATTGTCGGATAAGTGGCGGTGGAATGCGAATCGTATCGGGTCAGCGTGCGGCGGTGTGGTCGATGTGCGCGGCTTCCGTTGATGTGGCGGGTTGCGGGCGGAAGATTTCGATCAGCAGAAGGCAGGCGCCGACGACGATGGCGGAGTCGGCTACGTTGAAGTCGGGCCAGTGGTAGTGGACGATGTGGACTTCGAGGAAGTCGACCACGTGGTGGAAACGGACGCGGTCGTACAGGTTGCCGAGGGCTCCGCCGAGGATGAGCGCGAGGGCGGCGGAGGTGGGCGTGAGCTGGCGGCCGGTGCGCCAGAGCATGGCGAAGACGAGCAGGACAGCGAGGACGGAGAAGGCGATCAGGCCGAGACGAACCGTGTCCGGCGGCAGGTTTTCGAGCAGCGAGAAGGCGGCGCCGGTGTTGAGCACGTGGGTGATCCGGAAGACGCCGGGGATGAGCGAGATGGCGGAGCCGGGACGGACGTGGGCGATGATCCAGTTCTTGGACAGGCGGTCGAGCAGGATGACGGCGGCGGCAAGGGCGACCAGGAGCGCGCGGCGGTCGGGCGCCTGCGGTGCGCGGG
>JALYIA010000145.1 GCA_030776065.1 Acidobacteriota bacterium
CATCAAGGTATTGCAGATAGAAGTGTATTGGCCCCATTGTTGAACCCGAATATATCTCATCAACGTAGCCCCGCACGACGCCGCCCACAACGCCGTCGTCCTCGAAGCCGTAGCCCGCATGGCCTACCGGACCCTCACCCTCACGTCCGAGCGCAACGTCGTCACCCAGGCCCTGCTCGACCGCCACTACTTCCGCAAGCACGGCCCCTCCGCCACCTACGGCCAATAGCGCCACGCTCCTCGCCCCCAACCTCCACCCCATCGCGTCCCTCGCGCGACACCCTACAGCTCCACCCGCACCGTGCAGCCCTTCTCCGAGCTCACCCGCGCCAGCTCCAGCAGCCGAATCACCCGGTACCCATCCTCCGGCGTCACCGCGAGCTCCGCCGTGCCCAGCACCGCGTCCCGCACGTTCGCATAAAATCCCCGGTAATCCCCCCGCTCCGTCTTCACCTGACGCGTCACCAGCATCCCCGGATCCGCCGGCTCAGGCGCCACCGTCAGCGTGCCCCACGCCGACTCCCGCTCCTCCAGCCACACCGCATCCGACCCCATCGGCGGCACCTTCGCCCCGCTCACCAGGTGCGGCTCCTGGGGATCCAGCCCATGCTTGCGAAAGCTTCCCCGCGTCCCATGCAGCAGGAAGCGCGGCCCGTTGTCGCACGCCAGGTAGCTCGTCCGGCAGTGCGCCAGCAGCCCCTTGCCGCCCACCGTGTAGCCCAGCACGATGTCGAACGCGTCCTCGATCTCCGTCCGGTCGCGATCCGCCCGCACACTCGCCGTCAGCGTCTCCGGAACCCCGAACAGCGCCAGGCACTGGTCCACCAGGTGCGGCCCCAGATCGAACAACATCCCGTTCGCCGGATTCTCCGCCTCCTTCCACGTGTTCTCCCGCGGCATCGGCCGAAAGCGGTCGAAGTGCGACTCGAACGTCACCAGCCGCCCCACCGCACCCTCGCCGAGCAGCTTCCGCACCGTCAGGAAGTCGCCATCCCAGCGCCGGTTGTGGAACGGCACCACCAGCAGCCCCTTGCCCCGCGCCGCCGCGCCAAGCTCTGCCGCCTCCTCGCTGGTCGCCGAGAACGGCTTGTCGATCACCACGTGCTTGCCCGCGTTCAGCGCAGCCAGCGCCATCCGGAAGTGCGTCTCGTTCGGCGTCGACACCACCACCAGCTCCACTCCCGGATCCTCCAGCAGCTCCTCCACCGCAGGCACAACCTGCACCCCGGGATACGCCGCGCCCGCCTCCTGCGCCTTGCTGGTCACAATCGTCTTCAGCCGCAGCCCCGGAACCGCACTCACGAACGGCGCGTGGAACACCCGCCCGCCCAGCCCGTACCCGATCACCCCAACCCCGATCTCTCTGCTCATCCCGCTCCCCCTGGCCACTCGTCCCCAGCAGTCTATCTCCTTCCTGCGGATGGGAGTACCGCTGCACTTTTTGCATTCTTCCGAGCCCGCCAAGCATCCAACCGTTCGAAAGCACACTCTCCCTGAACACGACCGGGAAGCACTCCCTACCGACAGGCAGGTACCATCCAGGCAATGACCCACAGCACCCCAGCGTCCCATCTGCTGCGCCGCCGAAGCCCTGCGTCCGGCCGGCGGTGCGCGCTCCTGTCCCTCGCCGCCAGTCTCCTCCCCGCCGCTCTCCTTGCCCCCGCTCTCCTTGCCCCCGCTCTCCTCGCCCAGGCCCCCGGCGCTGCCTCCGCCAACCCCCCCACCGGAGCGACCACGCCCGCCCAGGCCCAGGTCATCGAAGGCGGCATCCAGCAGCTCTCCGCGCCGAGCGGCGTCAACCCCGCCGTGCCCACGCAGGACTCCTTCCACGGCTCCGTCCTCGAAGGCAGGTCCACCGGGCAGCTCCTCGATCTCCCGCTCGACGACGCCATCCGGCGCGGCCTCCGCACCAACCTCGGCATCCTCCTCCAGTCCACCAATCAGGGCAACGCCCGCGGGCAGCAGCTCGAGCAGCTCCAGGCCCTCCTGCCCACCGTCACCGGCGACGCATCCATTGAGGTCGAGCAGGTCAACCTCGCCGCCTTCGGCATCAAGTTCCCCGGCGTCAAGCCCATCGTCGGTCCCTTCCAGGTGGTCGACTTCCGCGCCTACCTCACCCAGAACCTCGTCAACGTCCCCGCGCTCGAGAACTACCTCGCCGCCCGCCACAACTTCCGCGCCGCCCAGCTCTCCGCCGAAGACGCCCGCGACATGGTCGTCCTCACCGTAGGCAACGCCTACCTCCTCTGCATCGCGGACCAGGCCCGCATCGACGCCGTCACCGCGGAGCTCGCCACCAGCAAGGTCTCCCTCGACCAGGCCACCGCCTCGCACGAAGCCGGCATCAGCCCGCGCCTCGACGTCCTCCGCGCCCAGGTCGACCTCCAGAACGAGCAGCAGAACCTCATCTCCACCCAGAACCAGCTCGCCAAGGACAAGCTCGTCCTCGCCCGCGTCATCGGCCTCCCGCTCGATCAGCCCTTCCGCCTCACCGACACCGCACCCTACGCTCCACTCGATTCCCTCGACCCCGCCCAGGCCTTCGAGCAAGCCCTCAAGAATCGCAAGGACCTCGCCGCCCAGAACGAGCAGCTCGAAGCCGCAAGCAACCAGAAGACCGCAGCCTGGGCCAGCCAGCTCCCCCAGGCAAAGGTCGCGGGAGACTTCGGAGACCTCGGCACCACCCCCGGCCACTCCCACAGCACCTACACCGCCACCGGCCGCGTCGAAGCTCCCATCCTCCAGATCGCCTCCACCCGAGGCCAGCAGGCAGTCGCCAACTCCGCCTACGCCCAGGCCAAAGACAAGCTCGCCGACCGCATCCAGCAGGTCAACGCCGACATCCGCAACTCCATCCTCGACATCCAGTCCGCCCAGAAGCTCGTCGAAGCCTCCAGGTCCAACGTCGAGCTCGCCACCGAAGCCCTCGCCGAGGCACAGGAGCGCTTCCGCACCGGCATCTCCGACAACCTGCCCGTCTCCCAGGCACAGACCCAGCTCGAGCAGGCCAACGACCAGTACATCAGCGCGCTCTACCAGCACAACACCGCCAAGTTATCGCTCGCCCGCGCCCTCGGCGTGGCCCAGTCCAGCTACAAGACCTATCTCGGAGGAAAGTAAACGTGGCCGACACCGCAACAGAGAAGGAAGCGCCCCAGGGCGACCGCCAGATCGTCACCCCATCCGGTGAACCCGCCCACGCGCCCAAAGAGCCAGCCAACCCACGCCGCAAGTTCATCGTCATCGGCGTCGTGCTCCTCCTCGTGCTCGCCGCCCTCTTCTTCTACTGGCACTCCACCTTCACCGAAGACACCGACGACGCCCAGGTCGACGGCAACATCTACCAGGTCAGCTCCCGCGTCGCCGGACACGTCGTCAAGGTCTACGTCGACGACAACCAGCAGGTCCAGGCCGGCCAGCTCCTCGTCGACATCGATCCCACCGACTACCAGGTCGCCCTCCAGCAGGCCCAGGCAGACCTCGCCAGCGCCCAGGCCCAGTACACCCAGGCCACCGCCAACATCCCCATCACCCAGACCAACGTCCGCACCACCGTCAGCACCTCCGGCACCGACGTCCGCGCCACCGGAGACCTCATCGCACAGGCCGAAAAGCAGGTCGAGGCCGCCAACGCACGCGTCGCCCAGGCCCAGGCCAACGCCAAAAAGGCCCAGGACGACGTCGACCGCTACACCCCGCTCGTCCAGCGCGACGTCATCTCGAAGCAGCAGTACGACGCCGCCCTCGCCGCACGCGACGCAGCCAACGCCGCCGTAGCCGAGGCCCAGGCCAACGTCCTCGCCCAGCAGAACGGCGTCGCCAACGCCCGCGCACGCCTCGCCCAGGCCCAGGCCCAGGCCAGCCAGTCCGTGCAGAACGCCCCCGGCCAGATCCGCGTCGAGCAGTCCCGCGCCGCCGCCGCCGCCGCCGCCGTCCAGCAGGCCCAGGCACGCGTCCACCAGGCCCAGCTCAACCTCTCCTACACCCGCGTCACCGCCCCCTCCGCAGGAATCGTCAACAAGAAGAACGTCGAAGTCGGCGGAAACCTCGCCGTAGGCCAGGACCTCCTCACCATCATCCCCCTCACCGACCTCTGGGTCACCGCCAACTTCAAGGAGACCCAGCTCGCCCGGATGCGCCCCTGCCAGCAGGTCACCATCAAGGTCGATGCCTACGGAGGACGCACCTTCGCCGGCCGCGTCACCCAGGTCGGCGGAGCCACCGGCTCCCGCCTCTCCCTCTTCCCCGCAGAGAACGCCACCGGCAACTACGTCAAGGTCGTCCAGCGCATCCCCGTGCGCATCGACTTCATCGACCTCCGCAAAGACGACGCCGACTTCATCCTCCGCCCCGGCCTCTCCGTCACCCCCGAGATCGCCGTCAAAGCACCCCTCGTCTCACCCTGCCCCGCCCCCGGAGCCCCCTCCCCCTCCACCCGCTGAACCCCCCCACCGCCTGACCCGGCCCCGAACCTCGGCCCCCGCGCACCGGCATGGCATGGCCATCCCTGCCGTCCCCCCCCTTCTCGTCACCCATCCGAGACCGGGGCGGCATCCCTCGATGTATGCCTCGGCCCGTTGTCTCACCTCAGAGAGAATACCGGAAACCTCGGCGGGCCCTGCCAACTTCGTCGCACGACTCAACTTAGTTCAGCTAAGTGCACAAGAGTAGCTCCAGCGGCCAGGATCAGGGGCAAAAATCCGCCGCTGACGTCTGGAGCACCAACTCGCGGGTTCGGATTACAGGAATTACCGCGCGTTTTCTATTGTTTCCCATATATTCCGCGTCACGCCATCTCATTGTCGCGAGCCCCACTATCATTTTTGCGAGACTTTCTTAAAGTTTTCACATTATTGAAAATGACGCGCAAAAGGCCCCAAAATTGCTTGTGGCTTTAAGCATAAAGCTTCTTTGGAGGAACGATGAATAGACTTGTCCGAGTGATGTTAGTTTGCATCTGCCTGATCAGTTCAACGCACATCACCTGTGCGCAGGAGACCACCGCCGCGATTCAGGGCACGGTCACTGATCCCACAGGAGCAGTAGTGGCTGGCGCAGACATCACCGTTAAAAGTGACAAGTTGATCACCCCAGCTACCACCAAGTCCGATAGCCACGGCTTCTACCGTTTCAATGCGCTCCCTCCGGGCGCCTACTCTATGACGATCGCCGGAGGTGGCATGAAGGCGACCCAAAACAACATCACACTCGTCGCCGGCGAACTGCCTACTCTTAATATCAAGCTTGCCCTCGGCTCGGAAACCCAGATCGTCGACGTGAGTTCTACCGTCGCCATGGTGGATGTCACCCAAAGCAAAGTCGAAACCACCATCGATAACCAGACGCTCCAGGCAATTCCCAAGGGCCGCTCCTTTCAGTCAGTCATTCCTTTCGCGCCCGGAGCCCGCCAGGAACCGCTGCAGAGCGGAAACAGCAACCGCCTCAATGGATTCCAAATCGATGGCGCCAGCAACGGCGAAAACGTATTCGCCTCTGACGGTCTGAACATCACCGCCGTGGTAGGTGGCGGTGTCGGTGTCAATGTTCCCATAGAGTTCGTCCAGGACGTGCAGGTCAAGAGCTCCAGCTTCGAGGCCGAGTTTGGCGGTGCTCTCGGAGGGGTGATCAACGTGATCCAGCAGCGTGGATCCAGCAAATGGCACGGCTCCCTCATTACCTACTACGCCTCGAGCGCGTTCAATGCAAACGATCAGTGCAACTTCCCAGGCGCCATCTCCACCAGCGCAGGTTTCTCAAATACCTCCAACCTCTACAACACCACCTGCGGACTTCGGCTCGATCCCACAACAAAGGCCGCTGCTGGTACTCGTAGCGAGCAGTCCGCGCAGTTCTACATTGCCAAGAAGGACCACTTCCGCTCAGTAGACCCCGGATTCACAATCGGCGGCCCCCTGCTCCAAAACAAGGTCTTTCTGTTCGCGAGCTATATCCCTAACTTCAGCCGAATCCGCCGTACCGCCACCTTCACCGGACTCAACCCCGGGCCCCGCACCTTCTATCGCACCGCCGATACCCACTTCGGGCTCGCCCGCCTGGACTACAGTCCGTTCAGCAAAGTCCGTTTATTTGGAAGCTGGCAGTACTCCTACAACCGTACCGTCGGTTCGCTGCCTAACCCCGATAGCGCCATCGGCCAGGTCAATGCGAGTTCATCCACTGACCCGACGACCATCCGCGCAGATACCGGAACCGTAAATCCGCTGTCCCTGTATACCTTCGGGGCCGACTATACTCTTACCTCTAAGACGCTGATCACAGCCCGCTATGGCTACTATTACCAGGACACCCACGACATAGGTAAGCCGGTGGGCACTCGATATCTCTTCCAGTCTAGCAGCGCTCCTGGCTCTTTCACCGGCACCGCGGTGCCATCGTCCGTGAGCCAGACCACGGGCTACTCCAACCTCGGAGCCAACCAGCAGATTCTCTACGATGTTCTAACCCGTAAGCAATTCAATATCGATGTCTCAACCTTGAAGACCGGCTGGTATGGCAACCACGAGTTCAAAGTCGGTTATGCGCTCTACCATACCGGTGAGAATGTCCTCCAGGGTTTCAACACGTCGTATACCCAGATCTACCCCGGCACCTCCTACACGACGAAGACCAGTTCAAGCGCTTGCGACACCATCATCGCGCAGAACAAAGCCGCTTATCCCGGCGCCCCGTCCGCGGCACTGAACTCCTGCCAGGGTGACTACGGCTACTTCATCGTCTCCGACGGTGTGGATACCAATGGCAAGGTAACCGGAAATAACAATGCGTTCTACGGGCAGGATTCGTGGACGCTGGGCCGCACCGGACTGACCATCAACGCCGGCATCCGCTTCGATAAGGAGTACCTCCCCCCCTACGACCCCGCTGATCCTGTCTCCATTAACTTTGGATGGACCAGCAAGGTCGCACCGCGTGTGGGCGCGGCTTATGACCTGCTCCACAACGGTAGGGTGAAACTATACGGCAGCTACGGCAAGTTCTTCGACATCGTCAAGTTCTCGCTGCCACGCGGCTCCTTCGGCGGCGACTACTGGCACGATTGCGCATACGCTCTCGATTCGCCAGATTACACCCTCATCCAGCCAACCGCCCCGGGCGGACACGCCTGCCCCAAGAGCGGCCCAGCGCCTGGAGTGCCCAGCAGCTCTGGCATCGCAAGCGGGAGCTTCCGCTTCATCGAGAACATGGACTACCGCGCACACACCCAGGACGCGGCAGACCCGCAGGTCGATCCCAACCTGAAGCCCATGTCGCAACACGAATACGTGGTCGGCGTCGATTGGGCAGTCCGTCCCACACTCTCCTTTACCGCCCGCTACGCACGCAAGATCCTCGATAACACCATCGAGGATATCTCCGTAAATGACGCGGTCTACTACATCGGCAATCCCGGACCAGGCTACGGTGATCCGCTGCACCGGGCGGCCGACCAGTTGGTCAGCGCCGTCCCCGGTCCGCTGGCCTCCCAGTTTGACAACGCCCAGGGCGTCTGCCCAAGCTGCCCGGTCCAGCCGAAGGCGACCCGTCACTACAACGGCTTGGAGCTGCGCGTCACAAAGAACAGCTCCCGAGGAAGCATTAGCGCCTTCTACACCCTCAGCAAACTCACCGGAAATTATCCCGGTCTAACCTCCACGTTCATCACCGATGGTGGGGGAGGCCGCACCAGCCCCAACAACAACCGCTCCTTCGACCTGCCGCAGATGCAGTTCACAGCGCACGGCAAACCCTTCGGAGGTCCCTTGCCTACGGACCGCCCGAATACCTTCGGGGCGTACGGCTCCCTCCATCAGAGGTGGTCTCTTGGCACCTCGCAGCTCGCCTTCAGCCAGACAATCTACCAGGGAACGCCTGTCTCGACATGTTGGTCCACCATATCCACCACATCCAGCTGCCAGTTCGTTGAGGACCAGGGCAACTGGGTGAACGTCAGCCGCGACGCTTCCGGGAACTTTATCAGCAATGGTATCTCTCAGGGCCGCCGTACACCGGCCTACCTGCAGACTGATCTGAACATCACTCACTACGTATCCGTGAGCAAGGATCACGAAAACAGGAGAATCGGAGCTGAGATGAACATCCTCAATGCGCTAAACCAGCACGCCGTAACTGCCTTCTATGAAACTCCTATCGGAAACGGAAGCAGCGCCGTTGCGCCAAAGGCTGCCAACGCGACGACGTTCGACTACTACACCCTCATGACGAACTTCGACTACATCGGCGAGACCAACAAGGAAAATTTGTATCTCGCAACTCGGTACGGCATGCCGCAGCAATTCCAGCTTGCTCGACAGATTCGTATTAAAATCGCATATGTCTTCTAACCCAATCTGAGTCAACTCAACTGTCGAATGGCGACCCGAATGGGTCGCCATTCTGGCAAGTTACCTTGAACTTCATCATCTCTCTTTCCCGTCGGTGTCATGCCAAAGCGGCCAGACCCCCCCAGCCCATGACTGGCGCTATCAGCACCATCGCGTTCTCGTCAAGACTTAACTGGCGCCAGATACTTACATTTCAATGATCATGGGCTGATGCAGCTTGCAGCAAGAACGTGTTCGTCATGTCCGAATGCCCAAGCCATCGGACCCCACCCCGCGGGCATCGTATACCCAGCACCCTATCTCGCTGAGGTGAACGACATGGCTGTAGCAACACTGAAGAAGAACGCCGGAGCCCACTCCAACGTCGCGCCCAAATGGCACGCGCAGGCCAAAGAGATCCAGGCCTTCGGCTCCGTCATCGAAGACATGCCCCACCGGCTCTCCGCCAAGGTCCGTAAAGAGATGGTCGGCAAGCTCAACCAGCTCCTCGCCGATTCCATCACCCTCCGCGACATGTACAAAAAACACCACTGGCAGGTCTCCGGACCTACCTTCTACCAGCTCCACCTCCTCTTCGATAAGCACTTCGCCGAGCAGGTCGAGATGGTCGACACCATCGCCGAGCGCATCCAGCTCCTCGGCGGCATCTCCATCGCCATGGGACACGACGTCGGCGAGCTCGCACGCATCCCCAACCCGCCCCGCGGCAGGGAAGAGGTCCCCGTCCAGATCTCGCGCCTCCTCGAAGCCCACAAACTCATCATGGAAGAGTGCCACGACATCGCGGAAGCCGCCGACGACGCCGGCGACGACGGCACCAACGACATGGTCGTCTCCGACATCCTCCGCCCCAACGAGCTCCAGTCCTGGTTCATCGGCCAGCACCTCGTCGAGATGCCCCTCATCCTAGACCGCGCCGCAAACCAGTAACCCCGCACGCAACGCCACGCCCGGGCCCATGTGCAACCTGCGCATGGGCCCGGCTGTCGTATGGTGCATGCAGCACGCCCCTCCCGGAGATCGCCCGATGAACCCCCTGCGCCGCCTCGTATCCGCCCTCCTCCCCCTGCTCCCCCTCGCCGTCGCCTCGCACCCGGCCTCCGCGCAGCTCTCCCTCTACGGCACCTACTCCGGCGTCCGCACCGGCAACAGCATCAACGGCAACGCCTCCGGCGTCAACGCCGGCTACACCTACGGCTCCAACTGGAATAGCGGCTTCGGCGGAGGCCTCACCGTCACCGTCCTTCCCCTCGGCCCCCTCTCCCTGGGCATCGACCTCCGCGGCTCCTCCTCCGCCGGATCCCCCGGAGCGGACACCGCACTCGCAGGCATCAAGCTCGGAGCCCACGTCCCCCTCATCGGACTCAAGCCCTACCTCCAGGCCTCGGGTGGCTGGGTCCGAACCCGCCTCCCCCTTTCCACCCTCCGCGCCAACGACACCACCGACTTCGCCGCATACGAGGTCCTCGGCGGACTCGACCTCCCCTTCCTCCCCCACCTCGACCTCCGCCTCGTCGAGATCGGCGCCGGCCAGGGCAGGTACCTCAGCGGACCCGACAGCACCGCGCCCAACATCTCCCTCCTCACCGTCAACACAGGCCTCGTCCTCCACTTCTAGACCCGCCCCGCACCGCACGTAAAATCTCCTCGCGCTCCGCATCGGATCGGGTACCATCCACATCAGAAGAGGAGGTCACCCTCCCATGCCCATCGCCGTCGATTTTTTCGTCGCACACGCCTATGCGATCCTCTTCGCCTGGGTGCTCGTCGAGCAGATGGGCATCCCCATCCCCTCCATCCCCGTCCTGCTCACCGCGGGTACGCTCTCCGCCACCCACCGCCTTCACCTCCCCACAGCCCTCGCCGTCGTCATCGCCGCCTGCATCCTCGCGGACTCCGCCTGGTATCTCCTCGGCCGGCGCTTCGGAAACCGTGTCCTCCACCTCCTCTGCCGCTTCTCCCTCGAAGCCTCCACCTGCGTCGCCCGCACCGAAAGCTACTTCACCCGCCGCGGCCCAATCACCCTCCTCTTCGCCAAGTTCATCCCCGGACTCTCCACCGTCGCCGCCCCCATCGCAGGACAGACCGGCATGCCCTACATGCGCTTCCTCGCATTCGACCTCGGAGGCTCCCTCCTCTGGTCCCTCTCCTTCCTCCTCGCCGGCCGCTTCTTCGGGGACATCGCCAAACAAAGCCAGGCCTTCTTCGGTCTGCTCAGCCACTTCGCCGCCGGCGTCTTCGTCCTCATGGTCCTCGGCTTCTTCGCCTGGCGCGTCATCAAAAACCGCCGCTTCCTCGCCAGCGTCCGGGAGCTCCGCCTGGAGCCCGAAGACCTCAAGGCCATGATCGAAGACGCCGCCGCCGCAGGCGCGCCCCAGCCCTACATCGTCGACCTCCGCCACCCCCTCGACTACCTCCCCGACCCCCGCGTCCTCCCCGGCGCCGTCCGCATCGGACCCGCGGACCTCGCCCGCCACGCCAACCGCATCCCCCGCGACCGAGACGTCATCCTCTACTGCACCTGCCCGTCGGAGGAGACCTCCGCACGCGTCGCCCTCCAGCTCCACCGCCTCGGCGTCACCCGCGTCCGCCCCCTCCGCGGAGGCTTCGACGGCTGGAAACAGGCAGGCTTCCCGCTCCACGTCTACACCCAGGATTCGGAGCTCCCCGAGCCCAGCCTCACCGCCCCCACAGCCCCTACCCTCAACACCGCCTGAGCCCCCCCCCGCAAGCACCTCCATGCGCAACCCCGTCCAGCTCCTCCACGCCCTCCGCCGCTCCCTCCGCACCCGCGGCCTCATGGGCACAGCCCGCGCCGTCCGCAGACGCCTCTTCCCCCGCTGGGTGCCCGTGCACCCCTTCGACCGCACCCACGGAACCGACACCGGAGGCCTCCTCCCCACCAGCGCCGGACCCCACCCCAGCGCCGCCCACAGCCGCGACTACTGGGGCACCGCGCCCTCCCTCCTCCAGGGCTCCCTCGCCCGCTGGCAGGCCACCCTCGCCGACACCCCCTACCTCCCCTCCGACTACACCTTTCTCGACCTCGGCTGCGGCAAGGGCCGAGCCCTCATGCTCGCCTCCGAGCTCCCCTTCGCCCGCATCCTCGGCGTCGAGCTCGACCCCGCCCTCGTCGCCATCGCACGCCGCAACCTCGCCCTCTGGGCCCGCACCCCCCACCCCGCAACCATCCTCCAGGTCCTCCACGCAGACGCCCTCCTCGTCCCACTCCCCGAGACCCCCCTCCTCCTCTACCTCTTCAACCCCTTCGGCGAGCCCATCGTCCGCGCCCTCGCAGACCGCCTCGCCGCCCTCCTCCCCGCACGCCGCCACCCCGTCGACATCCTCTACACGCGCCCCGAGCACATCCTCCCC
>JALYIA010000146.1 GCA_030776065.1 Acidobacteriota bacterium
GACCCACCCTTCGGGGTGGGTCTTTTTGCGTTTGGTGATCGGCTGGGCGCGGCTGGGTGTGGGGTGTGGGGTGTGGGGTGTGGGTAGATAGCAGGGCTTGATTGAGTTGCTTAGCCGATGGGATGGCTTGTTGGATTATAAAAGGGATGTAGCAAGGTAATAACATACCTGGCTAACCGTAAGCGTCTCAAGTTCCCCTCTGGCGTGTCTTTCCTGATGGTGTGAGTGTATTGGGATGGACGAGTTGGGTGTGACGTTGCGGCGGGTTCGTCGTTCGGTGGCGGAGAAGCGGCGGATTGTGGAGCAGACGTTGGAGCCTGGAGCGAGTGTTGCTCGTGTAGCCCAGGCGCATGGGGTGAACCCGAACGTAGTGTTTCATTGGCGACGCGAGTTTCGCGATGGCAAGTTGGCGGAACCTGGGTTCTTGCCGGTGGTCATGACCTGCGATGAGCCTGTGGGCGATGCGCCGCGCGGTGATGCGCCGGCGACGATTCGGGTCGATCTGCCTGGCGGCACTGTGGTGTCGATCGAAGGCAGCGCCGATCCCGCGCTGGTCGAAGCGATCGTGCGGGGACTCAGGGCGTGATCGATGTGGGGTTGAAGCAATCGGGTCCCGCGACGCAGATCTGGATTGCGGCGGGCGTAACCGATATGCGGCGCGGCTTGCCGGGTCTCGCAGCGCAGGTCCAGACGGTGCTCGCTGAGAAGCCCTACTCGGGAC
The DNA here is from genome assembly GCA_030776065.1 of Acidobacteriota bacterium. GTDB lineage: Bacteria > Acidobacteriota > Terriglobia > Terriglobales > Acidobacteriaceae > Edaphobacter. The sequence goes on from JALYIA010000146.1 coordinate 722, forward strand.
ACGTCTTTGCCTTTCGCGGGCGGCGCGGCGACACGGTGAAGCTGCTGTGGTTCGACGGCGACGGGCTGTGTCTCTTTCAGAAGCGGCTGGAACGCGGACGCTTCGTATGGCCTCAGGCAACGAGCGGCACCGTCTCGTTGAGCCGTGCGCAGTTGTCGATGCTGCTCGAAGGCATCGACTGGCGAAGCCCTCTACGAACGGCAGAACGCGTGATGAGTGTTTAAGTGTTTTATCCAGGATTCATGCGGCTTTTCTTCTTTTAAGGTGCTTTGTTTTATGGCATACTTCGCACATGCCCGAAGCCTTGCTGGAGGATCTCGACGCGCTCGATCTGGAGGCGATGAAGGTCCTCATTCGCACCCAGCAACGCAAGCTCTCGTCGCACGAGACCGAGATCACTCATCTCAAGCTGCTGCTCGACAAGCTGCGCCGGATGCTGTTCGGCGCGAAGAGCGAGAAGTTGGTACGCCAGGTCGAGCAGCTGGAGTTTCAACTGGAAGAGTTGGAGGCGGCGCGAGGAGAAGACTGCATCGCAGAGCCCCTGGCGAAGGCCGAGGCCGCTTCTGTACCAGATGTGGCTCACGAGCCAACGCGTCGCTCGCTTCCCGAACATCTGCCGCGCGAGATCGTGACGCATCTGCCTGAGAAGACCTGCTGTCCGGACTGCGGCGGCAAGCTCCGCAAGTTCGGGGAGGATGTGACCGAGATGCTTGAACGCATCCCGGAGAGCTTCAAGGTGATCCGGCATGTTCGGCCGAAGTTTTGCTGCTCGCACTGCGACACGGTGGTCGAAGCTCCGGCTCCGTCGCGGCCCATCGCAGGATCCTATGCCGGTCCCGGACTCCTCGCGCATGTGCTGGTATCGAAGTACGCCGATCACACGCCGCTCTACCGGCAGTCGGAGATCTACGCTCGCGAAGGCGTCGACCTGGATCGTTCGACGCTGGCCGGATGGGTCGGCGCGTCGAGTGCCCTGCTCGCGCCGCTGGTCGAAGCCGTCCGCCGTCATGTCTTCGCGGCAGCCAAGCTTCATGCCGACGACACGCCGGTCCCGGTGCTTGCGCCGGGCAACGGCAAGACTAAAACAGGCAGGCTTTGGACGTATGTGCGCGATGGCCGTCCCTGCGGAGACACCGCGCCGCCGGCGGCATGGTTCGCCTTCTCTCCCGACCGTCGCGGCGAGCATCCGCACGCTCATCTCAAGAGCTTCCGCGGCACCTTGCAGGCCGATGCGTATGCGGGATTTCATCCACTCTATGAAGGTGGAGCGATCGTCGAGGCAGCCTGTTGGGCGCACACGCGACGCAAGTTCCACGACATCTTCGCAGCCACCGAGTCGCCCACCGCATCCGAAGCCATCCGCCGCATCGGCCTGCTCTACGTGATCGAAAAGGAGGTACGCGGCAGTCCGCCCGATATGCGGCTCGCCATCCGGCAAGCACGGGCCAGGCCAGTGATGACGGATCTTCGATCATGGTTCGATCGAACACTTGAGACCCTCTCGGCCAAGAGCGAGATGGCCAAGGCGATCCGCTATGCGCTCGCCCGCTGGACCGCGCTGACTCGCTACCTGGACGATGGTGAAGTGGAGATCGACAACAACGCCGCCGAACCCGCGCTGCGCGTCGTCGCGCTTGGACGAAAAAACTACCTCTTCGCCGGATCGAATCGGGGCGGAGAACGCGCTGCAGCGCTCTACTCCCTCATCGGCTCGGCCAAGCTCAACGGCCTCGACCCGGAACGCTACCTCCGGCACGTCCTGACCCACATCGCAGAACACCCCGTCAACCGTATCGCGGAGCTCCTGCCGTGGAACCTCACGCAGTTCGCGACACGACATAACGACTGACGCCTATCCGTGTGATGGACCGCTCGATAAGTGTCCACCTAAAATAACTGGACACCTAACCAACACAAAACTCACGCTTCCTCAATGGGGTAAGAGCAAACGCTTAC
>JALYIA010000147.1 GCA_030776065.1 Acidobacteriota bacterium
GGTTGGTGGCGTGGTGCGGGTTAGAGGTCCATGGCGAACTGGTGGGTGGCGTCGGCGTGGTGGGTGGGGTGGGTGGGCTCGGTGGCGAGGGCGAGGATGAGGCGCTCGAGCAGGAGGCGCTTGTCGGGGGGGGCGGAGCGGAGGTCGAGGTCGGCGCGGGCGATGAGGCGAAGGGCCCGGGTGAGTGGAGCGCGCGACTTGAAGCGGCGGGCCTGGCGGATGAGGTCCTCGGCGGCGAAGGGGGGCATGCGGAAGCCCTGCCAGAGGACGGCCCAGATGGCGCGCGGATCGCGGACGTTCTTTTCGTGGATGATGAGGAGCTGGCGGAAGGTACGGGCGAGCATGTAGAGGTGGCCGATGGCGGAATCCTCGCCTCCGTCGGAGGCGTTGAGGAGGCCCTGGAGGAGGAGGAGGGCGCGGGTGCGGTCGTGCTGGGAGATGGCGTCGGTGAGCTCGTAGAGGGAGCGCTGCTTGGCGGCGAGGACCATGGTTTCGACGTCGCCGAGGGTGATGTGGTTGCGGGCGAGGGGGGTGGATGGGGCGGCGGGGGTGGGGGCGGAGACGAAGAGGGCCAGCTTTTCGAACTCGCTGGCGACGCACATCATGTCGGAGCCGAGGGCGTCGGCGAGTTCGCGGGCGGCATCGGGGTCGAAGCGGATGCCACGTGCTTCGGCCTGGTCGAGCAGCCAGCGGACGGCGTCAGCCTCTTCCACGCGGGCGAGTTCGACGAAGGCGCACCAGTCGCCGAGGGTCTCGCGGATGCGGTCGAAGCGCTCCTTGTCCTGGAAGTCCATCTTGCGGAGGTCGGTGGGGATCCGGAGGTGGTCTGCGACGAAGAGGAGGAGGGCCTGGGGGTTGGGGCGGCGGAAGTACTGCTCGATGGCGTCGAACTCGGCCTTTTTGCTGCCCCGGGTGTAGAGGTTCTTGAGGCCGCGGACGAAGAAGACCTGGAAGGGCGCCATGAGGGAGGGTGTCTGGGCGCGATCGAGGATGTCGAAGATAGGTGTGTCGGCGAGGTCGAGGTCGTAGAGGGAGAAGTCGCGGGTCTCGGGCGGGGTGAGGGTGGCGAGGACGCCGTTGCGGCAGCGTCCGTAGAGGAAGGCCTCGTCGCCGACGAGGACGTAGCCGGGCCGGATCTGCGGGGACGCGATCTCGGCGAGGAAGCGGTCGGAGGAGGCGAAGGATTTGAGGGTGGCGGCCATCAGCTTGCCTCCACGAGAGGCTGCCATTCCACCGATGACGAGGAGGCTGCCAGGGAGGGGGCACTCGGAGTGCGGAGGGCTGAGGGCATCAGAAGGACTCCAGCATATCGCTGACGAGGGCCTGGGCGAAGTCCCTTGCGAGGCGCTGGATGGCGGGGGAGTCTTCGCGGATGAAGCCGGAGAGGTCCTGGGTGGACTGGTATTGTTCGCGGTAGGAGAGGGCGTCGTTCTGGTAGAGGACGCGGCCGTCGCGCGCGGTGAGGACGACCTTGACGGTAATCGTGAGGAGGTAGCTGGAGGTCTGGCCGGTGGTGGCGTCGTAGGTGAGGGGGACGGCGGTCTGGGTGAGGACGGTTCCTGCGAGGGTGGCGTCGTTGTCGGCGGAGTCCTGCGTGGCGATGTGGTAGCGGGTGCGGGTGTTGAGCTCCCGGACGACGGCCTGGGTGAGGGCGAGTTCGGTGTGGAAGGCCTGGGCGTGAGTGGCGAAGACGGGCACGCCGAGGGTGTGGACGCCGGCGGGAATGCGCGTGGCCGAGCCTGCCGTGTGGTATCCGCAGCCGGTAAGCAGGGGGATGAGAGCGGCGAGGGCGAGGGCGCGCAGAGGTGTGCTGCGGGCGGCGGGTTTGGGGCAGGGGCGCATGCGCGGGCTTCCCCATTGTCGCACTGCGGAATGTGCTCGCCGATGCGGATTTGTGCGGGGGAATCCGCATCAGAGCGTGGGTACCCGGAACGGAAGAAGCAGAGATCAGCAATGCCCGAGAGGCGATTATGTATCACCATATTAAGAAGCTGATGTACACCGTGAACATCGGAGAGCCGGACGTGCGGTTCGGGAACATGCTGCTGGAGCAGTTTGGCGGCGCGAACGGCGAGCTGGCGGCCGCGATGCAGTACACGATCCAGGGATGGAACTGCCTGGACGACGTGGGGCGGCGGGACCTGCTGCTGGACATCGGGACCGAGGAGCTGAGCCACCTGGAGGTGGTGGGTGCGCTGATCCGGATGCATTTGAAGCCGCTGAAGACGGATCGCGAGGCGGCGGAGGCGGATCCCCTGGTGACGATCGCAGGGGGCGGCGGAGTGGCGCTGTTCGATTCCATGGGGAACCCGTGGACGGCGACCTACCTGAAGGTTACGGGCGAGATGGATGTGGATCTTCGGAGCAACATCGCGGCCGAGGCGCGGGCGAAGATCGTGTATGAGCGGCTGATCGACCATACGCAGGATCCGGGGACGATCGACGCACTGCAGTTCCTGATGACGCGGGAGATCACGCATATGAAGGCGTTCCAGGCGGCGCTCGAGAGCCTGGAGAAGCCGGCCTTCTCGGTGGGGATGCTGAAGCCGACGCCGGGGATTGTGGATGAGTACTTCAACGGGTCGACGGGGGATGGGAACGAGGGCGAGACGGATATGCGCGGGCCCTGGACGACGGCGCACGGCCTGCATGTGGTGGAGTCGCAGATGGCCGGGGGGAAGGGGTTGTCGGTCGGGGACATCAACGGCAAGATCCCGGGCGAGGCGCGCGGGAGGCAGGACGAGGCGCAGAAGACGACGACGTCGCCGGGGCTCTCCGCCCTGCAGTACAAGAGCACGGCCGCAGGCGCAGTGAGCGGGGTGGTGGGAGCGGTGAAACAGAAGGTGAAGAAGGCAGCATCTGCCACCAAGTAAGGTATGTGGTGGAGACAGGAAGAGGGGCAGCCTGGTTGGCTGCCCCTGTTTCTTTGCGTGAAGCGCGTTTGTGCGGGTGAGGTGCGATCAGGCGGGTGAGGGCTGTCCTTCGCCGAAGCCGGGTTTGCGTCCCGGCTCGGGCTTGATGACGGTCTGGCCTCCGGGGCCGTTGCCGGGGTCGGCGAAGGCGAGGGGAGACTTGAAGGGGGGGAGCTCCTTGCCTTCGATGAGGAGGTCGATCTCGGCCTTGTCGAGGGTCTCGCGCTCGAGCAGGGCGGCGGCCATGCGATGCATGACTTCGGCGTGCTCCTCGAGGATCTGATACGCGGACTTGTAGCCCTGATCGACGAGACCACGGACGGCGACGTCGATCTGCTTGGCGGTGTCATCGGAGTAGTCGCGTGCCTGTGCGAGGTCGCGGCCGAGGAAGACCTCCTGCTCTTTCTTGCCGTAGGTGAGCGGGCCGAGGTCGCTCATGCCGTACTCGCAGACCATCTTGCGGGCGAGTTCGGTGGCGCGGACGATGTCGTTGCCTGCGCCTGTGGTCTGCCGATGCATGAACAGCTCTTCGGCGCAGCGTCCGCCCATGAGGATGGCGAGCTGGGTTTCGAGGTAGTCCTTGGTGACGGTGTGCTTGTCTTCCTCGGGGAGGTGCATGGTGACGCCGAGGGCCATGCCGCGGGGGATGATGGTGACCTTGTGGAGGGGGTCGGAGTGGCGGCGCTTGGCGGCGACGAGGACGTGTCCGGCCTCGTGGTAGGCGGTGTCGCGCTTATCGTCTTCGGAGAGGAGCATGGACTTGCGCTCGGCTCCCATGAGGACTTTGTCTTTGGCGACTTCGAAGTCGTACATGTGGACGGATTTGCGGTTGTAGCGGGCGGCGGTGAGGGCGGCCTCGTTGACCATGTTGGCGAGGTCCGCGCCGGAGAAGCCGGGGGTGCCGCGGGCGAGGATGTTGAGGTTGACGTCCTCGGCCATGGGGACCTTTTTGGAGTGGACGCGGAGGACCTCTTCGCGGCCGCGGATGTCGGGGCGGTCGACGATGACGCGTCGGTCGAAGCGGCCGGGGCGGAGGAGCGCGGGGTCGAGGACGTCGGGGCGGTTGGTGGCGGCGATGAGGATGACGCCGTCGTTGGACTCGAAGCCGTCCATCTCGACGAGGAGCTGGTTGAGGGTCTGCTCGCGCTCGTCGTGTCCTCCGCCGAGGCCTGCACCGCGGTGGCGTCCGACGGCGTCGATCTCGTCGATGAAGATGATGCAGGGAGCGTTCTTCTTGCCCTGCTCGAAGAGGTCTCGGACGCGGGATGCGCCGACGCCGACGAACATCTCGACGAAGTCCGAGCCGGAGATGGAGAAGAAGGGGACGTTGGCTTCGCCGGCGACTGCGCGGGCGAGCAGGGTCTTGCCGGTTCCCGGAGGTCCGACGAGCAGGACGCCCTTGGGGATGCGGCCGCCGAGGCGTTGGAACTTCTGGGCTTCGCGGAGGAACTCGATGATCTCCTTGAGCTCTTCCTTGGCTTCATCGACGCCGGCGACGTCCTTGAAGGTGATCTTCTTCTGCTGCATGGAGAGCAGGCGGGCTCGGCTCTTGCCGAAGCTCATGGCCTTGTTGCCTCCGGACTGCATCTGGCGGAGGAGGAAGAACCAGAGGCCGAAGAGGAGGGCGAAGGGCGCGATGGAGATCAGCGTGGAGACCCAGAAGTTGGAGCTCTGGTCCTTGATGCTGATGTTGACGCCATGCTCGCGCAGGGTCTTGTACATGTCCGGGTAGTTGACCGGGATGGTGGTGCGGAACTGGTCGTTGTTGATGTAGTGGCCGACGAGCGTGCTGCCGTCGATGGTCACTTCCTTGACCTTGCCTTCATCGGCCTTGCCGAGAAGCTCGGAGAAGGTGACCGGGGACTCGTGCGATCCGCCCATGTTCTTGCCGACGAAGGTCCAGAGAACGAAGACGCCCGTGATCAGTAACACCCAGATAAGAAGCTGTTTGACAGTGGAGTTCAAGTGCGTTTCCTCATTTTCCGGCCCTGTGCTCCCACGTTAGGTGGGTGGCCGAAGGGACCCGGCAGACGGCATGCGCCCATCTGCAGTATTAGACGACTTGTGGTTCTGAAGGGTTCCAAGTCTTCCGCTTCTCCGGCACACGAGGTGGCGCGGCATCTTCGATTCTACCTCTCCCGGCGTCCGGCCCGCGGACAAAAGCATCGGGGAGTTGAACGGGTGACTACGAGGGCGGTCGGTGTGGCGGTGCGGCGAAGCGGCGGGCGGGGCACGACGTCGATGGGGGGCTTGCGTCGCGGGCGGACGGGGCCGTGAGTTCTCGCGGCGGAGATGAGGATGCGATCACACTCGCGAGGCAGCAGCTTAGTGCTGGAATTCGCAGCTGAGGCCGCGGATGTCGCCGAGCGATGCACAGCGATTCCCGATATACGACCGGTATGGTCCGATATGCCGATGAGAGAGATGGAGATCGGACATCGTTCGGTGAAGTACGCCGCGTTCCTTGGAATCGTACGGGTGGTTGTGCTGCTGTCGTTGGCGAGCGTGCCTGTGGCAGGCTACGCGCAGGAGCTGCCGTACTTTGTGACGTACACCCACCATATGGAGGAGCCTGGATCGCTTGAGGTCGCGGCAAACCCGCTCTTCGGCAGGCCGGATGGAGGCCACCGCTTTGTGGGGCTGCCGCTGGAGGTGGAATACGGCACTCGCGCGTGGTGGACGTCGGAGCTCTACCTGGAGGGGCAGACCACGGTCGAGGACAGCACGGTCTTCACCGGGGTCCGCATCGAGAATCGGCTGCGTCCTCTGCTTCGGGAGCATCGGGTGAACCCGGTGCTGTATGCGGAGTTCGAGGACGTGAACGGAGCGAACAGGAGCCTGCGGGAGGTGGTGGGGCACGACGGCGAGGACGATGTTGCCGGAGGGAACGCCGCAGCGCGCGCAGAGAAGAAGCGCGAGGTGGAGGCCAAGCTGATTCTTTCGAGCGATGCGCGGGGGTGGAACCTCGCGGAGAACTTTATCGCGGAGAAGAACATCAGGCACGCGCCGTGGGAGTTCGGGTACGCGCTCGCCGCGGGCCGGCCGTTGCGGCTGGCGGCGAGCACAGGCACGGGCGGGTTTCTGCGCGAGAATTTCAGCGCGGCGGTGGAGATGTACGGGGGCCTGGGGAGTACCCAATCCCTGACGCTGGGCCGGACGGCGCACTATGCGGGCCCGTCGCTGGGGTGGCATATCCCGGACCGGGCGACGGTGACGGCGGGCGTCCACTTCGGGCTGACGGGGCAGAGTCTGCCGCGGATGTACCGGGTGGGAGTGTCGTATGAGATCGGCCAGCTGGGCCGCGTGTTCTCGCGGGAAGGAGGCCGGTGATGCGGCGGGCTTTCGGGTTGCTGCGGGGCGCTTTCGTTCTGCCGACGCTGCGCGCTTCGGGTCTGCTGCTGCGCGCTTCGGCTCTGCTGCTGCTCGCGTGTGCGTGCGTACCGGGTGCGAACGCGGGAGACGGCACATGGCTGGATGGTGTGGGGGACAGAGAGCGGGGACGCGCGAATCCCTATGCGGAGAGCAGCGAGGCGGTGGCGGCGGGCGCGATTCTGTATGGGCGAAGGTGCGCGTCGTGCCACGGGGCGTCGGCGCAGGGGGTGGGCTCGCGCCCGAGCCTGCGCAGCACGCGGGTGCAGACGGCGACGGATGGCGAGCTGCATTGGCTGCTGACGAACGGGGACCTGAGGCGGGGGATGCCTTCGTGGTCACATCTGCCGGATGCGCAGCGCTGGCAGCTTGTGCGCTACCTGCATGCGCTGCCGGTGGATCACTGAGCGGAGAGACGAAGCTCGCGGGGAGAGCGCTCGGCCTTGAGGCCGGGCGCGAGATCGACGCGGGAGCCGGTGCGCGGGGCGGGGG
>JALYIA010000148.1 GCA_030776065.1 Acidobacteriota bacterium
CTCATATCCCCTCAACTCGAAATCATGGCCGCCGCAAGGGGCTTGTAACGGATGTCTCCGGTCCACAGCGTAACGCATGTCCCGGTACACTCAAGGGGGTGGGCTGGTGTTGGAGCGACCAGCGCACGGACCAGGGGGCCATGCGTCCTCCCTGCTGTTCGGCCCCCTGCTGCCAGAGGGTTTCGCCGATGGGGTCGGGCACATCGTCGATGGTTCGGGTGCAGAGGTTTGCGGTGAGGGCGAGCTCCATGCTGCTGTCCACCTGCCAGCGGATGCACACTGATCCCGGGCCGAGGACGCGGAAGGTTCCGGCGTTGCCTCCGATCTGGGGGATGAGGGGGACGAGCTTCTGCCTGCGTACGGCGAGGATGCGGGTGTACCAGTCGAGCCAGTGGGCGTGTTCGGGCGCGGAGATCTCGTTCCAGTCGAGTTTGCCGGAGAGGAAGGTCTCGGGTGCTCCGGGATCGGGGATGCGGTCGCGCATGTGGGGGTCCTGGAACTCGGGGAAGCTGGCGAACTCGGCGCGGCGGCCTTCGCGGACGAGCTCGCGGAGTTCGCCCTGGAAGTCGCAGAAGAAGGGGAACGGGCGGGTTGTGCCCCACTCCTCTCCCATGAAGAGCATGGGGATCTGGGGGAGCAGGAGGTAGATGGCGGCGATGGCGTGCACGGCCTCCGGCGAGGCGATGGCGTGGATGCGATCGCCGAAGGCGCGGTTGCCGACCTGGTCGTGGTTCTGCATGAAGGCGACGAAGGCGGTGGGGGGGAGATGGGCCGAGGGTTCGCCGCGCTCGGCGCCGGCGCACGTCATGTGCTGGCCCTGGAAGGCGAAGCCCTCGGCGAGGGCGCGGCCGAGCTTGCCGGTGTCCTCGACGTAGTCGCCGTAGTAGCCGTGGGACTCCATGGTGGCGGCGACGTGGAGGACGTGGTGCATGTCGTCGTTCCACTGGGCGGTGTACTCTTCGGGGTCCTGGAGGGCGTTGCGCAGGAGGCGGGAGGCCTCGTTTTTTTCGTTTTCGAGGATGAGGTGGATGGGGCGGCCCCAGTCGCGGGAGCGGATGGTATGGGCGATCTGATCGAGGATGTGGGTGCCGGTGTCGTCGCGGATCTGGTGGACGGCGTCGAAGCGGAGGCCGTCGAGGTGGAACTCTTCGAGCCAGTAGAGGGTGTTGTCGAGGACGAACCGGCGCACGGTGTCGCTGCCCTCGTCGTCGAAGTTGACGGCGTCTCCCCAGGGCGTCTTGTGGCGTTGGGTGAAGGTCTGCGGGGCGTAGAGCGGGAGGTAGTTGCCGTCGGGGCCGAAGTGGTTGTAGACGACGTCGAGGATGACGCCGATGCCGCGGGCGTGAGCGGCTTCGACGAAGGCTTTGAAGTCTTCGGGGCGCCCGTAGGAGGAGTCGGGCGCGAAGAGCAGGGCGCCGTCGTAGCCCCAGTTGCGGCTGCCGGGAAAGTCTGCGACGGGCATGATCTGGACGGCGCTGACTCCGAGTTGGACGAGGTGGTCGAGGCGCGCGATGGCGGCTTGAAATGTGCCGGCGGCGGTGAATGTGCCGAGGTGGAGCTCATACACCACGGCTTCGTTCCAGGGACGGCCGCGCCAGGGTGTGTCCTGCCATGGGAAGGCTGCGGGATCGATGACCTCGCTGGGGCCGTGGATGTCTTCGGGCTGGAAGCGGGAGGCTGGATCGGGCACACGCATGCCGTCGGGGAGGACGAAGCGATACCTGGAGCCGACGCGTGCGCTTCGTGTGGTGAGGGAGAAGAAGCCGTGGGGATCGCGCTGGAGGGGAAGCAGGATCTCGCGGGGGCCTTCGATGGCGAGGGTGACGTGTTCCACGCCGGGAGCCCAGAGCGCAAAGCGCACGCTGCCGTCGTCCTGGACCTGGGCGCCGAAGGGCATGGTGTGCGCCCGGGCCGGTGCAGTGTGGCGGGGTGTGCTGCTGATGGGTTGTTCCTGGATGGACGTGGACATGGGGCGAGACTCCGGTGAGGGGTGTGGACGCGGATGTGGTGCATGCGAACGAGTTGACTTATCAGCTAGGAAACCGGCGGGCGGCTTGTGGTTGTCCCTGAGGCGCGGTTTGGCGGGGCGGGGTGTGTGCACCGTCTCCGGGGCAACAGTTTCGGGGGATGTTGCGCCGGGGAGGACGGATGGCCGAAGAATTTTTTCTCAGGACACGAGACAACTCGCCCCTTGCGCGCACCATCTTTTGGTATCAAAGCGCGCAGTGTACCTTGCTTTGGTTGCGTCCGGTCCGGCGCAGGCCGGTGTGCGGGAATGGTTGTGCGTTGGGTACAATCTGGGTGCTGAGTGGTGTGCGAGTTAACGATTCGATACGAGGCGCGATGGTGAAACGTACTGGCCCGAAGTCCTCCCGTTCTACCCCTGAACGTTCTGTTGCATTGATGGACGAGGGGGCACCCGGCAGCGGGGTTGCTGCGAACGGGAGTCCCGCGAACGGCAGTACGGGCCACGGCGGCGAGTCGAACGGCGGGGGTGGTGCGAGGGCGTTCGACGTCTCGACCCTGCTGTCGTCGATGCTTCGGATGCGCGATGGGGACTTTTCGGTTCGCCTGCCGAATACGTGGACGGGGCTGGACGGCAAGCTGGCGGACACGTTCAACGAGATTGTCGCGGCCAATCAGCAGATGGCGCTGGAGTTGAAGCGCATCGGGCAGGTGGTGGGCAAGGAGGGGAGGACGCGGGAGCGGACGCGGTTCGAGCAGCTTCGCGGCTCCTGGGGCGAGATGGAAGGCTCGGTGAACACGCTGGTCGAGGATCTGCTGCGGCCGACGACCGAGGTGACGCGTGCGATCGGCGCTGTGGCGCAGGGAAATCTGACGCAGACGGTTCGGCTGGACGTGGATGGACGGCCGCTCGAGGGCGAGTTCCTGCGCTCTGCGAACATTGTGAACACGATGATTCAGCAGCTCTCGATCTTCACCTCGGAGGTGACGCGTGTGGCGCGCGAGGTGGGGACCGACGGCAAGCTGGGCGGGCAGGCGCAGGTGCCGGGCGTGGCGGGTACGTGGAAGGATCTGACGGACTCGGTGAACTCGATGGCGTCGAACCTGACCGGGCAGGTGCGCAACATCGCGGAGGTGGCGACGGCGGTGGCTTCGGGCGATCTTTCGCGGAAGATCACGGTGGATGTGCGCGGCGAGATTCTGCAGCTGAAGGAAGCGATCAACACGATGGTGGACCAGCTGCGCTCGTTTGCGTCCGAGGTGACGCGCGTGGCGCGCGAGGTGGGCACGGACGGCAAGCTGGGCGGACAGGCCGTGGTGCCGGGCGTGGCGGGCACGTGGAAGGATCTGACGGACTCGGTGAACGCGATGGCCGGCAACCTTACGGCGCAGGTGAGGAACATCGCCGAGGTGACGACGGCGGTGGCGCGCGGCGATCTCTCGCGCAAGATCACGGTGGACGTGAAGGGCGAGATTCTGGAGCTGAAGGACACCATCAACACGATGGTGGATCAGTTGAACGCGTTTGCCGGGGAGGTGACGCGTGTGGCGAAGGAGGTGGGTACGGAGGGCAAGCTGGGCGGACAGGCCCAGGTGCCGGGTGTGGGCGGCACGTGGAAGGATCTGACGGACAACGTGAACTTCATGGCGTCGAACCTTACGGGCCAGGTGAGGAATATCGCCGAGGTGGCGACGGCGATCGCGAACGGCGATCTTTCGCGCAAGATCACGGTGGACGTACAGGGCGAGATCCTGCAGTTGAAGGAGACGCTGAATACGATGGTGGACCAGCTGAACCGGTTTGCCGGGGAGGTGACGCGCGTGGCGCGCGAGGTGGGCACGGAGGGCCGGCTGGGCGGACAGGCGAACGTGCCGGGCGTGGCGGGCACGTGGAAGGATCTGACGGACTCGGTGAACTCGATGGCCGGCAATTTGACTGGCCAGGTGCGGAACATCGCGGAGGTGACGACGGCGGTGGCGAGGGGCGATCTCTCGCGCAAGATCACGGTGGATGTGAAGGGCGAGATCCTGCAGTTGAAGGAAACCATCAACACGATGGTGGACCAGCTGAACGCGTTCGCGGGCGAGGTGACGCGCGTGGCCCGCGAGGTGGGCACGGAGGGCAAGCTGGGCGGGCAGGCGCAGGTCTCGGGCGTGGCGGGTACGTGGAAGGATCTGACGGACAATGTGAACTTCATGGCGGCGAACCTGACGGGGCAGGTGAGGAACATCGCCGAGGTGGCGACGGCGGTGGCGAGGGGGGATCTCTCGCGCAAGATCACGGTGGACGTGAAGGGCGAGATTCTGGAGCTGAAGGACACGCTGAACACGATGGTGGACCAGCTTCGTTCGTTTGCGTCGGAGGTGACGCGTGTGGCGCGCGAGGTGGGCACGGACGGCAAGCTGGGCGGGCAGGCGCAGGTTCCGGGCGTGGGCGGCACGTGGAAGGATCTGACGGATTCGGTGAACTCGATGGCGTCGAACCTGACGGCTCAGGTGCGGAACATCGCGGAGGTGTCGACGGCGATCGCGTCGGGTGACCTGTCGAAGAAGATTACGGTGAACGTTTCGGGCGAGATCCTGCTGCTGAAGGACACGATCAACACGATGGTGGACCAGCTGAACGCGTTCGCCGGCGAGGTGACGCGCGTGGCCCGCGAGGTGGGCACGGAGGGCAGGCTGGGCGGACAGGCGAACGTGCCGGGCGTGGCGGGCACGTGGAAGGATCTTACGGACTCGGTGAACTCGATGGCCGGCAATTTGACTGGCCAGGTGCGCAACATCGCCGAAGTGACGACGGCTGTGGCGAGGGGCGATCTCTCGCGCAAGATCACGGTGGACGTGAAGGGCGAGATCCTGGAGCTCAAGAACACGATCAACACGATGGTGGACCAGCTGAACGCGTTTGCGGGCGAGGTGACGCGCGTGGCGCGCGAGGTGGGCACGGACGGCAAGCTGGGCGGGCAGGCCGAGGTGCCGGGTGTGGCGGGCACGTGGAAGGATCTGACGGACAACGTGAACTTCATGGCGTCGAACCTGACGGGTCAGGTGAGGAACATCGCCGAGGTAGCGACGGCGATCGCGTCGGGCGACTTGTCGAAGAAGATCACGGTGGACGTGCGGGGCGAGATCCTGCAGCTGAAAGAGACGCTGAACACGATGGTCGAACAGCTTCGGTCGTTCGCCGCGGAGGTGACGCGGGTGGCGCGCGAGGTGGGGTCGGAGGGCAGGCTGGGCGGGCAGGCGAACGTGCCGGGCGTGGCGGGTACGTGGAAGGATCTGACGGACTCGGTGAACGCCATGGCCGGCAATTTGACTGGCCAGGTGCGCAACATCGCGGAGGTGACGACGGCCGTGGCGCGAGGCGATCTCTCGCGCAAGATCACGGTGGACGTGAAGGGCGAGATCCTGGAGCTGAAGAACACGATCAACACGATGGTGGACCAGCTGAACGCGTTTGCGGCCGAGGTGACGCGTGTGGCGCGCGAGGTGGGCACGGACGGCAAGCTGGGCGGGCAGGCCGAGGTGCCGGGCGTGGCGGGTACGTGGAAGGATCTGACGGACAACGTGAACGTGATGGCGGCGAACCTGACCGAGCAGGTGCGCGGCATTGTGAAGGTGGTGACGGCGGTCGCGACCGGAGACCTGACGCAGAAGCTGACGGTGAATGCGAAGGGCGAGGTGGCTGCGCTGGCGGAGACGATCAACAACATGACGCGCACGCTGGCGACGTTTGCCGACCAGGTGACCACGGTGGCGCGCGAGGTGGGTGTGGAAGGGCGTCTGGGCGGACAGGCCAACGTGCCGGGCGCGGCGGGCACGTGGAAGGATCTGACCGGCAACGTGAACCTGCTGGCGGACAACCTGACCAACCAGGTCCGAGCGATCGCCGAGGTGGCGACGGCGGTGACGAAGGGCGATCTTACGCGGTCGATTCAGGTGGAGGCGTCGGGCGAGGTGGCCGATCTGAAGGACAACCTGAACACGATGATCGACAACCTGCGGCTCACGACGGATCAGAACAACGAGCAGGACTGGCTGAAGACGAACCTGGCGCGGTTTACGGGCATGCTGCAGGGCCAGAGGGACCTGGGCACGGTGGGTCGGATGCTGCTGTCGGAGCTGGCGCCGCTGGTGAATGCGCAGCACGGATTGATCTACCAGACGGACTCCGAGGACACGGAGACGATGGTGCTGCTGTCGGCGTACGCGAGTTCGCCGGATGGGCACCTGGAGCGGATCGAGATTGGGGAGGGGTTGATCGGCCAGTGCGCGCGGGAGAAGCGGCGGATGCTGATCCGGGATCTTCCTCCGGGGACGATTCCCGTGCGGTCCGGGCTGTTCGAGTCCGTACCGCGCAACGTGATTGTCTTGCCGGTGCTGTTTGAGGACCGGGTAAAGGCCGTGATCGAGCTGGCCACGCTGAACAACTTTACGGCGTCGCACCTGGCGTTTCTGGAGCAGCTTACGGCGTCGATCGGCATTGTGCTGAACTCGATCGAAGCGACGATGCAGACGGAGGGCCTGCTGAAGCAGTCGCAGCAGCTTGCGACGGAGCTGCAGACGCAGCAGAAGGAGCTGCAGCAGACCAACGAGCAGCTTGCCCAGAAGGCGCAGCAACTGGCGGAACAGAACGCGGAGGTGGAGCGCAAGAACCAGGAGATCGAACAGGCTCGGCGCGCGCTCGAAGACAAGGCCAAGGAGCTGGCGTTGACCTCGAAGTACAAGTCCGAGTTCCTGGCCAACATGTCGCATGAGCTGCGCACGCCGCTGAATTCGATTCTTGTGCTGGGGCAGCAGTTGACGGAGAATCCGGAGGGCAATCTCTCTGCCCGGCAGGTGGAGTACGCGCGGACGATTCACGGTGCGGGCACGGATCTGCTGAACCTGATCTCGGATATTCTCGATCTGTCGAAGATCGAGTCGGGGACGGTCTCGGTGGAGGCGGAGGAGGTGTTCTTCGGCAGCCTTCTGGATGCGCTGGCGCGGCCGTTCCGGCACGAGGCGGAGAACCGGAAGGTGTCGTTCGACGTGCAGGTGGATCCTGAGCTTCCGCGGTCTCTGGTGACGGACTCCAAGCGTCTGCAGCAGGTGCTGAAGAACCTGCTCTCGAACGCGTTCAAGTTCACGGAGAGGGGAAGCGTGCAGCTGACGATCTCCGCGATCAGCTCGGGTTGGACGGCGGGGCATCCTGTGCTGTCGAATGCGGGCTCGGTGATTTCGTTCGAGGTGAGGGACACGGGCATCGGGATTCCGCAGGAGAAGCAGCGCATCATCTTCGAGGCGTTCCAGCAGGCGGATGCGGGCACAAGCCGCAAGTATGGCGGCACGGGTCTCGGACTGGCGATCAGCCGCGAACTGGCGAGCCTGCTTGGCGGCGAGATCCAGTTGCGCAGCACGCCGGGCGTGGGCAGCACGTTTACGCTGATGCTGCCGCGCACGTATGTGGGGACGACGTCGTCTGTGATGATGCCGGCGACCGACCGCTATATCAGCCACCCGATGCCGACGCTGCAGCTGGCCACCAGCGCGTCGGATCAGACGACAGACCGGATCGAAGACGATCGCGGTAGCCTGGAGCCGGGGGACAGCGTGCTGATGATCGTCGAGGACGATCTGCACTATGCGCGTCTGCTGTGCGATCTGGCGCGGGACAAGGGCTTCAAGGTGCTGGTCGCGATGCGCGGCTCGGAGGCGCTGGCTCTTGCGCGGGAGTACCACCCGACTGCGGTTACGCTCGATGTGTTTCTTCCGGACATGCTTGGCTGGGCGGTTCTGAACCATCTGAAGCAGGATCCGCAGACGCGGCATATTCCGGTGCAGATGCTGACGATGGACGAGGACTGGCACCATGGGCTGTCGCGCGGGGCGTTCTCGTTCGTGACGAAGCCTTCGACGTCGGAGGGGATCGAGGAGGCGCTCACGCGGATCAAGGACTACTCCTCGCCGCGGCGCAAGAAGCTGCTGATCGTCGAAGACAATCCTGCCGAGCAGTTCACGATCATGGAGCTTCTGGGCTACGACGACATTGAAGTGACGGTGGTGGAGAGCGGGGAAGAGGCGCTGGCGAAGGTGCAGGCGGAGAGGTTCGACTGCGTGGTGCTGGATCTTCGCCTGCCGGACATGTCGGGCTTCGACGTTCTGGAGAAGATCCATTCGACGGCCACGCTGGTGGAGCTGCCGGTGGTGGTCTTCACCGGCAAGGATCTTGCGCCGGAGGAGGACGCCCGGCTGCGCACGCTGGCGCGCAGTGTGGTGGTGAAGGATGTGGAATCGCCGGAGCGTCTGCTGGACGAGACGGCGCTGTTTCTGCATCGCGTGGTGGCGGATCTGCCTCCGGAGAAGCAGCGGATGCTGGACCGGCTGCACCGCTCGGATGAGGCGCTGATCGGCCGGCGTGTGCTGGTGGTGGACGATGACGTGCGCAACATCTTCGCGCTGAGCTCGGTGCTCGAACGGCGCGGCATGTCGGTGCTTACGGCGGGCACGGGACGCGAGGCGATTGCGATGCTCGAGTCGACTCCGGACATATCGATCGTGCTGATGGACATCATGATGCCGGAGATGGACGGCTACGAGACGATGCAGGTGATCCGTCAGAACGCGCAGTTCCGGAGGCTTCCGATCATCGCTCTGACGGCCAAGGCGATGAAGGGAGATCGCGAGAAGTGCCTGGAGGCCGGTGCGTCGGAGTACATGGCGAAGCCGGTCAACACGGACCAGCTGCTGTCGGGGCTGCGCACGTGGCTCCACAGGTAGGATAAGGGCCTATGCAGGAACCGGTGTTCTTCCAATCCGAACAGGAGCTTGTAACCGCCGATGTGCCGAAGGCGGCGGAGGGCTTGCTGTCCGGCGAGGTAAAGCGCGATCAGGTGACGATCCTGATGGTGGACGATCAGCCATCGAAGCTGCTGTCGTACGAAGTGATTCTGCATGAGCTGGGGGAGCGGCTGGTGAAGGCGACCTCGGGCCGGGAGGCGCTGGACCACCTGCTGAAGAGCGACGTGGCGGTGGTGCTGATGGATGTGTCGATGCCGGAGATCGACGGCTTCGAGCTGGCGGACATGATGCGGCAGCATCCCCGGTTCGCGAAGACGCCGATCATCTTCGTCTCGGCGGTGCACCTGAGCGAGGTGGATCGTATCCGCGGCTACCAGAGCGGCGCGGTGGACTACATCCCGGTTCCCGTGGTGCCGGACGTCCTTCGCGCGAAGGTGAGTGTGTTCGCGGAGCTGCACCGGAAGTCGCGGGAGCTGCAGAACCTGAACCGCGATCTGGAGCAGCGGGTGGCGGAGCGCAGCGAGGAGCTTCGGCTGCTGAACGAGCAGCTGCAGCAGCGGGTGGCGGAGCTGGAGTCCATCATGCAGGTGCTTCCGGTGGGCGTCGCGGTGGCGCGCGATCCAATGTGCGAGGTGGTGACGGGCAATGCGCGGCTGAGCGAGATACTGGGCATGCCGTACAGGGACAACCTGTCGAACGCGGGTGACGACATGCCGTTCGAGATGTGGGAGAACGGACGCAAGCTGACGCCGGCGGAGATGCCGGTCCGGCGTGCGGCTTTGTCAGGCAAGACGACGGGCATGATTGAGATCGAGGTGGTGCCGTCGTGCTCGTCCTCACATCATGTGCTGGTCAGCGCGTCTCCTCTGTTCGATGAGTCGGGCGCGGTGCGGGGAGCGGTGGGAGCGTTCTTCGATGTGACGGAGCGCAAGCGGATGGAAGACACGCTGCGCGAGCGTGCGGAGCTGCTGGAGCTTGCATCCGAGGCGATCATGGTGCGCGATTCGCTGGGCACGATCCACTTCTGGAACGCGGGCGCGGAGGCGATGTACGGATGGACGCGCGAGGAGGCGATGGGCAGAAGCGCGCACCTGCTGCTGGGCACGGAGCTGGTGGGGGGCGTGCGTTCGATCGCGGAGGGGCTGAAGAGCAGCGGCCGCTGGGAGGGCAACCTGAAGCAGCGCCGCAAGGATGGCGCGGAGCTTGTGGTGGCGAGCCGCCATGCGGTGCAGAAGGACTCCTCGGCTGTACTGGAGATCAACCGCGACATTACGGCGCAGTCGCTGGCGGAGGAGGCGCTTCGCCGGAACGACCGCCTGGCGGCGATGGGCAAGCTTGCGGGCATCGTGGCGCATGAGATCAACAACCCGCTCGAGGCGATTACGAACGCCTTCTACCTGCTGCAGGATCACCCTTCGCTGGACGAGGAGGCGCGGTACTACGCCAAGCTGGCCGACCAGGAGCTCGCGCGCGTGTCCCACATCACCAAGCAGACCCTGAGCTTCTATCGCGAGAGCCAGAAGGCCGTTCCGCTGCTGCTGTCGGAGCTTCTGGACAATGTGCTGGAGCTGCAGCACCGGCCGATGCAGATGGCCAATATCACACTCGAGCGGCGGTATCGCACCAAGGGAGAGATCCACGGGTTTCCGTCAGAGCTGAAGCAGGTGTTCATGAACCTGGTGTCGAATGCGATTCAGGCGATGCCCGAGGGTGGACGCATGCGTGTGGGGGTGCGGGACTGGGAAGGCCGGAATGGACGGCCCGGCGGGGTGGAGGTCTTCATCTCGGACACCGGCACGGGGATCGCGCCGGAGCACGCGCGGCGGCTGTTTGAGCCTTTCTTCACGACGAAGTCCACCAAGGGTACGGGGCTCGGCTTGTGGATCAGCCGCGGCATCGTGCAGAAGCACGAAGGCTCGCTGCGCTTCCGCAGTCTGTTCGGCGTGGAGCGGACGGTGACGACGTTTCGGATCTCGATGCCGACGTTTACCACGGTCCGCTAGGCGCGCCGGCAGGGCTGCGGCGGCGGGGCGGGTGCGGGTGCGGCGGATCAGTTTGCGGAGAGCACGTAGTGGCCTGCGTGGACGAGCCTGACGAGTCTGCGCGCGCCTCCCTCGCTCGCGGTTCCTTCCGTTGCGGCATCGTCGATCCGCAGCCTGGCGGCAGCGCCGCTTACGGGGAGCGAGACGGTGGCGAGCACGCCCTCGGGCAGATCGACCACGACGCGGATGGCTGAGCCCTCCTTGCGCGCGTCTACCTTGAGCAGGCCGTGCGGTGTGGGTTCGGCTCCGCGTGCCCAGGCGAGGTCGAGGAGGTCGGGGCGGATGTCGACCGTGCTGAACCCGGCGCCGCGGGGCTGGATGCCGAGGACCTGCTCCATGAGCCATGCGGTGGGTCCGGCGGACCATCCGTGCGCCAGGCTGACGAAGTAGCCGGAGCGGTTGTCGGCCTGGAGCGAGGCGTGGAAGTCATCCTTGTACCAGTCGGGGTCGTAGGCCTCCCAGAAGCTGGTTGCTCCCTGCTGGATCATGCCTCCCCAGTACTGGCGGATCCAGGCGAGGGCCTCCTGCCGGTGGCCGAGCTCTGCCATCGCGCGGATGACATAGTAGTTGTAGTAGGGCGAGACGATCCACCCGCGCGTGCTTCCCTTGCCGACCTGTGCGAGTACGCTGCTCCAGATGGCGGGGTACTGCGCGGGCGCGGCGGCGCCGCCGATGACGGCTGCGGCGTTGGTCTGCCAACGCGGACCGAAGGTTCCGGTTGCGGGGTCCACGAGGAACTGGCTGGCGGCCTTGCCGATGGCGTCTGCGCGGGCCTCGTACTTCGCGGCGTTGGCGGTGTCGCCGAGTTCGCGGAGCATCCACACGGCTTCGCGGTAGGCGCGATAGAACTCGAGCGTGGTGGCGCGGCGGGTCTCGGCGGTGTCGCCGTTGAGCTCGGGGGACCAATCGACGTAGAGCCACACGTTGCTTTTATTGGCGTAGATGCTCGGTGCGTCGAACTCCTTGTCGACGAGCGCGAGGAGCTCGAGCATGCGGCGGTGTTCGCGTTCGAGGAAGGCTTTGGCGCCGGTGTGGCGGTAGTAGTCGGCCGCGCCGGTGAACCAGAAGGCGGAGTAGCCGGGGATTCCGTTCACGTGCTGGTCGATGGTATCGCTGGCGGGGGCGGCGCCTTCGGGGCGCGCTCCGAGCAGGCGATCGAGGGTGTCCTCCATCAGCGGCTTGTCGCCGAAGACGTCTTCGACGACACGTCCGCTGACGTCGGTGTCTCCCATCCAGCGGCCGCGGTCGCGTTTGCTGGCGTCCCAGAGGCCGTCCTGCATGCAGAGGTGGGCGGTGTAGGCTCCCGTCTCCCAGATGCGGTTCAGCATGGGGTCGGAGGACTCGAACGAACCGGAGTAGGTGACGGGATAGTACACGTGATCGACGCGGATGGCGGAGAAGCGCAGATCGGGCGCGCCTGCGACGAACCGAATCCGGGCATAGCGGAAGGCGGACTTCGAGCTGTGCCCGGTGCCGTGTGGCGGGATGGTGATCGCATTGACTCCGAGGAACGGCTGCTTCAGGGCCTCTGCCTCGGACTCTCCCATCTGCATGGTGAGGGTGGCGGGTGTATCGGATGCGGAGACGATCTCGAGCCGGCCTGTGAGCTCGCGGCCGAAGTCGAGGGTGACGCTGGGCGCCTCGGTGTCGCCGGAGCCGGCGGGCGGCAGGGTTACGGCCAGCACACCGCCGGCGCCGGTCGAGAGGCTCTCGAGGCCGGAGATGCTGCCGCGGCCGCTGAAGTGCGCGAGCACAGCGGCGGGCCGGATGGGCATGTGGGCGAGGAAGCCGGAGATGCCGTCGTATCCGGGCCAGTTGTACATGCCGGCATCCGCGTTCCACTGGAAGAGCTCGATGGAGCTCTCGATCCCGCCGAAGCTGCGGGCGGCCTTCCAGGGGGAGTCGTTGAAGGCGGGCTGCTCCCAACCGGGCGCGGAGAGGGCGGAGCTCTTCCATGTGGCGTCGGTGCGCAGCAGGGCGGGCGCGTCGACCCCTGTGCCGCGGGGCACGATCTTGGCGACCAGCACCTCTCCGGAGGTCTGCTGATGTACGAGGGCGGAGTTGGCGTATCCGTTGACGCCGTGGCCCCGGACGGCCTGGATGGCGAGGACGTTCGAGCCTGAGCGCAGCAGCCTGGCAACGCCGGTTGCGAAGACATGGATCCCGAGCGGCGAGGAGCTGTCGCTCTCGGCCTGGTCGGCGAGCGTGCCGTTCAGGTAGACGCGGAGGCTTCTGGGGCCGCCGATGTAAAGGGTCGCCTGCGGAGGGACGGCGGCGAGTTGGAAGGTCTTGCGGAAGTAGCGGGGCTCGGTCTGCTCGGCGCCTTTCAGGCGTGCGTAGACGGAGCGCGTCTGCTCCTCGCCGGCCGTCCAGATGTACTCCTCCGGGAGGGGCGTGTGGCGGCTGCTCTGGAGCATGAGAGGGCCGGTGAGCGCGCGTGCGGGGTCGAGCGGGCCGGCGAGCGGTGCGGCTGCGGGCGGCGTGTTCGCCGGCTGGCAGAGGGCCTGGATCGCGAGCGTTCCCAGGCAGCACAGTGCGGTGGCGAGCGTTCTCTTCCCATGATGCATGGCGTGCTCCTGTTATTCGCAGAGAAACGGTTTTCCGTTATACGCAACGGGTGCGCGGGTTGGCAATGGCAGTGCGGTCCGGTGAGCCTGCTGCCGCTGCGCGGTTCACGGCGGAGCCCGAGTGGAGCGTGCGTTTGCGCCGCCGGAGCCGGTGGCAGCGGCGCGCCGGGCGGAGGTGAAGCGTCGCGTGCGCTCAGTGCGAGCGGAGTTCGGGTGCGGGCGCGGGACGCTCGAGCGTCTGCGTGCCGGAGCCTCTGCGCCGTCCTTCGAACCTGTCTTTGAGCCGGAGGAAGGGCTTCTCGATGGCGAAGTAGGAGAACAGCGCGGCTGCGACGGCGAAGAGCAGGTTCTGCGGGAAGGTGGTCCAGACGTTTTCGAGGTCGCCGAGCAGAAACGGGTTTTGCCAGAGGTAGAGCGAGTAGCTGAGGACACCGATGGCGATCATGGGCCTGGCGTTGAGGAGGCGGCCGAGCGCGTGGTCGGGATGGCGGATGGCCCAGTCGATGGCGAAGACGGTGCCGATGTTTGCGAGCGTCTGTCCGGCGACGTAGAACAGGCCTGGGCGAACCAGGAACAGGGCGTTGCCGGTGAGGATCAAGGCAAAGGCGCCGCCGAGGAAGACGAGGGTGCGGCGCTGCAGACGGCGGTAGCGCTCGGATGCGCCGAGGCGGTTGTAGTAGGCGGCGAGCAGGCAACCGATGGCGAGCGCGTCCGCGACGGCTTCGAAGTGCTTGGTCATGGAGGTCTCGGAGGCGTGGAGACCGAACCACATCCAGGCGCGGAGGAGCGGGACGAGGACGACGGCGATCCAGGCTCCGCGGAAGGCGCGGCGGGCACCGGCGAGGAGCATGAGTCCGGGCCAGATGAGGTAGAACTGCTCTTCGACGGCGAGCGACCAGAGCTGGCCGAGCCAGAGAGCCTTGTAGTCGTGGTAGTTCATCGTGTAGGTCGCGGCGTAGAGGACCTCGTGGGGGATCAGCCTGATCCAGTGGAGCGCGGCGAGGGCGGCGACGACGGCGATGAAGAAGTAGGCTGCGGGGAAGATGCGCAGGGTGCGGCGAAGGTAGAACTGGCGGAGCGAGATGGTTCCGGACTTCGCCTGCTCCTTGAGCAGGAGGGTGGTGATGAGGAAGCCGGAGATCACAAAGAAGAAGCGGACGCCGATGTTGCCGACGTGGGCGAAGGGGTGGAGCGCGTGCGGCGCGCCATCGCTCATGGCGGCGTGGCCGAGCAGGACGAGGAGGATGGAGAGGGCGCGGAGACCGTCGAGCGAGGGGATGCGGCCGGAGAGGCTGGGCGGCGCGAATCCTGTATGGGCGGGTTGGGGCGGCATGCAGTCCTGAGTATCGCACCGGCGGGGCGGACCTGGGGCGGGGTACCCCCCCCCGGGTACTTAGGCCGTAAAGTATTCAAAACATTCGGCTAAAGCGCTAAAGTATTCTATCGTATAGGGTTACGGCTAAAGTATAGATTCCAGATGGGTTGCGTTTGGGTGTTGGTTTGGGAATTCGAGGCTATGTCTCTGGAGTCGACTCTATATCTCTATTGTAGCGAATGGCGGGGGGTGAAACGGCCAACTATTTTTGGGATTTATCTCGTTTGGGGAGAGGGAGATACGGGGAGATGGGCGGGTTTGGG
>JALYIA010000149.1 GCA_030776065.1 Acidobacteriota bacterium
ATCCTCGTCTGCTTCGGCGACTCCCTCACCGCCGGCTTCGGCGCCGACCCCGGCCAGGCCTACCCCGACTTCCTCCAGCAGGATCTCGACCGCCTCGGCCTCCACTACCGCGTCGTCAATCTCGGCGTCTCCGGCAACACCACCAAGGACGGCGTCGCCCGGCTCCCCGACGTCCTCGCCCTCCACCCAGCCCTCGTCGTCGTCGAGTTCGGAGGCAACGACGGCCTCCGCGGCCTCCCCATCGCAGACTCCCGCGCCAACCTCGACACCATCCTCGACACCCTCCAGCACGACAACATCAAACTGGCCCTCGCCGGCATCACCCTCCCCCCCGACTACGGCCCCGACTACATCCGCCAGTTCACCCAGACCTACACCCTCCTCGCCCGCAAATACCACGTCCCCCTGCTCCCCTTCCTCCTCCAGAACGTCTACGGAGTCCCCGGCCTCATGCAGCGCGACAACACCCACGCCACCGCCCGCGGCAACCAGGTCGTCGCCCAGAACGTCCTCCTCCTCATCCGTCCGCTGCTCAAACCGTACTAACACCAAAGTGTCACATAGTCAGCAACTTCCACAGGCAGATCAAAGCCACCCGGAACACGCCGGCGTGCATCCTACTCCCAGTGTGCATCCTACTCATTGATGTACGAACGGAGATCCACTTGCACGCAACTCTCTCTACGACCCTGAAATCGCTCGCCGCCGCCGCTGCCCTCGCCGCCTGTACCGCCGTCACGCTCCCCGCATCCGCGCAGGTCGGCATCGGCGTGCAGATCGGCCGCAACCCGCCACCCCCCATGCGCTATGAGCGCCGCCCCCCCATGCCCGGCCCCGGCTACGCCTGGGTCGACGGCTACTGGGCAGTCGACCGCGGCCGCTACGTCTGGGTCCCCGGCCGCTGGAACCAGCCCCCCTACCCCGGCGCCTACTGGTCCCACCCCCACTACGACCACTACCAGGACGGCTGGCGCATGCACGAAGGCCACTGGGACCGCGAAGATCACGGCGACCACGTCAACGACCGGCGCGGCCCCGACGGCCGCCCCGACGGCCGCCAAGACGACCGCCAAGACGGCCCCTCCGATCGGCGCGGACCCGATGGCCCACCACCCGACCGCCGCTAACACTTCACCTCAACCCGCAACAAAGCCCTGCATCCGTCTGAATGCAGGGCTTTTCTTCGTTTGCCTAGCCCAGCACCACCACCGGCTGCATCAGCGTCCCCGCCACCCGCCGCGCAATCCCCAGCAGCTCCACCGGCCCCGTAAACACCTTCACCAGCTCCGCCCGCCCGAACTCCGGCAGATTCACCTGCATCCCGTTCCGCAGCTTCCCCGCCGCCTGCTCATCCACCGTCACCGACGGCATCTCCCCCAACAGGCTCCGCGGATGCACCAGCCGCCGCTCCAGCTCCTCCGTCCGCCCAGCAAGCTCCTTCAACTCCCCGAGCCCCACCGCCTGCTCCAGCCCGAACACCCCCGCCCGCACCCGCCGCAGCTCCGCCAGATGCGCCCCGCAGCCCGCCATCTGCCCCAGCTCATGCGCCACCGAACGCACATACCCGCCCGCCGACACCTCCATCTCGAACCGCGCCAGCATCTCCCCCGGCCCCCCGTCACCCAGCCCCCCGTCCTCCAGCCCCAGCACTGCGAACCGCCGGATCAGAATCTTCGCCGGCTTCACCTCCACCGGCGTCCCCGCACGCGCCAGCTTGTGCGCCGGAACACCCCCGATCTTCTTCGCGGAGAACACCGGCGGCACCTGGTCCATCTCCCCGTGGAAGTGCCGCGCCAGCTCCTGCAGCTCCGCCAACCCGAGCCCGGGTGTCCGAGCCTCCCCCACCCGCTTGCCCTCCGCGTCGAACGTATCCGTCGCCCACCCGAACCGGATCACGCCCGCATACGCCTTCTCCGCCGCATTGAAGAACTGCGCCAGCCGCGTAAACCGCCCCAGCAGCAGAGGCAGCACACCCGTCGCCATCGGATCCAGCGTCCCAAGGTGCCCGATCGAGCGCTCCCCCGTCACCCGCCGCACCACATCCACCACATCATGCGAGGTCATCCCCGCAGCCTTGTCCACCACCAGCAATCCATTCATCACCTTCTAGACTACCCCGGCGCTGAAGACCCCGTGAGCGCCCCATCCCGGCCCCGCTGGCATCGAGCCCCGCCACGTCCCATCGACTAACCCCGGCGCCCTAACCCCCGCCACCCCGCCGCACCAGCGACAAAAACTCGTTCCTCGTCTGCATATGCTCCTTGAACACCCCGCGCATCGCCGACGTCACCGTCTCCGAGTGCTGCTTCTCCACCCCGCGCATCATCATGCACAGGTGCTGCGCCTCCAGAATCACAGCCACACCCTGCGGCGCAATCGCCTCCACAATCGCATCCGCAATCTCCGTCGTCAGCCGCTCCTGAACCTGCAGCCGCCGCGCAAACACATCCACCAGCCGCGGAATCTTCGATAGCCCAATCACCTTCCCCTTCGGCACATACGCCACATGAGCCTTCCCGAAGAACGGCAGCAGATGGTGCTCGCACAACGAGAAGAACTCCACATCCTTCACAATCACCATCTCGTCGTACTCCACATCGAACAGCGCGTCATGCAGCACCGTCGCGGGATCCATCCGATACCCGCGCGTCAGAAACGCCATCGACCGGTCCATCCGCTCCGGAGTCCCAAGCAGCCCGTCCCGCAGCGGATCCTCGCCCAGACGCACCAGCAGCTCGCGATACAGCTCCTCCGTCGTCAACCCCGCAACCACACGCGCCACCATCCCCGGCTCCACACCCATCAACGTACCCATACGTTCACTCTTCCTCGTGCCCTTCCCAAATGGACCCCGCTTCTATCGTCCGCTTCCGCTTCGTTCATTGTCATTCCGAAGGGAATCCGCTTCTACTTCCGCTTCTTTCATTTGTCATCCCCGAAGGGAATCTGCTTCTTTCATTTGTCATTCCCGAAGGGAATCTGCTTTTGTTTCCGCCTCCGCCGCCCCCCTCAAACCCCGCTCACCTCGAACGAATTGTTCCCCGTCTCCTCCACCCGAACCCGCACCACCCGCGCCCCGCCGAACCCCGCGAAGATGCGAAAAACCTCCCTCGCAAAATTCTCCGTCGTCGATACCTGATCCGCAAACAACGAAAGCGTATTCAAGTTCGTCCCGTCGAATCGCTCCACCACATTTGTTCGCGCAAACTCATCCAGCTCAGCCAAATCGCACACCATGCCCGTCACCGGATTCACCGCCCCGCCAACCGTCACCTCAACCACATAGTTGTGCCCATGCCCATGCGGATTCGCGCACTTCCCATACACCTCCCGGTTGCGCGCCTCACTATACGCCGGACTCGCCAGCCGATGCGCCGCACTCAGCCTGTACCGCCGCCCCAGATACGCCCTCCGGACGCCCTGTTTCAACCCATCATCCGACCCGGACCGTGTCATCGCCCTCCCCGCAGTACTCCGCAAACAGATCCGCCATCTCGTACACCCGAACCCGCGCCAGCCGCGCATGCGGCACCTTCCCCTCCAGCCGCCCCCAGATCGCGATCGCCATATTCTCCGTCGTCGGCACCCTGTCCTTGAACTCCGGAACCTCCAGGTTCAAGTGCCTGTGGTCGTACACGCTCACCACCTCGCGCTCCAGAATCTCCTTCAGCTCCTTCAAATCCACCACAAACCCGCTCACCGGGTCCACCTCCCCCGCCACCGTCACCTCCAGCGTGTAGTTGTGCCCATGCCCCTTCCGGTTCGCACACCGCCCAAACACCCGCACGTTCTCCTCCTCCGTCCACCCCTCCACCCAGTAGTAGTGCGCCGAGCTGAACTCCACCTTCCGCGTCAACAAGACCATCGCTTACCCCTCATCCCAACCGTCACTCCCACCCCTGTCGAATCCCGCAACCCCTGAGATCCACTCCCCCAACCCCATACCTCAAACCTCATACCTCATACCCCAAAACCCCATACCTCAAATCCCAACCCCTCATACCTCATACCCCAAAACCCCAAACCTCAAACTCCAAACCCTCATACCTCATACCCCAAAACCCCATACCTCAAACTCCAAACCCCAAACCCCACTCCCATCCCCCCGTAGACACCCCACTCCACAGTTAGACGCGACGCAGAACCTCAGCCCACACGATACCGCCTCCCCTTCCACTCCACCGTACGCCCCAACGCACTCCGCACCAGCAGCCAGCAAAACACCGGCACGCCCACAATCGACCCCGCCACATCCACCGCTGCCATATTCGACCGCACCACCCGCCGATAAAAACCCCAGCTCGTCCGCAGCCAGACCACCAGAATCGCCAGCCTCTGCCACCCAATCAAGCCTTGCTTCCCCACAGCCAGCAGCGGCAGCCCGAAGAACAGGCAGAACTGCAGCGCCATCATCCCCGCCAGAAGCAGCGGCCGCGGAAACAGCAGCGCCAGGTTCTTCGTCCACCCCTCCACCATCTCTCCAAACGTCCCATACATCCGCGCGCTCACCGCGTCCGGCGCATACCGGAACCGGATCCCCACCTTCGCCCGCTTCATCCGCTCCGCCAGCGCGACGTCCTCCAGAATCTCCTTGCCCACCGCCTTGTGCCCCCCCACCGCGAAGTACGCCTCCCGCTCCACCATCAGGAACTGCCCGTTCGCCGCAGCCAGCCGGCTCGCCGGGTCGCTCACCCTCTTCGGGGGATACACGCTCGCCAGCTCCCCAAACACCAGGGGCATCACCACCCTCTGCCCCCACCCCGTCACCACCTGCCGCGGGGAGTAGCTCAGCATCCCCACCTTGTACCGCGCCGCCTCATGCAGCGCCCGGCTCAGGTCCCCCGGCTCATGCAC
>JALYIA010000150.1 GCA_030776065.1 Acidobacteriota bacterium
ATTGCTGACGAACTCCAAGTCAGCGGAGGTGCAAAGTGAATCAATCCCGCCGTCCAGTCCGATTGGGCAAGAACTTCAATCGGTTGCCTTCCCCTCCCGCTTCTCGGCGGGTTTCCCCCTTCTCTAAAACCGCGATTGCCCACGCTCTGCGCGTGTTGGCTCCAACCCTCTTTGCGCTCACGTTCGCGAGCGTTGCTCACGCACAAGGAACGATGGACTTCTCCGGAGCGCAAACGCTCATGGGGACGTTCAAGACGTTCGCTGTCTATGCGGGCGCTGTTATCTGTTTCGGCGGATTGATCTTCGCCGGCATACGGATGATGAGCGGTCGTTTCCAGGATGCCATTCCCGGTCTGTTCGGTGCGCTGTTCGGTGCAGGCGTGCTCGGATGGGGCGCGGGATGGATTGGCTCACTCACCGGGCAGTCGATGTAGAGGGTACATCGACATGACCAGGCGAGGGGAACCGTTACCAATCAATCAGGCGTTGAACCGGCCCAGGGCCAAACTTGGCCTCGACCTCTCAGCATGGATGGCGATTGTATTCGTCACGGTAACGGTTTTCCTCGTCGGGTTCCGAATGCTGGCGATTGTCAGCTTTCCCATGATGGCGGGCGGAGCTTGGCTCATCGTCCGCAAACACCCAAAGATGTTTCAACTGTGGGGCCTTAGCCTCAGCCAGAAGAGCTACTATGACCCGCGCAAACACTGAACAGCGCAAACATACCCCTTGGTTCGCGAAGGCCGGAGCGGCGTGCAGCATCGTCCCGATCTCCCGCTTCGTTGGGCCGAACGTCTTTGCGCTGAAGGGCGGCGGTTACGGTTGCCTCTTCTCTCTGACAGGCTTGGACGAAGAGGGATTGACGGACCGGGAGCTTGAGTCGCGCGTTCGGCAAGTCGAAGGCGCTCTGCGCGGGCTACCCGAAGGGTCTTGCCTCTACCAGTACACCCGCGTGATGTCGGGGTTCGAGATCCCCCGGCAGAAGCGGTATCCCAACGAGGTTACCGATACGTTCGCGAGCGACCGTCTCGCATATCTCAACAAGAACGCTTCCTTCCGTCGGATCGACTTGCACTGGTGTCTGACACTGGAGCCTTCGCAGGCAAAGGCATTTGAGCGGAAGCCGGAGGAGAACGCTGTCGATACCTCTCGGATGCTCTCGGACCTGGAGAAAACGGCGACCCTTCTTGAAGGGCATCTTGGCAGCTCGCTCGGCTTGCGACTCATGGGTAAGGCCGACGCATTCCAGTTCTTCAGCTACCTATTCAACCTTGAAGAGTGGGCTGGCCGCGACCAACTTCGAGGCGACAACGGAGTGGATCGCCAGATCGTCAAAAGTCCCGTCGCCTGGCACAGCGATCATGTGCAGGTCGGCAAGCGCCACGTCCAGATGTTCTCGCTCAAGACGACCCCGGAAGCATCGCGGCCCTGCATTTTCTCCGGCCTGCTGACCTTGGATTGCGATAGTGTTCTGTGCTCGACCTGGAGAGTGAAGTCAACATCGGCGGCCCGCAGTGAGATCGACGCCCAGGAGAAGTTTATTTCGTTCTTCAAGGTCGGAGTGCTCCAGCGGGTGATGAGCGGGCGAGATAGCGCGTCGCTCGATACCGGGGCCGGGGCTAAAGCTGCCAACAACAACGTAGACGACCTGAGCGAAGTCATTCGTTCTCTCGACAAGAAAGCGCAGGGTGAGTTTTCGCTTCGCCTGCTCTTGGCTGTCCGCAGTCCTGAGCAGCTACGGGACATCGTTCCTACCGTCCATCGGGTGTTTGTGGACGCGCGGGCCCAGGTAATGGAGGAGACGCTGGGCAATCTGTCCGCGTTCTATGCGATGTTCCCCGGCAATCACAAGTTCAACGTCTTCCCGCTGTGGCTTGCCGAGGACCATCACGCCCGGCTCTCCTCTGTGTTCGCTCCGCATATCGGGCATCCTCTCTCGGAAGACCTCGATTCCGAGTACCTCAACATCTTCGAGACTCGGACACGGACGCCGTTCTTCCAAGACGTGTATGTGGAGGGCGTTCGCGTCATGCTCATCATCGGCCCTACGGGGACCGGCAAGTCTGTGCATGGCAACCAGATCATTTCGCTGGAGCAGAAGTACGGCGGTTTCACCTACATTTTCGACATCGGCGGAAGCTATGAAAGTGTCGTCGAGCTGTATGGTGGGCGCGTTGATCGCGTCGGCAAGGACGGCCCCCGCGTAAACCCGTTCGCACTGGAGCCGACCGAGAGCAACATCAAGTTCCTCTACTCGTTCGTGAAGCTCTTGCTTACGAACGGCGGCGCCGACCTGGAGCCGGAAGACGATGACGTGATCCATAAGGCCGTGCAGGATATGTACCTGCTCGACCAGGCGAACCGGAGGCTGTCCAATCTATTCCTGCCGAAGAACCTCGATAGGTATCTCTCGAAGTGGGTTGGCAAGGGCATCTACAACGCCGTCTTCGACAACGTGGAGGACAGTCTTTCGCTCTCGCGCCTCCAGTGCTTCGACTTCCAGGGAGTGAACAACGAGCAGTATGCCGACCTGATCGAGCCGTTGATGGTTTGGCTGCTACGGCGGATCAACGACGTGCTCTACAACCCCGCCAATCTCGGAGTACCGAAGCACATTCTCATCGAAGAGATCTTCTCTTCGATGAAGAACAAGCAGCTCTTGGATGGCGCTCTCGCTTCCATCAAGACCGTCCGCAAGAATCTTGGCGGCGTGACCATGATCGGCCAGTCCGCCGATGACCTTGGCGCGAACGCAGACAGCATCGTGAACTCCTGCACGTCGTTCCTGTTTCTGAAAGATGCGACGTTCAACCGCAAGCGGTATGCCGAACTCTTCAAGATGAACGAGCAGCAACTCGCTCTCTTCGAGAGCTTGCAGGATCGCGAAGGACTTTACATGCGGCGCGATGGCCTGACGAAGGTCGTGACGCTCAATCTCGACAGCCGGAGCTACGCAACCTTTTCGACCAAACCAAAAGACCGAGTACGCCGAACCAAGCTGATCGAAAAATACGGACTCTCCGAGGGCATCTCCCGCTTTGCCCAGGGCGAGACTGCCTAACCACTTCCTCCCAACCGAAAGGACATCACCCGTGAAGCCGCCCATCGTTGTCTTCGTCACCTTTGGACTCGCCCTTGCAACCGCCACTGCAAACGGGAGTACGCCGCCCGAACCGCATCGCCTGCAACCGAACGCTCCGCGTTCCGTCACCGTCTCCGAGGCCGAGACGCCCCCAGTGATCCGCGCCGGCCTGCTCCAATCGACGCTCATCCTGCTTCCCGTCGAGGAGAAGATCGCAACCGTCTTCGGTGGAGACACCGTGGACTGGGTGTTCGACGGTGGCCATGTGGCCAGCCGCTTCATCAGTGTCAAACCAAAGTTGGCCAACACAACGACCGACATCCACATCGTCTCCGACCACGGCAACGAGTACACCTTGCAGCTTCAGGAGATCTCCGGTGACGCGGACGCGCACTTCGACTCCAAAGTGTTCATCGTCCCCGGAGACAAGGCGGCAAAGGACCGACTCACGGACATGCCGGTCTTCGTACCCGCCGCTGAGCTGGACAAGG
>JALYIA010000151.1 GCA_030776065.1 Acidobacteriota bacterium
GTTGGGGGATGGGCTGGGGGGTGTTGTTCCGGGAGGGGCTGCGGGGAAGGGTGAGGGTGAGGGCGGGGGTGGGGGAGAGCTGGATGTCGGCGGTGGCGGCATTGCCGGTGAGGGGGATGGGCGCGGCGCGGGTCTGGTCGGTGGCTACGGGGAAGAAGGTGACGGGGTAGGCGACGTCGAGCGCGGGGTCCGCGGGGCCTGTGATGCCGTAGGACTGCGGCGGCGCGGGATTGAGGGTGGGGTGGACGGCGTACCAGGGCTGCGCGGTGACGGCGAGGAAGTAGGTGTCGGGCGGGAGGCGGGGGAACTCGTAGCGGCCGAGGTCGTTGGTGGAGGCGGTGGCCGCGGGGACGAAGCGGCTGTCGCCGAAGTTGTGGTCGCGACGGAAGAGGTGGACCTGGGCGTTGCTGACGGGTTCGGCGGACTCGTCGGTGATGGTGCCGGACAGGGTGCCGAGGGGACGGAGGGTGAGGACGAGGGACTCGGTGTCGACTGCGGCGCCGGTGACGATGGCGGTGGAGAAGAGGCCGTGCTGGAGGTAGGTGCTGCGGAGGAAGCCTGGGGCCTCGCCGGAGAGCACGAAGGCTCCGGCGGGGAGGTGGTCGATGGCGAAGCGGCCGGATTCGTCGGTGGTGGTCGAGGCTACGGGTCTGTTGTCGCGGGTGGAGGCGAGGGTGACGGAGGCGTGCTGGACGGGCTGGTGGCTGAGGCCGGAGACGACGGTGCCGGCGACGCGGGAGGTGTCCCGGGGCGGGGTCTGCGCGGGGAGGGGCGTGGACGCGGGCGAGGGAGTCTGGGCCGGGGCGGCCGATGAGGTGAGGAGCAGGGTAAGGGTGAGGGCGAGGCGCATGGTCAGTCGGCATCCTGCGCGGCGGCCGTGAGGGGGACGGTGATCTCGGCCTTCTGGTTGGGGCTGAGGGTGATGACGGCGCCGTGAGTGAGGAGCCGATCGAGGACCGTGGGATTGCGGTATTCGATGGCGAACTGCTGGAACTTCTGCGCCTCGGCTGCCAGGACGAGGTAGCGGCCGGGGGCGAGGTTGGACAGGGTTGCGGCTTGCCCGTAAGCGGGGCTATACATGCCGTTCGCGGGCTGGCGGAGGGGATCGTCGAGCGGAATGGCGAGGATGACGTCGTTGGCGGAGGCGGCGTCGGGCGAAGCTGCAGCGCCGGTGGAGGTGGGGGGCTGGACGGTGACTGTGAGGCTGGCGGCGTCGTTGCGGAGGGTGACTTCGATGGGATCCGCGGCGCCGCCGGGGCCGACGACGAGGGGATCGCGGAGGAGGTTGATGCCGCCGGAGGTGAGGGTGGCGACGTAGCTGGCGGGGGCGAAGGCGTCCACGCGGTAGACGCCTTCGGTGAGGTTCTGGATGCGGATGGTGTTGGGGTCGGCTCCGGGCTTGAGCGGGCCGGTGCCGGCGTAGATGCCGTTGCCGTCGACGGGCTGGAGGTTGAGCACGACAGCGGGTTGGGGGCTGACGCCGCCGGCCTGCGGGATGACCCTGCCCTGCGTGGTCTGCGCGGAGGGGGGCTCCGCGGTGAACTGCGTGTGGACGAAGACGGGGAGCTCGGCCCCGGGATGGAGCGCGACGGGGCTGAGCGTGAGTGGGGCGGCGGCGATCTGGAACGGGACGGACGCGGCGGAACGGCTCTGGCCTCCGCTGACGAGATGGAGGACGTAGGAGCCGGGGGCGAGGAAGGCTTCGATGGTGTGGGTTTGGCTGTCGATCTGCAGGAACTGGTTGGCGGACTGGGGGGAGAGGGTGATCGCGAGGCCGGGATTGTCGGCATTGGCGAGCGGGACGGTGAGGCGGTAGAAGGTGCCGGAGTGGACGGCGAGGTTGGCGGTGACGGTCTCGCCGGGGCCGATGTGGATGGGGGTGGCGGCGTCGAGGGAGGCGGCGTCGGGATAGAAGGCGGGGAGCACACCGGGGACGGAGGGGGGCACGGGGAGGCCGGAGGCGGCGGGTGGGCCGGGGAGGTGGCGGGAGGAGGAGCCGACCTTGTAGTCGCCGGGGGCAAGCTCCGGGAAGCGGAACTCGCCGCGGCTGTCGACCTGGGTGGTAGAGACCTGGGTCCAGGTGGCGACGCCGGCCTGGATCTGGCGGCGGCTGAGCTGGACGTTCAGGCCGGCGGAGATGTCTTCGGTATCGGTGGAGACGCGGCCGGTGAGGATGCCGGCGGGGGTAAGAGTGAGGCGGAACTCGGACTCGGGTGTGGAGGGCGAGTAGCCTGCGATGCTTACCGTGGCCTGGCGGAGAAGGAAGCCGGGCTTGCGGAGGTTGAAGCCGGTGGTCTGGAGGACAGGCATACGGAGAAAGGCGACGCCCATCTGGGATGTGGGTTGTTGGTTCGCGCCGGGCTGGGGCGGCAGGGGGCGGCGGAGGTCGAAGGCGAAGCGGCCTTCGGAGTCGGTGAGGACGGCGAGGCGGCTGTCGAAGGAGGTGACGAGGACGCGAGAGATGGGCTTGCCGGTGAGGGAGCTGACGACCACGCCGTGGAGGTGGGCGCTCTCGCCCGGGGGGAGAGGCGGCGGGGGCTGGTTGTCGATCTGGGCGGACGCGCGCAGGGAGAGGACGGCGAGGACTGCGCAGGGGAGGGTGCGGCGAAGACGAGACACCGGCGGGCGGATCGGCATTCGTTGTGTGTCCTGTGCGTTGGTGCGAGCAAGGATAGCATTGGACGGAGGCAGGGCGCGGGGGGTGGGATGGGCGGGAGCGAGGTGACGGCGGAGGACCTGGGGTTTCTGCGGCAGGCGATTGGGCTGGCGGCGAAGGCTCGGGGCGAGGGGCGGCACCCGTTCGGGTGCGTGGTGGTGAACGAGGCGGGCGCGGTGATTGTGACGGCACGCAACAATGCGGTGAAGCCCGGGGGCGAGGCGACGCAGCATGCGGAGCGGCTGGCGTGCACGAAGGCGGCGAAGCTGTTCGACGAGGCAGAGCTGAGGGTGCACGCTGTATGCGAGTACGGAGCCGTGCGCGATGTGTGCGGGGGCGATCTACTGGGCAGGGATTGGGCGGGTGGTGTATGGGCTGCCGGGGGAGGCGTTAGTGGCGCTTGCGGGTGGGTCGGATGAGAGCGCGGTTCTGGAGCTGCCGTGCCGGGAGGTCTTTGCGCGGGGGCGGAGGCGGGTGGTGGTGGCCGGGCCGGCGCTGGAGGACGAGGCGGGGGAGGTGCATGCGGGGTTTTGGGGGTGAGGGGGCGGGAAAGATCGGCTAGTGCGGGAGCGAGTTTGTTTCAAGCATTGGAAAGGAGGAAGGGGAGCCTCTCGGCTCCCCTTCTTATTCCATTGCCCCGGCCATGTGCCTTTCGGCAGGGATGGTTCCGGCAGCGTTCTTTTAGAGAATAGATCGGACCTCAGAAGGATTCAACAGGCCGCGAGTCCAACAGGCTGCGAGTCGAGCGGGGGTTACTTGCGGGGGTGGAGGTTGCGTTCGTAGAGGAGGCGGAGGCCGGTTAGGGTGAGGAGTTCGTCGACCTGGGCGATGTAGTGCGATCCGGAGGCGATGAGGTGGGCGAGGCCTCCGGTGGCGATGGTGAGGGTGTTGGGGCCGAGCTCGGCGATCATGCGGGCGAGGATGCCGTCGACGAGGCCGATGTAGCCGTAGAAGAGGCCGATCTGGAGGTTGTCAACGGTGTTGGTGCCGATGACCTTGGGCGGTTTGCGGATGTCGACGCGGGGGAGGCGTGCGGCGCGGGAGAAGAGGGCGTCCGCGGAGACGCCGAGGCCCGGGGCGATGGCTCCTCCGAGGAACTCGCCGCGGGGGCTGACGACGTCGAAGGTGGTGGCGGTGCCGAGGTCGACGACGATGACGGCGGGGATGGGTGCGGGCTGCTCGGGGTTGGGGCTGGGGCTGGGGCTGGGGCTGGGGTTGGGGTTGGCGTTGGTGCGCCGGGCGTGTGCTTTGGCGTGTTCGTGGGCGGCGATGCAGTTGACGATGCGGTCTGCGCCGACCTCGTGCGGGTTGTCGGTGAGGATGGGGATGCCGGTACGGGTGCCGGGCTCGACGAAGAGGGGCTTGAGGTGGAAGAACTGCTCGATGGCGCGGCGGAGGGTGGAGTCGAGCGGGGGGACGACGGAGGAGACGGCGACTCCGGTGACGTCGGCGGGCGAGAGGGAGCGGAGGGCGAAGAGGTCGCGGAAGAGGAGGGCGAACTCGTCCTCTGTGAGGTCGCGATGGGTGGTGATGCGCCAGTCCGCTACGAGGGCCGCAGGCGCGAGGAGCTGCGCGGGGGCTTCGGGTGTGGCGAGGCGGAAGAGGCCGAGGACTGTGTTGGTGTTGCCGACGTCGAGGGCTAGGAGCATAAGGCAGGGATCGGGGAGTAGGGCTCAGGGATCAGTTGACGTGCGCGGGGCTAGGGTTCACGGAGGCCACCGGAGAGGACGGTGTGGAGCTGGCCGTCGTCGCCGCGGACGAGGAGGAAGCCGTCCTGGGTGAGGCCGGCGGTGGTGCCAGTATAGCCGGGGGCGTCATAGCGGGGCTCAACCCGGACGGGCTTGCCGGTGAGCCAGGTGGAGTAGGAGGACAGGTTTTCCGTTTGAGGTTTGAGGTACGAGGTGGCGAGGTTCTGTAGTTGGGCGTCGAGGTTGCGGAGGATGGCGGCGGCGAGGGGTTCGCGCGGGAGGATGGGGTGGCCTGGGAGCTCGCGGCGGAGGGAGGTGGCGATGGGGTCGAGCTCGGGTGGGAAGGTGAGGCCGTTGAGGTTGATGCCGATTCCGAAGACGGCGTAGCGCAGCAGGGCGGGGCCTGAGGCGGGGAGGGGGTGGGGTGCGAGCTCGATGAGGATGCCGCCGGTCTTGCGTCCGTGGAGGAGGAGGTCGTTGGGCCAGCGGATGTCGATCTGGTGCGGGACGGTGAGGCCGGTGAGTTCGGCGATGGCGGCCTGCACGGCGATGGCGGTGCGGAAGGAGAGGCCAAGGGTGGATTGCATGGGGATGGGGGGCGAGGCGAGGGCCGTCATGTAGAGGCCGGCGGGTTCGCCCTCGGGGCCGAAGGGGGAGTGCCAGGCGTGGGCTCCGCGGCCGCGGCCGGCGGTCTGCTGGTCGGCGATCCAGACGCCCTGGCGGGCTCCGGAGCGGGCGGCGGCGTGGGCGAGGGTCTGGGTGGAGTCTACGGTGGGAAGGTGGTGGAGGTGGCCGGCGAATTCGGTGTGGGGGATGGCGGCGTTGAGGGCGGCGAGGTCGAGGGTGGGCATGAGCGTGGCTATGGCGCAGAGGGTATGGCGTTCAGGGTCAGGGATGACAATACAGGAGCAATGGCTGAGGTTGGCTTTGGGAACGACAAAGCGGATTCCCTTCGGGAATGACAAAGGGGGAGGGATGACGAAGGCGAGGGAGTGACACAGGGGGGAGTGAGGTTCGGAATGAGAAAGCGAAGGGCGACGGGTTGGCAGGTGGGGTTAGCGGGTGGCGGCGATGCGCATGGAGAGGTCAACGGCGGTGGCGGAGTGGGTGAGGGCTCCGACGGAGATGAAGTCGACGCCGGTCTTGGCGTAGGTGCGGACGGTCTTGAGGTTCATGTTGCCGGAGGCCTCGATCGCGGCTTTGGGGAGGTTGGCGCGGATGAGGGTGACGGCTCGTTTGACGTCTTTGGGGCTCATGTTGTCGAGCAGGATGGAGTCTGCGTGGCCGTCGATGGCCTGCCGGAGCTCTTCGGGGGAGCGAACCTCGACCTGGACGATCTGGCCGGGCTTGCGGCCTTCGAGCGCCTTGGCGAGAACGAGGGGAAGTCCTCCTCCGAGGGAGATGTGGTTGTTCTTGATGAGGATGCCGTCCTGGAGGTCGAGGCGGTGGTTGAGCCCGCCGCCGCAGCAGACGGCGTACTTGTCGAGCGCGCGGAGGCCGGGGATGGTCTTTCGGGTGTCGAGGATTCTGGTGAGCGGGGCGTGCGGTTTGCCCTTGGACTTCGCCTTGCGTTTGGGCGTGACGGCCTGCACGAACTCGTCGGTGAGGGTGGCGATGCCGGACATGCGCTGCATGAGGTTGAGGATGACTCGCTCGGTGGAGAGGATGGAGGCGGCGTTGGCGCGGATGACGGCGATGGGCTGGCCTTTCTTGACGCGGACGCCGTCGAAGACCTCGGGGTGGCTGACGACCTCGAAGCGGGCGGACTGCTGACCGGGCCTGGCGGAGAGTTTGTTGAAGAGGGAGAGAAAGGCCGAGATGCAGCCGATGCCGGCGACGATGCAGGGCTGCTTCGCATAGATGGTGCCGGTGGCGCGGAGTGCGGGATCGATGGTGAGTGCGGTGGTGACGTCCTGTGCGGCTTTGTCTTCGAGGAGTGCGGCTTCGAGGAGGGTGGTGACGCGGCGGCTCTTCCAGTCCATGGGGGGATTTTACGCGCAGTCGATCACGGCTTTGCGAAGTACTTGGGCGCGGCGCCGGGCGTCCACGGATCGTATGCGGCGGCGAAGGCGGCGCGTTGTGCGATGGGGGGGTGGGTGGAGAAGAACCAGTCGTAGAGCGGGTGGGGTGTGGGGTCGACGAGGGAGGTCTGGCCGAGTGACTGGAAGGAGGCGCGGCCGAGCGGCTGGATGGCTGGGTCGGGCAGGATGGTGTGGAGGGCCTCCTGTGCGTAGACGTCGGCGTTGTGCTCCATGCGGCGGCTGAGGGCGTTGCCGATGGGGTCGCCGAGGGTGGAGAGCAGCGAGAGGACGAGCAGGAGCGCGGGGATCGCGGCGAGGTCGTCGAGGCCGCGGAGCTTCCACCGGGCGGCGTAGCGGCGGAGGAGGGCGGAGGCGCCGAGGTGGGTGAGCCAGAAGAGCGGCAGAAGGGCGAGGCAGGAGAGGGTGATTCCGACGAGGACGTGGCTGAGGGCGTAGTGGCCGAGCTCGTGGGCGAAGATGTAGGCGATCTGGTCGGGCGTGGAGTGCGCGATGGTGGTATCCCACACGACGATGCGCTTGGATGGGCCGAAGCCGGTGACGTAGGCGTTCAGGCTGGTGACCTTGGCGCTGGCGCTCATCCGGAACATGCGTTCGGGCGGGATGGCGATACCGCTGCGGGCGACGACCTGCTGGAGGCGGAGAACGAGCGCGGGGTTGGATTGGGCGAGCGGGTCGAAGTGGTTGAAGAGGGGATCGACGAGGTACGGAGTGACGAGCACGCCGGCGAGGGTGAACAGCACGGCGGGCGGCCAGACCGCGAGCCACCAGCGGCGCGGGGCGCGGCGGATGGCGGCGAGCACGCCCACGGCGACGGGTGTGGCGAGCAGCCAGCGCAGCAGAAGGCCTTTGCCTTTGTCCGCGAACCAGGAGGGCCAGCCCTGCACGGAGAGTGCGTAGGCGAGGGCGACGCGATGGCCGTAGAGGGCGAAGGGCAGATCGAGCAGGTCGACGGTGAGGAGCAGGAGCAGCAGATAGGCGGCGGTCCGGGTCCTGCGATTGCGCGAGAGCCGTTCGGCGCTGTCGCGAAAGCGTCGGGACCAGCCGAAGCTGAGCAGGAGGAGGAGCTGGAGCGGGGTCCAGAGCAGGGAGGAGAGGGTGAGGGTTTCGGCGATGCGGTGCAGGGCGGAGGCCTGGGCGAGCGCCTTGGGGGGAAGGGTGTAGGCGGAGGTGTCGTGGGCTGCGGCGCGGAGTGCGGCGGCCTCTGTGGGGGAAGGCGGAGCGAGGCCCTGGACGATGGGGCCGGGGAGGACGGACGCGAAGGCCATGACCGCGGTGAGCAGGAGAGGCATGGACCCAGTGTGGTGGATGAGCGGGGTGCATGCAACGCTCGCGTCGGAGTGCGGCCGGGGGGAGGATGTTTCTGTACACTTTGAGTCAATATCGAGCACAGCCGTAACGGGAGCCGGATGCGAGAGTGTGGGGCAGGGGATATCCAAGGTGTGCGCGGTGGTCTTGGCGGTGGTCGAAGCGGTTGCGTGGCCGTGGCGATCTGTGCGGTTGTGATGGCGGGCGTATGCGGGGCGAGTGTCGCGTCGGCGGCGGCTCTGCCGGGCGATGCGCCGGAGACGGCGGCGCCGAAGCGGAAGGCTCCGGACTCCGTGCTGCTGACGGCGCTGGGCGCGGAGTTGCGGCGTGCGATGAGCTCGCTCGGCAGCGAGACGCCGGGGTCGGAGCAGCCGAAGCCGTATTTTTTGAGCTATGCGGTGAGCGATGGCTCGAGCGTGACGATTACGGCGCAGCACGGCGCGATTGTGGGTTCCAACGGAACGCATCGTCGCAGCGTGGATGTGCAGGTGCGGATCGGCAGCCCGGCGGAGGACAACACGCACGGCGACCATCGCACCAGCGCGCTGACCACGCTGCCGCTGCCGTTGACCGACGATCCGGGTTCGCTGACGCGTTCGCTCTGGTATGCGACCAATACGGGGTATGCGCGTGCGCTGGACGGCTACTTGAAGGTGAAGACGGAGCAGCAGGTGCGGGCGAAGGAGGAGGATGTTTCGGCCGACTTCAGCACGGAGAAGCCGGAGGATGAGCTGCTGCCGACGGCGCCTGCGCTTGCGGTCGACCGGGGTGAGTGGGAGGGCCGTCTGCGTGAGCTTTCGGGGCTGTTCGAGGGCTTCCCGGATATCTTTCTGGATTCGATCGAGATGCAGGCCTCGACCGAGACGGACTATTTTGTGTCTTCGGAGGGTGCGCGGGTGGCGACGCCGAGCCACGTCGCGCGGCTTGTGATTGTGGCGCGGACGCGGGCTGCGGACGGGATGGATCTGTTTCGCGCGGAGACGTTTGAGTCGGACTCGGCCGCGCACCTGCCGGATCAGAAGGCTGTGAAGGAGAAGACGCTCGCGATGGCGA
Organism: Acidobacteriota bacterium; assembly: GCA_030776065.1. Classification (GTDB taxonomy): domain Bacteria; phylum Acidobacteriota; class Terriglobia; order Terriglobales; family Acidobacteriaceae; genus Edaphobacter. The sequence goes on from JALYIA010000151.1 coordinate 8,745, forward strand.
AGAACCTGGAGGCGCTGCGGGATGCGCCGATCACGGAGCCGTTCAACGGGCCTGCGATCCTGAGCGGGCGGGCTTCGGCGGTGTTCTTCCACGAGGTGCTGGGGCATCGCCTGGAGGGTCAGCGGCAGCGCGGCGATGAAGAGGGCCAGACGTTTACGAAGCTGCTGGGCAAGCCGATCCTTCCGGCGTTCATGAGCGTGTACGACGATCCCACGCTGGCGGTGTTTCACGGCGCGCCGCTGAGCGGCCACTACGACTACGACGATGAGGGGCAGAAGAGCCGGCGGGTGGATCTGATCAGGAACGGGGTGCTGGAGACGTTTCTGATGTCGCGGCTGCCGATCGCGAGCGCTTCGCACAGCAACGGGCACGGGCGGGCGGAGTCCGGGCACATGCCGACGGGGCGGCAGGGGAACCTGATCGTCAGTTCGACGAAGGCGGTGCCGGATGCGGAGCTGCGGCAGATGCTGATCGGCGAGGCGAAGAGGCAGGGCAAGCCGTACGGGCTGTTCTTCGAGGATATTTCGTCGGGCTTCGCGGTTACGACTCGGCGTTCGCCGCAGGCGTTCCAGGTGATCCCGCTGGTGGTGTACCGGGTGTATGTGGATGGGCGGCCGGATGAGCTGGTGCGCGGGGTGAGTATTGTGGGGACTCCGCAGGCGGCGCTGGCGCGGATTGTGGCGACGGGAGACAAGGATGAGGTGTTCAACGGGATCTGCGGGGCGGAGTCGGGGAGCATCCCGGTGAGTGCGGTGGCGCCGGCGATGCTGGTGAGCGAGATTGAGACGCAGCGGCAGGCTCAGGGCAACTCGCGGCCGCCGATTCTTCCTCCTCCTCCGAACGTGCAGGCTGGCGCGAAGCCTGCCAAGGGGGGCGAGTGAAGCGGCGGGCGGGTGTTGCCGGAGCGGCCGCGGGGTGGGTCGCGGCGGGGCTGTTCCTCTGCGGCACGCCGGGGTTTGCGTCGGAGGGAGAGACGCGTGGCGCGGGCGCAGCGGACGATGTGATTCTGCGCGCGATGGCCGAGGAGTTGACGCGCGAGCAGGCGCAGCTTGTTCTGCCCGGGATGCAGCGGCCGTACTACATCGAGTATCGGCTGGAGGACTTTGCGACGTTTGAGGCGGTTGCGAACTACGGCGCGCTGACGCGGGACGAAGAAGGGCACCAGCGCGTGGTCCGCGTGGTGGTTCGCATCGGGGACTATACGACGGATTCGAGCAGCAGCCGGGGCGAAGGTTCGCTGTCGCTTGCGCCGACCGACAACAGCGCACAGGCGATCCGGTACGTGCTGTGGACGGCGACCGACGAGGCGTACAAGAATGCGCTGCGGGCGTACTCGGCGAAGCAGGCGGCGCTGAAGCGATTCGAGTCGGCGCCGGAGCAGGCGGACTTCGCGCAGGCAAAGCCGGCGCAGTACGTGGGGCGTGTGGCGACGCTGGCGATCGACCGGCCCGAGTGGAAGCGGCGGATCGTGGAGGCGAGCGGGCTGTTTCTTACGGACCCACGCGTGAGCGGGTTTGCGGCGGACGTGCAGTACTCGACGGCGAGCGTGCGCGGGCTGGCGGTGAACCGCTACCTGGTGAACACGGAGGGCACGCGGGTTCACCAGGGGTACACGGGGTACCAGGCGAGCGCGAGCGTGGGCGGGCAGGCCCCGGACGGGATGCGGCTGAGCCGGGACAACGGGACCACGGCGGCGACGGCGGGGGAGCTCGAGTCGGCGGCGGCCTTTCGGCAGCGGATGCTGGACGACCTGATGAGCTTCGAGGCGCTGCGAAAGGCTCCCGTGGTGTCTGCGGATGACTACCACGGGCCTGTGCTGTTTTCGGGCGACGCGGCGAGCGATGTGATCAACCGGCTGTTTGTGTCGAACGTGGAGGCGAACCGGCCGGAGATGGGGACGACGGCGCGCACCACGGGTGCGTATGCGTCGAGCTTCCGCGCGCGTGTGCTGCCGGAGTTCGTGAGCGTGGTGGACGATCCCGCGCTCGCCAGCTTTGGGGGCAGGACGCTGCTGGGCTCCTATGCGATCGACGATGAGGGTGTGCCCGCACAGGCGGTTCCGCTGGTGACGGACGGCAAGCTCGAGAACTATCTTGTGGGGCGCACGCCGATCCGGGACTTCGCGGTCTCGAATGGACATGGACGTGCGGCGGTGGGGCAGGCTCCGCACGCGCGCGCGGGGGTGATGGTGTTGACGTCCAAGAACCCGATGAGCGCGGATGCGATGAGGGCTCGGCTGCTGCAGATGGCCAAGGAGCAGGGAAAGGATGTGTACGCGGTGGAGACGCTGGGCGGGCCGCTTGCGCCGAGGCTGCTGTACCTGGTGCATCCGGATGGAAGCCGCGAGCTTGTGCGGGGTGCGGCGTTCGATGAGCTGGACATCCGGAGCCTGCGGTCGGAGATTCTTGCGGTGGGGGATGACCCGTTTGTGGCGAATGTGCTCGGCGCGGTGCCGACGACGACGATCGTTCCAAGCCTGCTGTTTGGGGATATCGGGGTGAAGCGGGCGACGGCGGAGCAGGGCAAGCTGCCGTACTATCCGCCGCCGCCTGTGGCTGTGCCGGTGAAGTAGCCGGCCGCGCCCATGCGCCTCGCGTACAGCGTAGTTCAGGCAGCCTAGTTCAGGCGGACGATGTAGGGTTGGGCGCCGGGGTCCGGGACGTGGATGGATTCTGCGATGCCGGCTGCGGTGCCCTTGTCGGGATGGGCGGGGTTGATGCGGACCCAGTGGCCGGTGGGGCCGGCGAACTCGATGACCTTGGCTGTGGTGTAGCGGCGGATGAGGTCGTTTTTGAGCTGGATGGCGTCGGCGGGGTCGAGGAAGGCGCCGATCTGGACGCACCAGCGGCCTGCGGGATCGACCCCTGGGTGGGCGGGCGGCTCGTAGGCCTCGACGCGGACCTTGGCGGTGCCGGGCCGGTAGAGGTCGATTGCGCGGGCGGCGGCGAGTGAGAGATCGAGGATGCGGCCGTCGACGAAGGGTCCGCGGTCTGTGATGCGCACGTGTACGGACTGGCCGTTGGCGAGGTTGGTGACGCGGACGACGGTGCCCATGGGAAGGGTGCGGTGGGCCGCGGTCATCGCGTTCTGGTCGTAGACGGTGCCGTCGGCTCCCTTGCGATTGGCGTAGGGGGGGCCGTACCAGCTGGCCATGCCGACCTCCGACGAGATGGGCTTGCCCTGCGGGGTGGGCTGAGGAGCGGTGGGCAGTGCGGGCGCGGGAGCGGTGCGAGTGGCCCCGCGCTGCGTCCCCGCGGAGTGCGGCAGGTCGCCGGGAGGCGTGGTGCGGGTGGGGGGTGGAGGAGGCGGCGGGGAGTAGGCAGACTGCCGCTTCTTGTGGCATCCCGTGAGGAAGAGCGCCACAGAGAGGAGGGAGGCGGCGGCAGCGCGGGCGCGGCGCGTCAAGGCTGGGGCGTACCCTTTGACCCTGTGGAGCCCGGGGTGCGGGTCCGGGTGTCGTCCATGCGCTGGGCCAGCTTCTGCAATTCCACCGCGGCGGCGCGCAGGGCTTCCGAGCCGTTGCGGCGGATATCCGGGACGACCTCATCGTTGATGTACGTGACCACGCGGCGGAGGTCTTCTTCCGCGCGCGCGGTAGCCTGCTGGAGCTGCTGGCTCCAGGGTATGGAGTTCTGATCGGGCATTAGGCACACCTCTCCACGGTTCAGTATCGGCAGGTGGAAATCGCGCCGTCAACTCCAGGGGCGGCGGATTTCGCGGGACGTGCCTGCCTGGTTATCGGACTCCTGGGGGCGGGGAGCGGTGGTCTCGCGTGCCGCGGTGGAACCGGACTGGGTACTCCGTGGTCGGGGTGCGAGCGGCGGGGCGGCAGGCAGCACGGGGTATCCAAGCACGATGCGGCAGGCAAAGTCCATCCCCATGAAGTCCTGTTCCCCGCCGGGCGGTTTCGGAGAAGGATAGGAGGGTCGGCAGGGGAGCGCACGATGGGGTTGGGCCTGGTCGTCTCGATGGTGGTGCTGCTGTTGGTTCCGTGCCTTCTGCGCGCGCAGACGCCTGTGCGGCTGATTCAACGGCAGAGCTTTGCTGCAGCGCCGGGCGGTGGGGCAGGGGCGCTGCCCGAGGCGCCGTCGCCGGTGTGGGCGCAGAAGGAGGTTGCCGCCGAAGCAGGGTGCGGCGCGGGTGTGGGCGTGAATGGAGAGCCGTGCGCGGCCCGAGCCAATATGTACAGCCGCTTTCTCGATAGCGCCGCGCCGACGCGGCTTACGGTGAGGCAGAAGGGAACCCTTGCGCTGCGGAACCTGGTGGACGCTGGAAACCTGGCGACGATTGCGGGGGGCGCGGCGTTTTCCAGCATGACGGAGTCGCGTACGGCGTACGGCCGCGGAGTGACGGGCTTTGCGTACAGCTTCGGAGTGGGCTTGCTGGGCGATGCGACGGGGGAGTTCTTCGGAACCTTTGCGATCCCCTCGCTGACGCACGAGGACCCGCACTACCACCGGATGCCGCATGGGACTGCAGGACGGCGGGTCTGGCATGCGGTGTCCCGCACGGTGATGGCGCAGAGCGATGACGGCCATTCGATGGTGAACTACGCCACGCTGGGCACGTATCCGATCACGGCGGAGATCAGCAACCTGTACGTGCCGGGCATCCACGGCAACGGTCCTTCTACGGTGGCTCGCATCCTGACGGGGTATGCCACGGATCCGATCGACAACCTGATCACGGAGTTTCTGCCGGATGCGGCGCGGCACATCCACGTCCACGTGGTGTTTGCCCAGCAGCTGCTGAATCGGCTCTCCGCGGACCAATATCCGACGCTTCCCTGAGCGCGCGCTGCACGAAATGTGTGGCAGAGTACAAACGCCACTCGCAACCCATTGTTACCATTCAATGCGAAGTTCTGCCGTTCGCTACCCTTTGGTTCGGCGTTCTGTCGAACCTGCGTAGGCTTGTGATTGCGGTGCATCCTTTCGGCCATGGGTGCCCTCTTTTGCAACATGCACGCGGCCGAGACGCGGGCCTATGGCTGTATGAGCCGGTACGATAAGGCGGGAAGCACCAACCAACACACGAAGGCGAGCAAGCCATTGCGGGCGGCGAGTCTTTGAGGAGAACCGATGGCGAAGATTTTCGAGAAGGTCCTGGTACAGGCAGCGAAGGGGGGGTGGGCTGTATTCAACCGGCTCAATTCCATCAGCCCGAATGCGAGCTTCACTCCGAAGTGGAGCGACAAGCCCCTGCTGAAGTCGTATCAGAAGGAGAAGCCGCCCCTGGGCTGGCCGCGCACGACTGATTCGCTGTGCCCGAAGTGTATTCCGGAGATCCGGCAGCAGATTGTGGATGGCAAGCTACCTCACGAGATTCTGCTGAACGAGAAGGTCGGCGAGATCAAGGCGCAGATTATCGAGCGCGACGGCCAGATCCTGATGGTGAAGGACTGCCCGATTCACGGCCATTTCGAGGACGTGATGTCGATCGATGCGCCGTTCTTCAAGCATCTGGAAGAGGTTTTTCCGGGCCGCGACATCCGCGCCCACAACGACGAGAAGCTCCACAACCACGGGACATCGACGGTCACGCACGGGCGTGGTTCGGTGCTGACGATCGACCTGACGAACCGCTGCAACATGATGTGCGATCCGTGCTTCATGGATGCCAACCAGGTGGGCTTTGTGCACGAGCTTACGTGGGACGAGATCAAGACGATGCTCGACAACGCGGTTACGATCAAGCCGCGGCGGCAGATGTCGGTGCAGTTCTCGGGCGGCGAGCCCACTCTGAGCCCCTATTTTCTTGACGCGGTAGCCTATGCCCGCAAGGTTGGGTATACGTCGGTGCAGGCGGCTACCAACGGGATTGAGTTTGCGAAGTCGAAGGAGTTCGCGAAGGCGGCTGCTGAGGCTGGTCTGCGGTACGCGTATCTCCAGTTCGACGGTATCGGCAACGCGGCCAACTCGCACCGCAAGGTCGGCAATGCATTCGATGTAAAGCTGCAGGCGATCCATAACCTGCATGAGGCCGGCGTGGACATCGTGCCCGTCACCACGATCGTCAACGGGATCAACAACGAGCAGGTGGGTCGCATCATCGAGTTCGCACTGGACAATCCGAAGAAGATCAACTTCCTTTCGTTCCAGCCGGTCTCGTTCACCGGCCGCGACGAAGCTGTCTCGGACGAGCGGCGCCAGGCGCAGCGCTACACGCTGTCGCACCTCGCGCACGATGTGAAGAGCCAGACCGGCCTGGGGGAGCCCACGCGCGACTGGTTCCCGATCTCGTTCATGTCGACGTTCGCGGATTGGGCTGACCTTGTACACGGGCCTGAGCATGACTGGGGCCAGCTCTCCTGCGGCTGCCATCCGAACTGCGGCATCGGCATGGCGCTGATGATCGACAAGGAGACGAAGGAGGCTGTGCCGGTCACCGCGTTTATCAACGCCGACCGTCTTGCCAAGGACATTGCCCGTGTGAACGACGCCGCACGCGGCAAGCTGCTCACCATGATTGGCGCCGGCCTGGCGTTGCTGCGGAACTACACGCCCGACAAGGCTCCGACCCACTTCAAGGTGAAGGACCTGCTGCTGAAGTTCGACAAGAGCTTCGGCGCCAGCGGGATCGATTACGGCAAGGTGACCGCGGACCGCACGATTGAGGACATCAAGAAGCGGCGCGCGGACCGCTGGAACTTCCTGTTCATCGCGGGCATGTGGTTCCAGGACCTCTTCAACTACGACTTCCGGCGCACCGAGCAGTGCATCATCCCGTACGCGACGCAGGAAGGTGAGATCAGCTTCTGCGCGTACAACACGGGCGTGGGCTGGCGCAACATCATCGAGAAGATGCATATGACCTCGACCCTGACGAAGTGGTACGAGGAGCACGGACGGCATGAGATCTTCGCGGGCGGCAAGAAGGTGGGCCTGGATCGTCAGGACAAGTACGACCTGGTGCTCAACGAGGCACACGTGAACTCGGCTGCAAACGATACGTTCGAGAAGTCGGGCATCGCGAAGAACGCCCGTGAGGAGAAGATCCGCGCACGCGACGCCAAGCTGAAGCAGGAGGCCGAGAATGCGCGGATGGCGAAGCTCTACCGCAAGGAGATTCTGAAGGAGCCTGAGCAGCCCGGCGGCTTTATCGCCCTTGGGGAGATCAAGCCCGCAGCCGCGCCTGCGAGGAACGCCGAGGTCGAGGAGACGGTGGCCGGCGACTAGACGCTCCGCGCCAGTACGATCACTCGAAAGGCCGCCGGCGATGGCGGCCTTTCCTGTTGCCGCGGTAGTACGCTAAGCGTATGAGTGCGCCCCGGACCGCCATCCTGCTGATTGACTGCCCGGATCGCAAAGGCCTCGTCTTAGCGATCATCAACTTCCTGACTCGGGTCTACGACGTCAACATCCTGCACTCGGACCAGCACCAGGATGTGGAACTCGGCCTGTTCTTCATGCGGATCGAGTTCGCGACGGAGGTTGCGGCATGCGACGCCTCGCACTTTGCCGCGGAGTTTGCGCCGGTGGCGCGCGAGTACCACATGAACTGGCGGATCGAGTTCGGTGAGAGTGAGCCGCCGGTGGCCATCTTTGTCTCCCGCTACCTTCACTGTCTCGCCGATCTGCTGCAGCGCCACCAGGCGGGTGAGTTCCGCTGCCGCTTGGCGCTGATCGTCAGCAATCACGAGGACGCCGCTTCGCTGGCCCAGTTCTATGGCGTTCCCTTCCACTGCTTCAGTGTTTCGCGAGACAACAAGCAGGAGGCAGAAGCCCGTCAGCTTGAATTGATGGCGGCACATCATGTGGAGCTGGTCATCCTGGCGCGGTATATGCAGGTGCTCTCGGGGCGGTTTGTGGGTGCCTACCCGCAGCGGATCATCAACGTTCACCACTCGTTTCTTCCGGCGTTTACGGGGGCGAAGCCGTATCATGCGGCGTTCGCGCGCGGCGTGAAGCTGATCGGCGCGACCAGCCACTACGTGACGGAGGTGCTCGATGAAGGTCCGATCATCGAGCAGGATGTGGCGCGCGTGACCCAGAACGACGGGCTCGGCAGCCTCATCCAGAAGGGGAGGGACCTGGAGCGCCTTGTGTTATCGCGCGCCGTCCAGTGGCATCTTGAGCATCGCATTCTCTCCTACGCGAACAAGACGGTGATCTTCGCCTGAGCCTCTACTGCGCTGAAGCGTTCACCAGCACAAATGGGCTGGGCGCCACGCTGCACGAGGCGGAGGACGACCTCGACCAGACGGACCCATCCTTGAAATCAATCTCGGTGATCTCGATCGCCGTGATCAGCGGAATGGCATTGGTGTAGAGATCCTGCACGGCGTCAAGACCGGCGCTGGTGCCGCGGAACTCAAACGGCTCGGTCCGATCGAACGCACGCGCCTTCCGCCTCGGCTGGGGAGCCATTTGCAGAGGCAGAATCTGGGGATTGCCTTCCTGGCCGTGCACGACCCCGACGATCCGGACCATCCTTTGTGCTGTCGGGCCGAGCAGGATTCGGAGGGACTGCGCGTACTGGCTGACGGGCCCGGTGCCCGTTTCGCGCAGAGTCGCCGCGAGCCCGTAGCGAAGCGCGGAATATCGGACCGGGCAGCCAGTGGGCGATGTCGGAGAGATTTCCTGTGCAGGTACGGGATTCGCGACGCCCTCCTGGGACCGGGCTGCGGCGGATGACAGGGCCAGAAGGATAGCGGCTGCGATCGAAGTGGGGGCAGAAGCTGTGCTGCGCATAGACTCCTCCGGGGGAGAGGCTCCGCTGGTTCGAAGGCTATGCCCGGGGCGCGGACCCGGTCAAGACCGGAGGGTGGGTGGGCTGGAGGCGTTCGACGCAGAGGCGCGCGGGTCTGTAGGCTCGAATCGAAACCGCCTGGCCGACCCCGGCGGCGGCGCAGAGGCGCTGCCAGTCTTCAGGCAGGAAGCTGCGACGGATCGAAGCCAGGCCGTCGGGCCGGATGAAGCGGTGCCACCAGGGGCCCCGCATGAGCGTGCTGAAGAGGTGATAGGGAACGGGCCGGCGGTGGAGGTCGCAGATGAACCAGCCGACGCGGGCCGTCCGCTCCATCCACCGGAGCAGCGATACGATCTCGGGCTCGCGCAGATGATGGGTGACGAGCGAGCAGACAATCAGGTCGGCATCGCGCGCCTCGGCGCACTCGGTCACGTCGCCGGCGAACCATCGGATGGAGCTTCGGGCGGAGGTGGCTTCGCGGGCGGCGCGAATGGCATTCGCATTCAAGTCCGCCCCCAGGAGTTTCACTGGAAGTCTGCGGCGGCCGGCCCAGCTCTCGATGCGCCGCAGCGTATCGCCGTATCCGCAGCCTACGTCTACGATTCGCAGCGGGGCGGGGATTCGCAGCGGGACGGGGCTGTGCGCGGCGGTTGCGCGGGCGAGGAAGTTCATGGTTGGACGGTAGGCAAACGTGAGCCGATTGACGCGGGACAGATCGTGCAGGCAGGCGCGGAGCTCTGGGTACGCGCACGGCCCATCCATCAGCTCCGGGAGCGCGTCGGGGTCGGCGCGGGTGGAGAAGTCCAGCTTAGCCATGGATGGAGGCCGCGCGCTCAGAGTGGCCGGAGAGCTCCGCGGCACGGGCTTCGGCGTACGCGGCGGCGCCGAGCAGGGCGCAGGTTTCGTCCAGGATGATGCGCACGGGGATGGTCTGAAGCAGAGGGGCGAGCCGGCCCTTGTCCAGAAAGGCCTGGCGGAAGTGACCGTCCTTGAGGGTCGTCAGCATCTTGGGTGCGATGCCTCCGCCGAGATACACGCCGCCCATGGCGAGCACCTTGAGCGCAAGATTGCCGGCCTCCGCGCCGTATGCAGAGGAGAACATCCGGATGGTTTCAACGCAGAGAGGACTTGAACCCTGCTCCGCGCAGCTACCGATGACGGCGTTGGGATCTTCCGCAGCCAGCCTGTCGCGGAGCCACTGCGGCTCTTCCATCTTCTCGGCGTCGCGCAGAAATGTGTAGATGTTCTTGATGCCGAGGCCGGAGACGACGCGCTCCCAGCTGACGCGGCCGTTGAGCGTCTTGCGGAGGTACTCGAGCAGGCGGATCTCGCGGTCGTTGCGCGCGGCGAAGTCGCAGTGGCCACCCTCGGAGGGGATGGGGCGGTAGGTCTTGCCATCCCAGATGAGCATGGCCTCGCCGAGTCCTGTGCCCGCGGCGATGAGACCGCGATGACCTATCCCTGTCGGGTCGCCGGTGAGCAGGGGGAAGATGGCGTCCGGCCGGAGCTCGGGGATGCCGTAGCCGTTGGCCTCGAGATCGTTGATGAGGAAGATGTGCTCGATGGCGAGGGACCTCTGCAGGTCGCGCACGTCGAGGGTCCACGGCAGGTTGGTGAGCTTAAGGCGGCCAAGGCGGACGGGGCCGGGACAGCCGAAGCAGGCGGCGGCGATCGCGGTGCGATCGGCCGCGTCGCCCGAATCGCCTAGAAAGCGGTTGACCACGTCGTCGAGGCTGGCGAACTCCAGCGCGGGAAACTTCTCGTCGCGGACGGGTACGAGCTTTCCGGCTGTGAAGTTGTAGAGTGCGAGATGGACTTTGGTGCCGCCGATGTCACCTGCCAGAATCATCGATCCGATCCGATCTCGAGCGTGCCACACTTGGGTGCTTCCGTACCGGCCGGCTCAGGGAGCGCGGCGGCGGCCGCGGCGTCCAGCAGAAAGGTGACCACGCCGCTGGCCGGCCGGATGAGCTGGGACGGGTACTGCTCCGGATCATACGCACCGAGCAGAACATCGTGCAGCACGCGCGCCTTGGTGCCGCCTTCGATCAGGAATGCGACCTGCCGCCCACGGTTGATGACGGGGGAGGTCAAGGTGATGCGCCACGTGTCCTTCTGGGGGACGTGGTTGGCGATCGCGATGCGGGAGAGCTCGTTGAGTGCTTCCGTGTGGGGGAAGAGCGAAGCGGTGTGCCCGTCGTCTCCCATGCCGAGAAGGAGCAGGTCGAAGGTGGGGGTCTCCGCGCCTTCGAGACGAAAGGCCGTACGGATGGCTGCCTCGTAGCGGGAGGCCGCGACCTCGGGGTCGAGTTCGCCTTCCATGCGGAAGATCTGTTCGGGGGGGAGCGGTACCCGGGAGAGCAGGGTCTCCGACGTCATGCGGTAGTTCGAGTCCGGATGGGCGGGCGGGACGCAGCGCTCGTCGACCCAGAAGAGCTGCAGCTTCTGCCAGGGCACCGCGGCGAAGTATGGGTGTGCGGGGTCGGCGAGGAGGGCAAACATCGTCTTGGGGGTGGTGCCGCCGGAGATGGCGACTCGGGCCAGGCCGCGGGTTGCAACGGCGGCTGCGGTTGCGGAGGCGAAGAGCTCAGCCGCGCCGGCTGCGACCTGCCGGCCGGTGGGCCAGACCTTATATTCAGCGGTGACGGCACGCGGCATGTGCGGTGTCCTCCTGGGGGGAGTCGGTGTACCGCTCGGTCGAGCGGGGTGGCGCAGGGAAGAAAAGAGGCTTCTTCCCCGATGCAGTCCGTGGGCCGGCCGCTGCGGTGGCGCCAGATTGAGGCAGCAGGGCGGGCTTCAAAGCTTTCGCCACTTCCGTCCTTCGCTTTCGAGCAGGGCATCGGCGGCGGAGGGTCCCCAGGTTCCGGCAGCGTAGTTGGGGAAGTCCTTGATGGGATTCTTGGCCCAGTACTGGAGGATAGGCGTCATCAGCGCCCAGGTGGCTTCCACTCCGTCGCGGTGGGCGAAGAGGGTTCCATCGCCGAGCATGGCGTCGAGCAGAAGGCGCTCATAGCCGTTGGCGGAAGAGACGCCGAAGGCCTCGGCATAGCTGAAGTTCATGTTCACCGGGCTCATGCTCATGGAGGGCCCGGGAATCTTGGCTTCGAAGCGCAGGGCTATGCCTTCGTCCGGCTGGATGCGCATGGAGATGATGTTGGACTTCATCCCTTCGGCACAGTTCCCGTCGCGATCCTTGAAGAGCAGCAGCGGCGGCTGCTTGAACTGGATGGTGATCTCCGTGACCCGCTTGGCGAGCCGCTTTCCGGCGCGGACGTAGATGGGCACACCGGCCCAGCGCCAGTTCTCGATCTCCAGCCGCAGCGCGGCGTAGGTCTCCGTCTGCGAGCGTGGATGCACGCGCTCTTCCTGGCGGTATGCAATGACGGGCTTGCCATCGACGAGACCGGGACCGTACTGCCCGCGCACGGTGTCCGCCGGGTGGATGGGCTGGATGGCGCGCCACACCTTGATCTTCTCGGCCCGTACGGCGGATGCCTCGAAGGAGACCGGCGGTTCCATCGTAACGAAGCTGAGCAGCTCCATCACGTGGTTCTGCACGACGTCGCGGAGGGCACCAGCGCCTTCGTAGAAGGGTCCGCGGCCTTCGATGCCGATCGATTCGGCTGCAGTGATCTCGATGTGATCGATGTAGTTGCGGTTCCAGACGTTCTCGAAGATGCCGTTGGCAAAGCGGAAGACCAGGATGTTCTGGACGGTCTCCTTGCCGAGGTAGTGATCGATGCGAAAGATCTGATCTTCGCGGAAGACCTTGTTGACTTCGTCGTTGAGCGCGCGTGCGGACTCGAGGTCATGGCCGAAGGGCTTCTCGATGATGATGCGGACCCACTGCCTGAGCTTGCCGTCGGGCTGGGTCTCGGCGGGCGCCACTGGCTCGGCCATGCCGTGGTCGCCGAGGAACTTGATGATGTCGGAGAAGTATTCCGGCGCGACGGCGAGGTAGAAGAGCCGGTTGCCGCCCGTATGGAACTGGGTGTCCATGGTGGCGAGCAGCTCTTTGAGCGACTCGTAGCCGGACGGGTCGTCGAAGTTCATGGCATGGTAGCGGATGCGTTCGACGAAGGGGGCGAGCCGGGGATCAGCGGTTTCGACGCCACCGCCGGAGAGGATGCCCTCCTGCATATCGGGCGCGAAGCTCTGTTCGAGCGGGCGCCGCGCGACGCCGACCACGGCGAAGTTCTCGGGCAGGTTGCCGGCCTGCTGCAGATGGTAGAGCGCGGGCAGCAGTTTGCGCTTGGTGAGGTCGCCCGAGGCGCCAAAGATCACCACGATGCAGGGGTCCGGGGCGCGCTCCGAATGCTGGCTCGCCTTCAACACCTCCGGCGAGATCGATACCTGGGTCGTTGCCATACGTTCACTCCTGAGAAGCCAGTACAGGCGACCGCAGCGGCGGCCGGTTCGAATGGTGGTTCGGGTCGGATCAACCCTTCTTCACGTCGTGGCCGCCGAACTCGTTTCGCATAATTGCGATCATCCGGTCGGTGAAGTTGTTGTCCTCTCGCGAGCGCAGCCGCCGGATGAGCGACTCGGTGATGACGGGGGCGGAGATGTTGAGGTCGATGGCCTCCATCACGGTCCATCGGCCTTCGCCGGAGTCGGACACGTAGGCTTCGAGTCCTTCGAGCTTGGGGTTTTTGCTCAGGGCGCTCGCCGTGAGATCGAGCAGCCAGCTTCGCACGACCGAGCCGAAGCGCCAGATCTCGGAGATCTGCGCCAGGTCGAGGTGCAGCGGCTCCTTCGCTCCCATGATGGAGAAGCCCTCGGCGTACGCCTGCATCAGCCCGTACTCGATCCCGTTGTGGACCATCTTGACGAAGTGGCCGGCGCCGGACGGACCGACGCGACCCCAGCCTTTGTCGGGTGCGGGGGCGAGCGTCTGGAAGATGGGGGTGAGCCGTGCGATGGGCGCCTCATCGCCGCCGATCATCAGGCTGTAACCCTCCTTCAGGCCCCAGATGCCGCCGGACGTGCCGGCGTCGATGAAGTCGAAGCCCTTTGAAGTTGCCGCTGCGTGGCGTCGCTGCGAGTCCTTGTAGTTTGAATTGCCGCCATCGATGAAGGTGTCGCCCTTCTGCATGAACTGCTCGAGGCTGGCGATGGTCTGGTCTACGGGATCGCCCGCGGGGACCATGATCCAGACGGCACGGGGCACGCTCAGGTTCTTGACCAGGTCTTCGAGCGAGTTGACTCCGACCGATCCCGCGGCCGTGAGCCTGGCGACGGCGTCCTTGTTGAAGTCAAAGCCAACCACTTTGTGTCCGCCCAGGCGGAGCCGCTCCGCCATGTTGGAGCCCATCTTCCCAAGCCCGATGATTCCCAGTTCCATGTTCCTCACCTTGTGCGCAGATCGATAGCAGCCGAAGTGCGCCCTCTAAAGACTAACTCCTTCGCCTGTCCAGCGGCGAATCGGCGGGGGCATGCCGGGGCGCGGGCGGGAGGCGGCGGCGGTGGGGAGCTGCCGGTGGGCATAGGATGGCCCGGCTATCTGGCGGGAGATTCTGCGCCGGCGGGAGATTCTGCGGCGATGGGGAAGTCTGCGCCGATCGAGGTCTGCTCCCACTCGGCCATCTCCCGCTGGACGTCATCGAGCTTCTGGCGAAAGCGTTGAAGGGCGAGCTTTCCAAGCAGCAGATGACGGGGCGGCTTCGGGGCGCTGACGGCGGCGACGATCGCCTCCACGGCGCGCTGCGGATCGCCCGCCTGTTTGCCGGCCTGGGTGCGGAAGTACTCACGCGTCTTGCCCGCTGTCTGGTTGTAATCGGGGATGGTGGTCTGGGCCTCGACGCCTGAGCGGCCGAGGAAGTCCGTGCGGAAGGGGCCGGGTTCGACGATGGTGACGGAGATGCCCATCGGTTCTACCTCGATCGCCAGGGCTTCGCTCATCCCCTCGACCGCGAACTTGCTGGCGTTGTACATGCTCCACCCGGGCAGGCCGACGAGCCCGCCGATCGAGGACAGGTTAACGATATGGCCGGCGCGGCGCTCGCGCAGGTGCGGCAGCAGCGCCTTGGTCATCCGGATGAGGCCGAAGACGTTGGTCTGGAAGAGCCGGTCGAGCTCCTCCTCGCTGACCTCTTCGAAGGCACCGGTCAAGCCGTAGCCGGCGTTGTTCACCAGCACGTCGACCTTGCCGAAGCGGGCGAGCGCGTCCTTGACGGCTCCGTCTACCTGCCGGGCATCGGTGACGTCGAGCCGTGAGACGAGCAGGGTGGCCGGGAACCGCGTCTCCATCTCCCGGAGCGCGTCCGGCTGGCGTGCCGTGGCCACTACGGAGCCCCCGAGGGCGAGCACGTGCTGGGCGAGTAAGCGTCCGAAACCGGTGGACGCGCCCGTGATGAACCATACTTTGCCCTGCTGTGTCGTCACCGTTTCTGTCATGGGTATAGGACGCTGTGGAGGTCCCAGGCGATGCAAGGGACGCGCCGCAGCTCGGAGGCCCTGCACGCAGCCGGGAGGCTCTGGCGCTAGGCTGTCTTCTCCTGGACGCCGCCGGGTCCGCCGACCAGCGCCAGCGACGCCATCCCCAGAAACAGGCCGTGCTCCACCACGCCGACGATGCCGCGGATCTCGGCTGCGAGCACCTCGGGGTCGTCGATCTCGCCGGCTGCGCAGTCGAGGATGTAGTTGCCCTCGTCAGTGAGGTACGGCCCGGAGTCGTCCTTCGCCTTTCGCTGCCGCGGGTGGAGGCCGAGCTCTTCGAGCCGCGGCTGGACCACCGGGAGCGCCATCTTGATCACCTCCACGGGTAGAGGAAAGCGGCCAAGGAGCGGCACAAGCTTCGATTCGTCGACGACGACGACGAAGCGGCGGGCTGCGCTGGCGACGATCTTCTCCCGTAGCAGAGCGCCGCCCCCGCCTTTGATCAGGGCGAGCCCCGGGCCTACTTCGTCCGCGCCGTCGATGTACAGATCGAGCTCGGGGAGTTGCTCCAGCGTGGTGACATCCATGCCGAGGGAGAGGCCAAGCCGCTGGCTTGCATCGCTGGACGCCACGCACCGGATCGTGAGCCCGCCGGCCTGGATACGCCTGCCGAGTTCGCGGATAAACAGTGTCGAGGTCGATCCCGTGCCGAGACCGACGGCCATGCCGTCCTCGACGAACTCGACCGCGCGCCTTGCTACAAGCAGCTTTGCTTCATCCTGCGTCATGGGTGGATCCTCGGCTGTGCTCGGCGGCGGGGGTGCATTCAAGATGCCTCGTTTGGGTCGTCGTCCTGATCGCGCGACACCGTGTCCTCGTAGGTCGCCTGGCGGGAGGACTCCCATGGGGTTCGCTCGCCGAGAGGATGATCCTCCCGCTCGCGCAGGAGTTCGCGTTCGTTTTCGGTCATGTCGAGTCTCCGCGCCCCGGATTGGTTAATGGATGGACGAGCGTGCGGCGGCCCGGGGGACCGCCGCCCGGATTGTGGGTTACTTCTTCACAAGGCTGCGTGCGGCTTCGACCACGTGGGCGGTGGAGATCCCGAGCTTCTCCAGGGCAATTGGCCCAGGTGCTGAGGCGCCGAAGCGATCGAGCCCGATGGCGATGCCGTCGCGGCCGACAAAGTGCCACCAGCCCATCGTTGCGCCCGCCTCGACCGAGATCTTGGGGACGCCGTGCGGGAAGATCGACAGGCGGTACTCTTCCGGCTGCTCGCCGAAGATCTTGAAGCTCGGCATCGAGACCACCGTGGCCAGGATGCCCACGCTCTTCAGCTCGGCGGCGGCGGTCAGCGCTGTGGTGACCTCGGAGCCGGTGGCCACGATCACCACATCCTTGCCGTACTGCTCGAGGATGTAGGCGCCCTTCGCACAGCCTTCGAAGACCTTGTACTTCGCGGCGTCGAGCACAGGAAGATCCTGCCGGCTGAGCGCCATGAAGCTGGCCGACTTGCGTTCGAGCGCCAGCTTCCAGCAGGCCGCCGTCTCGTTCGCGTCCGCGGGGCGGAAGTCGGTGAGCTGCGGAATGCTGCGGAGCGCCATCAGGTGCTCGATGGGCTGGTGCGTGGGGCCGTCCTCGCCCAGACCGACGGAGTCGTGGGTGAAGACGAAGAGCGAGTGGGTGGACATCAGCGCGCCCAGGCGCAGCGCCGGGCGGCAGTAGTCCGAGAAGACAAAGAAGGTGGAGCCGTACGGGATCAGGCCGCCGTGGGCAGCGATGCCGTTCACTGCCGCCATCATGCCGAACTCGCGCACGCCGAAGAAGACATTGCGTCCGGTGGGATCCACGTGGAAGCTGGGCGAATCCTTGAAGATGGTCTTGGTGGAGCTGGTGAGATCGGCGGCGCCGCCGAAGAGCTCGGGGACCACCTTCTCGATGGCGTTCATGACGATCTGCCCGGCGTTGCGGGTGGCGACCGGTTTGGCGTCGGGGCCTGCGGGGAAGGTGGGGATCTTCTCCGCCCAGCCCTTGGCCAACTCCATCTTGATGCGCCGTTCGAACTCGGCGCCCGGCTCCGGATAGGCCTTCTTGTACTCGGCGAACCTGGCGTCCCACTCCTCGTGCACCTGCTTGCCGCGCGGCTTGACGGTATCCCAGTTGGCGCGGGCCTCCGCCGGGACGTAGAAGGTCTTGTCCTCGGGCCAGCCGAGGTTCTTCTTGGTGGCTTTCACGGCGTCAGCGCCGAGAGCCTCGCCGTGGACGGCCTTGGTGCCGGCCTTGGGGCTGCCATAGCCGATTACGGTGCGCACGCGGATGAGGGTAGGCTTGGTGGTCTCCGCCTTGGCGGCCTGGATGGTGTCTTCGATGGCGGCCAGGTCATTGCCATCGGCTACGCTGAGCACCTGCCAGTGGTAGGACTCAAAGCGCTTCGTCACATCCTCGGTGTAGCTCAGGTCGGTCGGACCGTCGAGGGAGATCAGGTTGTCGTCGTAGAGGACGATGAGCTTGCCGAGGGCAAGCGTGCCGGCGAGCGAGGCGGCCTCGTGCGAGATCCCTTCCATCAAGTCGCCGTCTCCGCAGAGCACGTAGGTGTGGTGATCGACGATCTCCATGCGGTCGCGGTTGTACACGGCGGCCAGGTGCTTCTCCGCTATGGCGATCCCCACGGCCATGCCGAAGCCCTGGCCGAGCGGTCCGGTGGTTACCTCGATGCCCGGCGTCTCGCCGTACTCGGGGTGGCCTGGTGTGTGGGAGCCCCACTGCCGGAAGCTCTCAAGCTGCGACATCGGCAGATCGTATCCGGAGAGATGAAGGGAGCCATAGAGCAGCATGGACGCATGGCCGTTCGAGAGCACAAAGCGGTCGCGGTCGGTCCACTTGGGATCACTGGGGTCGTGCTTCATCAGCTTGTGGAACAGCAGGTACGCGATCGGCGCGCAGCCCAGGGGGGCCCCCGGATGACCGGATTTGGCCTTTTCGACGCCGTCCACCGCGAGAAAACGCAGTGCATTGATGGATAGTAGGTCCAGCTCGTTCTGCTTATCGCTCATTCATATCTCTCTCGGTATGGTTTCGTTTGGCGCGCCCCGCGCACCCTGTCTCGTGTCTTCCTGCGTCTCCCAGTGTACTAGCGCGCTGACCCATTCGCGGCCGGCCCGGGGTTAAGGTTCGACGACTACGGTTAGATTGCGGCCGAGCCAACGGTCTTCGCCGGGCCAGTACAGCGTGAATACGATTGTGGCTCCGGCGCCCGCTACGGTAGGGATGTCGACATAGGACCCTGGGTACCCGACCGGTTTGGATGCCACGGACGACTTGGTGGCCCAGTCGTCGGCCGTATAGACGACCTCGAAGTGCTCCGGGTCGACGATGCGAAGCGTCAGGCCCGCGCGGATGTGTGTAATCTGCCGGGTCCTCTGGAAGATCTCCACGCGATTATGGAAGCAGCGGCTGCCGGGCTCGACGGCATAGCGCTGCTGCACTACCGGGATTGCGTCGAAGACCACGCCATCGACGGCCGAGCGAAGCAGCTTGATGTACTCGGCGTGCGCCCATACGAGCGGCTGAGCGGAGCCCGCGGACTGGCCGAAGTACATGCCTTCGGCGGGGATATCTGCGCGGTCCCAGACCTGTTCCGGGAGCATGCCGCCGCTCGAGCTGAAGCACTCGATGGCGCGCAGAAACGGGCTGGGATCCCTGCCGGCCGCGAGCTCGTAGTGCCCCCGCTCTCCGCCCAGCAGAGGCCAGGCCCGGCCCTGGCCCCAGCCCATGTATGGGCCTCCGTCCTTCCGCTGGCCGTAGCCGTCGTGGTTGTAACGCCGCCAGCACGGCCCGTTCGGGGTCTCGATCCGGAGCACGTGATCGACGACTTTGAGCGAGTCGACGATCAGGGGATCGTCCGCCCGCCGCACGCCATACCGTACGAGTTCGAGGAAGCCCGCGTCGATGATCTCGCGCGCCTCGAAGACCGTCTTCTCGCCGGGCTCGCGGTTGGCAAGCACGACGTGATCCGGGGGCAGGTCGGGGTTGTGGAAGCGCTCGCCGGGCCCGGGCGGCTGGATCCGCATGTAGTGCCGCTTGACCCCGGCCAGCAGCACACCGTCGTCTGTCGTGGTCCACGCATCGAGATTGGCCTCGATCCAGTCGGCATACGTCTCCAGGAACTCGGCGAGCTCGGGTGACTGGTGCGCGCGCGCGAGATCCGCCGCGCAGACCAGGGCCGCGATGACCACGGCGAGCGTAGACGGCGAGTATCCGGCGTTCTCCTCCCAGCGCTCCTGCTGGGTGATGGGAGCGTAGCGCACCAGGAAGCCGGCCGCAGTCTCTACAAACGGAAAGACCTTGAAGTCCCCCAGCTTGCCGGCCTTCCAGAGCCTCCACGCGAGGATGATGGGAAACGCGACCTCGTCGAGCTGGATTCCTGTCCAGTAGGGCGTGCCGTCGATCCAGAAGTTCTGGGCGAAGCTGCCGTCGGGGTGCTGCGTACAGGCGAGGTACACAAGAGCGCGCAGGGCGGTGTCGCAGCGCCCGCAGGCGAGTAGCGCGCTGGCGGACTGCACCATGTCGCGCGTCCAGACGAGGTGGTATCCGCCGAGGTCGTCGTCTCCCTTGCTTGCGCCCCATGGGATGGACGCGGACGCGATGAAGGCGCCCGAGTAGGTCTTGTCTTCGTGGGTGAGGATGACGTTGTGGCTCACCCGCGAGAGCCTGCCCTTGTCGCCGGACATCGTGGCGAGCCGCTCCGGCGTCTCCGCGCGCAGCCACTGCTCGATGAAGCGCTCGCGGTGCCAGTCGAAGGGCGTGGCGAGCGCCTGCATCATCCCCGAGAGCGCCTGGTGGTGGCCCTCGCCGAGCGAGATGGCGACGGTGAACTCCCGGTAGGTGGCGAGATCGATCTCTCCCATGACCGCGACGTTGCCATCCAGCGCCTGGCCGTAGCTCCAGTCCATCCGCATGCCGTTCACCAGGTCCTGGAAGCCGTCGCTTTCGCCGACGTAGCCGCAGGAGGTGCGTGTGAAGCCGCAGTCCGCACCCATCGCCAGCGAGACGGCGCCCCGCCAGGCAAGCACCGAGCGCCGGCCGGCGACCAGAATGGAGCGGGCCGAGTTTCCTGCGCCGCCGACGTTCAGGTGGGGCGCAAGCAGCGCGTAGCACTTCATGCGCCGCAGCACGTCCTCTTTGCCGGAGACCGTGACCCGCATCAGCACGACCGATTGGTGCGGCGCGGCGATGATCTCCTTCACCACGGAGTACCGCCCGCCGGGCTCCGACGCGGTGAGCTGCAGGGCGGGCGCGTCCGGGTGGATGTAGTGGAGGTCGTACTGCAGGTCGCGCTTCTCTTCGTGGAGAAAACTCTCACCGTCGGTGAAGAGCAGCTCCATGTCGCGGGTCTGCGGGCGGTCGATGGTGGGGAAGTAGATCTCGTTCAGCGTGCCGTGCGAGACGGTGAACCACACCCGGCTGGATGCGGAGTAGGCGGTGGAGACGGCGTCTTTCCTGCTGGAGGTCCAGCGGGGCTCCACCCCCGGCGAACCTGGCGCCGGGCCGTCGTCTTCCAGCCAGTGATACGAGTCCACGTTGCTCATTGCACACCATTACACCGCAATTCCGCGCTGTGCGCTCCCACGCTGCGAGAAAACAGCGTCTGCACCGGCAGTGCCGACGGTGAGCTATGATTTTGAGGTCGAGCCGGCTTCTGCGGCTGCATCGCCCGACGCCGGGCCGGCATCGAAACCTCAGTTTGAGCCAACCAAGGTACGCGGCGCTTAGGAGCGCCGGAGACAGGAGACCTCCAATGCCCTTCGAACTTCCCCCCCTTCCGTATGACTACGCAGCGCTTGAACCGAACATCGACGAAGCGACGATGAAGCTCCACCACGACAAGCACCACCAGACCTACGTCACCAATCTGAACGGCGCGGTAGAAAAGCACGCTGAACTGGGTTCGAAGTCCCCCGAAGAGCTGATCAGGAATCTCGGCGCAATCCCCGAGGATGTGCGGAAGGTTGTGCAGAACAACGGCGGTGGGCATGTGAACCACACCATGTTCTGGCAAATCATGAAGGCGCAGGGCGGAGGTCCTGCGGTGGGCGCGATCGGCGAGCAGATCAAGGCCGACTTCGGCGACTTCGACACGTTCAAGAAGACCTTCAACGAGGCGACCGCGAAGCAGTTCGGCTCGGGCTGGGGGTGGCTGGTGTGGCAGGGCGGCAAGCTTGCGATCCTTACAACGCCCAACCAGGACAATCCGCTGAGCCAGGGCCTCTACCCCATCCTCGGCAACGATGTCTGGGAGCACGCTTACTACCTGAAGTACCAGAACAGGCGTCCCGAGTACCTGGCAGCATGGTGGAACACGGTGAACTGGGAAGAGGTCAACAAGCGCTTCGCGCTCGCGCAGTCGTACAAGTAGCGCCGGCCTGCAGTGACCGGGGCGCATGTCGGGCATCCTCTGCTGCCCGCGGCGCCCCGGTACGCTGGTGACGGTAGGACAGGCCTGTGGGAGGCGCGGCTTCAGGTCACTCGGCGTGCTCGACCGCCTCGTTTCCGGGCGAGGATTCATTACCCGCCGCGTCGACTGCTGTCACCCGGTACGCATACGTCTGTCCGGGCACTGCGGTCAGGTCGCGATACGCGGTCGCGGGCACGGGCTCTGGATTCAGCCGCTGCCACTCCGTTCCAGCGCCGTCGCGGCGGTAGACGCGGTATCCGGCAGCCGGGGATCGGGGTTTGGGGGCGCCGCCAGAGGGCAGGGTTGCGTCGGCCCCGGGCTCCCACGAGAGATCGATCGAACCCGCGCCCGGAGCGGCGACCAGCGCGAGCGGGGTGGCGGGCGGGAAGATGTCGCGCATCGTGACGCTCACCGTGTCGGAGGAGGGACTGCGCAGCTCCAGCGTCCGGCCGCCGATCTCCACCCTGCGCACGCGCTGTGCTCGGTAGCTGTAGGTCGTCCCAACCTCGGCTGTGCGATCCAACACGCCGCCGGCGTCGTGCGGGCCTGCCGTCAAGCGCGAAGGGGCGGCCGTACCCGTGGGCGCACCCTTGCCCGAGCCTTTCGCGAGGAGTGCCGCGAGGCCTTGTTCCTGCGCGTAGTTGTGCATGCGGACGTCGTCCGAGGCGCGGATAGGGCTCCGCTCGAGCTCGACCCGATCGCCCGCGGCCTGGGCTTCAGGCGTCCACTGGAGCAGCGCGCCCTCGCTTGTATTTGCAGCGCGCAGGTTGCGCACGGGCTCGGGCGCCGCACCCGCCGCGACGTAGGCCGGGCTGCCTGGCCCGGCCGTCTTTCCGGTGGGTCCACGTAGCTCAACCGCATACGCGACCAGTGCCGGAGGACCGGATGCGAGCGAGCCGGGCAGCCGCACCACCGCCTCCGCCGGCCCTGGACGTACCGCAGCAGTGTGGACTACGCCGCATGTGGCGGGGGGCGGCGGCGGGCCGCTCGTGCCGGACTCCGCAGTCGAATCGGGCACCGCTGCCGAGCAGATCTCCGCGGTCAGCTCCGTGCCGATCGCCACGCCGTCCATGGTCTTCCCCGGAGTGGTCCAGTGGAGGTGAACGTCATCCCCCGTACGGTCGGCGGTGAGATCAGTGGCCAGTCTGGGGATCTGGAGCGAGGGGGGAAGCGGCTTTCCCGGACTTGCACAGCCGGCCGTCAATAAGACCGCAAAGGACACGAAACAAAAGGATAATGGAAGGCTAGAGAAGCAAACCGGACTTTCCGCGAGCCTGGTCTGGAGTGGCTCTATGGGTGGAATTCGACGCTTCGCCATCTCCCTTGAAGCCTAGCATCCGGGCAGGAAACGGCGAAGCCCGATCCAGGGCGGCGGAAAACAGGCTAACCAGTTTGGACCCGGAAAGGGGCATTTTTGACCCGGAAAGGGGTCATTGGGCGAGCCGAACGCATCTGAACAATCCAGAAACGTATGAAATCCGTAAAGCAAACATCTGAAATCCGTACATCGTATGACCGCGTTTCAACATCTGTTTACTGGACAAACAATTATGGCCACCTCGACTCCCATCCTGACCCCACCTAGCCCCCCCGCTGTGGGCGCCCCCGCTGCCCGGCAGGACATCCATCCTGTGCCCCACGCCCCGGCGGTGCAGGTCGACGGCGAAGCAGCCGAATCCGTCATCGCCGAGAAGCGGATCGGCGAACGCATCAAGCATCTCCGCCTGCGCAAGTCGATGGGTCTGGTGGAACTCGGCCGCCACACGGGGCTCTCGGCGTCGTTCCTGTCGCAGCTTGAGACGGGACGCGTGGTTCCGACGCTGCGCAATCTGGCGCGAATCGCCATGGTGTTCTCCAAGGACCTGAGCTACTTCTTCGATCCTGAGCCGCAGACGCTGTTTCGCATCCATCGCGGCAAAGACCGTGTCCGGCTGCCGCAGACGGGTGTGCAGGATCCCACGTACTACTTTGAGAGCCTGGGCTACATGGTGCCCGACCGCCAGCTCGATCCGTATTTTGCCGAGTTCCTTCCGCCCAAGGCCGGCCGGGAGCCGCGGGCGCATCAGCACTTCGGCTGCGAGTTTCTGTATCTGCTCTCCGGCACACTCAACGTGCGCCACGGGGAGAACCTCCACCAGGTCTGTCCCGGAGACGCCGTCTACTTCGACGCGTCTACCATTCACAGCTACGAGGTGGCAGGTGAGACGCCGGCTACAGCGCTTATTGTGACCATCCAGCAGCCTGCGCAGACCAATGGCACAACGGTGCGCACCTCCGGCTCCGCTTTGAACAAGGCACCGCGGACGATGCCTTCGCCTCCGACCGCCGGCGGAGCGGCAGTGGCTCGCAAAGCAGGCTAACGCCTCTTCCGCGGCAGACAAAAGGCCGGCTCCCGGAGCCGGCCTTTGTTGTTGTCGGGAGGAAGTTCCGCCCGGTTCGTCCTCAGGCCGGCACTATACCGTCATGATCTCCTTCTCCTTCGCGCGAAACAGCTCCTCCACGCGTTTGATCTCGGTGTCGGTCAGTTGCTGGATCTCCTCGTTGGCGCGCTTCTCGTCGTCGCTTGAGATCAGCTTGTCCTTCGCTGCCTTCTTCACCTGATCGTTGCCGTCGCGGCGAATGTTTCGGATGGCGGTCTTGTGGTCTTCGAGGACCCCGGCCAGATGCTTCACCGCGTCGCGCCTCCGCTCCTCATTCATGGGCGGAATAGGAATGCGGATGACCTTGCCGTCGTGCATCGGATTGAAGCCTTGCCCGCTTGTCCGGATCGCCTTCTCAATCGGCGCGACCAGGGCCATCTCCCACGGCTGCACGAGGATAAGCTGAGCCTCCGGGGTAGAGATCTGCGCCACCTGCGATATGGGCGTGTCTGTGCCGTAGTAGTCGACCTTTACCTGGTCCAGCATGTGAACGCTCGCGCGCCCTGTCCGGGTGGAGAGCAGGTTTGCGCGGAAGTCCTCGACCGTCTTCTCCATCCGGGTCTTGAGCTGGGTGTGGACGTCTTTCAACGCCGCGATCGTCATCATTGTCGATGCCATACTGTCCGCCGTACCTCCAGATCTTCGCGCCCCGTCCCACGTGCGCGGGAGGCGCGACTTGGCTAATTCTACAGACCTTTGCCCGTGGGGTGGGCCGCCGTACGGGGTGCAGAAGGCGTCCACGGCCCTGCGCCGTTCGGAGGGCAGTATCCTGATGAAACCGAGCTGACGATCCGCATTGCGTCGCGGGTTTGGCCCAGCTTCGTATCTCGTCTGGCTTCCACTACGCCTGATCTCCCACGCCCGCGCACCTTCAACATGTGCCCGGCCCGTCGTTCAGGAGAACCTTACAAAGCTGCCCACAGCGTATTGACCAGGCGATCCATGGCCTGCCGCACGTCGGTGCGGGGCACGAATTGGCCGACCATGATCGAGAACGCCACGGTCCGTCCGCTCCTGCAATCCAGGTAGCCGCTCAGCGCGCGCGCCTCCCCCAGGGTGCCCGTCTTTGCAACGACGCGACCGCTCACGGGACCTTCTTTGAAGCGCTCTGACAGGGAGCCGTCGACTCCGCCCACCGGAAGACTGGCCCTCCACTGCGCGAACCAGGGCTGCGTCGTCGCAAACGCGAGCAGCTTTGCCGTCGCCCGTGGTGTGACAAGGTCATGCCCGCTCAGCCCTGAGCCGTCGTAGAACACGAAGTCGTCCTTGTCGAGCCCGGCGTTCAGAAGGAACTGGCGCACCGCTGCGGCTCCCTGCGCCGTCGACCCGCCCTTGGGGTCGTCGCTGTAGCTTACGGCAATCTGGTGAAGCAGCAGCTCGGCATGGAGGTTTTGACTCACCTTGTTGGTGACCACGACGTCCTGCGCCAGCGGATACGACCGGTGCTCAGCCAGCACCACGCCGGGGCCGGGGGCCTGCCGGCAGCGCAGGCAGGGGTGCAGCGCACCGTCTTCGCTCCGCTCCACAGCGGGCACAGGGTGATGAGCTCGCTCGGAAAATTCAGACGCATCGTCCGGCAGCCGATGCCGCGAGACGGCTCTGCCTGTAACCTCAATCCCCCTCGCCGCCAGGGCTCTACGAAGCGCCAGCGCAGCGTACAGCGCAGGGTCATCGATTGCGATGTACTCCACGGTGGCTGCGGCGTCGGCGGCGATGCTTCCATACACGCGAACCGTGCGCGAGCCCGGCGCGCGCTCGATTGCGATGTCCGTTCTGCTCTTTGCAGGCAGCGTCACCGTCTCGTTCTCGATCGTATAGTAGGGAAGGTCCGGATCGAGCGTAATCACGGCCTTGTCTGGACTGGGCGCGTTCCGTGCCGCGGCGTCGGGATGGGGCGGCGCGGGAGCGACCCGGATGAGGATTTGATTGTCCGTGATGGTGAGCGCCGAGACGGGCGCGCCGTACCCCCACAGCGCGTCGTCGATGGACCAGTCGGAGGGATAGGGCTCCCACGGAAACAGGGTATCGTCGCCGACGATGTCGCCCACGACCATGTTCAGCCCCGCGCCCGCGAGCTGGTCGGCGAGCTCCTCGATCGCATGCAGTGCCGGAAGCTGGCTGGGCCGCGTTCCCTTCGCCGTCACGACGTACGGCACGGGCCTTCCGGAGAGGTTGGGGTCGCCGTCCCCCTTGAGCACGAGGTCGCCCTGCAGCCGCCCTTCCACCGCAGGCCGGGCCGAAGTGACAACCGTGCGGAATGTGGCTGCGGGCCCAAGCAGCGCCAGGGCCGCCGCCGTCGTGTAGAGCTTGGCGTTGGACGCGGGTTGAAACAGCTGCCCTTCGTTGAGCCCAAAGATTGGCGTTCCATCCAGAGCGGTGACCTCGATGCCCCAGTGGGCGCGCGACACCGCGGCCGCCGACGTGATGGCGCCGATCTCGTCCGCCAGCGCTGCCGGGATAGGAACGGCGCGCGCCGGCTGGCTCGGGGCAGATCCTACCTGGGCGGCTGCCGACGCGGCAAGCAGCGCGGAGAGGGTGCCGGAGAGCAAAAGGCGCGTCATTCGCGCAGTCTAGCATCTGCCTCGCGGTGCTCTGCTCAGGCTGCGCTGGGCCGCTCAGGCTGCGCCGGGCCTGGGCTCCAGTGTTAAACTCAGCGGGGTATGGCGGACGAAGAACAAGGCGCGCCCACCCTCGCCGCGCTGCTGCTCAAGGGGCACCCGGCGCGCCGGTCTGCTGTGCCCACGCCGGGTGCGTCCGCAGCGCCCGTTGCCCAGGGCCGCGAGCAGATGTCGCTGCTGTTTTCCGCTCCGCCCGCGCCCGGCACGAAGCAGCGCAACGCTGCGGTCTCGAGCACGGGCGAGGGAGCGTCCGGGCAAGGCCGCCGCACCCCCGCGGCCGAGCAGCCGCGGAGCGTGTGGAAGGTGCGCGCGCTGGTCGCCGATGTGCGCGAAAGCCTCGAAGCCAGCTACGAGGAGGTGTGGGTGGAGGGCGAGATCTCCAACTGCCGCCCGGCCCCTTCGGGGCATCTCTACCTCACGCTCAAGGACGGCGATGCCCAGCTCTCCCTGGTGCTCTTCCGCAGGCAGGCGCAGCTTCTGCGATTCACGCCGAAGGACGGCATGGAGGTGCTCGCGCGCGGACGCATCTCGCTGTTTGAACAGCGCGGGCAGTTGCAGCTCATCGCCGAGAGCCTGGAGGCGCGGGGCGCAGGCTCCCTCCAGCTCGCCTTCGAGCAGCTGAAGGCCAGGCTCCGCGCCGAGGGGCTGTTCGACGCCGAGCGGAAGCGCCCGCTGCCTCCGTTTGCGCGGTGCATCGGTGTGATCACATCCACCCGGGGCGCGGTGATTCACGACATCATCCGAGTCGTCGAACGGCGCCACGCCGCGCTCGAACTCCTGATCTTCCCCGCCGCCATGCAGGGCCCGGAGTGCTCCGCCACGGTCGCCGCCGGGATCCGCTACTTCAACCAGTCCGGGCGCGCCACGCCTCCGGTCGATCTGATCCTGATCGCTCGCGGAGGCGGTTCGCTGGAGGACCTTGCCGGCTTCAACGACGAGTCCCTGGCCCGGGCGATCGCCGCCTCCGCGCTGCCCGTCGTGTCCGCCATCGGGCACGAGACGGACCTCACGATCGCGGACTTCGCCGCGGACCTCCGCGCGCCCACGCCCTCCGCCGCCGCGGAGATCATCACGGCGGCACAGCACCGCATCGAAGAGCGCGTCGCCGGGCTGGCAGACCGGGTGCATCGGGCGATGCGCTACCGCACCATGATGGCGCGTCAGCGGTTCACGCAACTCTCCGCGGCCCAAGTTCTAGCCCGCGTGCGCGACGGGATCGATCGTCAGGCGCAGCATGTCGACGATCTCCGTCGAAGGCTGGACAACGCGATCGGACGGCGTCTGACGGTGAGCTCGGACAAGCTCGCAGCGCAGGCGCGGCGCGTCGCCCGGCATGACCCGCGGCTTGTGCTGCTTGCCGCGCGGCACCGGTTGGAGTCGGCGCGGCGGGCCCTTACAACCGCCGCACAGGCGCGTCTGGCTCCCGCGGCTGCCCGGCTGCAGCATGCGCAAGGGCGTCTGGCTGCACTCTCCCCTGTCGCGGTGCTCGATCGCGGATACGCGCTGGTTTACTCCGCCGAGGGCAGGCTGCTGCGGAGCGCCGCCGAAACTGCGCCCGGTCAGACGATTCGCGCGCGGCTGGGCAGGGGTTCCCTCGCCGCGGAAGTCGTCACACTGAACGAAGAATCCTGATCCGTGCTGGGGTGTGCCACCAATCCGCCATCCCCACGCGCCGTTGCGCGTCGGATAATAGAGCGGGAGAGTCGTCACTGATGAGGAAGCTGTTTGGTACGGACGGAATTCGCGGAGTCGCCGGGCAAAGCCCACTGGATCCCGCCACGGTGTACGCCGTCGGTGTGGCGATTGCGCGTCATCTGGGAACACGCGCAGGCAGCGGGCCTAAGGTGCTGCTTGGGCAGGACACCCGCGAGTCCTCGGACTGGATCGCCGCAACCCTCACAGCCGGGCTCACCACGGGTGGCGCTACCACCGAAAACGCGGGCGTGATCACGACTCCGGGGGTCGCCTTTCTGACCCGCGTGCATGGCTTCTCGACGGGTGTCGTCATCTCGGCTTCGCACAATCCGTGGCAGGATAACGGCATCAAGCTCTTCGGGCCCGACGGCTACAAGCTGCCGGATGCGACCGAGCTCGCCATCGAAGAGGAGATCTTCCGCACCCTCGCCGACGGCCACACGCCGGCGATCGCGACACCGCCCGAGGTGAATGAGGCGGATCGCGCCGAGTACGTCCGCTTTCTTCTGGATGCGGCCCCGGGCCTCTCGCTCGATGGCCGCTGCATCGTGGTCGACTGCGCCAACGGCGCGGCAAGCTCGGTTGCGCCCCAGCTCTTTGCGTGGTTGAACGAGAACGGCGGCGGCGAGGTCATTCTCACCAACGTCTCGCCCGATGGCCGCAACATCAACGAGCGCTGCGGCGCCTTGCATCCGGAGGTGGTCGCGGCCGAGGTCGTCAAGCACAAGGCTTCGATGGGGATCACCTTCGATGGCGACGCCGACCGCGCGCTCTTCGCAGATGGCCAAGGCAACGTGGTCAACGGCGACGCCGTGCTTCTGCTCGCCGCACGGCACCTCAAGGCCCAGGGCGCGCTCTCGAATGACACCGTCGTCGCCACCACCATGTCCAACATGGGTCTCGAGGCCGCTCTGAAGCGGTCCGACATACGGATGCTCCGCGCTCCCGTGGGCGACAAGTATGTGCTCGAGCAGATGATCGCCACCGGAGCCGCCCTCGGCGGAGAGCAGTCCGGCCACATCATCTTCGCCGGACGCAGCACCACGGGAGACGGCCTGCTGACCGCACTGCTGTTGCTGGATATCGTGCATCGCTCCGGCAAAACACTGGCCGAGCTGACCGCCGATCTCAAGACCTTTCCGCAGGTGATCGTCAACGTCCATGTACGCGAGAAGCGGCCGTTGGAGGGCATTCCCGCTGTTGCGTCTGCGATCGCAGCGGCCGAGTCCGAACTGGCAGACTCGGGCCGCGTCGTCATTCGCTATTCCGGCACCGAGGCGCTGGCCCGCGTGATGATCGAGGCAGAGTCGGAGCAGCTCATGAAGCATCATGCGCACGCCATCGCGCATGCCATCCGGACGGAACTCGGCGCTTAACGGGCGGGCGGCATCTCCGCACAGAGCTACGGAGCTCTCGCTATCGTGACTCGGCGGGCGCATGCCCCGATGCTGTGCAATCCGCAGGCACCCACCCACGCCAGTGCGGGCGCACCTCTCGCGTGTGCGACACTCAAGGCAATATCATCCACCGCACCATCGGTATCACCCCACCCACGCCCATCGCCGCTGCGCGGCCGAAGCGTCCAGCCTGATCGGAGAGCCCGTGATCCGCCGAGCCCGTCTGCCCCTTGTTGTGGCGCTTCTGTCCCTTCACATGTGCGCACCTGCGCAGGACGCAAAGCCCTCCGGCGCCTCGCCACGCTCGGTGGTAGCGCAGGCTCCCGCGTCGTTTGACCCCCGCATCACCTTCGCTCCGCTTGCCTTGCCCGATCCTGTGAACAGCTTTCGCTCGGCCAACGGCGCCCCCGGGCCGGGGTACTGGCAGAACAAGGCCGACTACGTGATGCACGCGTCAATCGATACCGAGGCGAAGGTGCTCACCAACGATGAGGTGATCACCTACACGAACAACTCGCCCGATACCCTGCCGAGCCTGTGGATTCACCTCGATCAGAACATCTATCGCAAGGATTCGCGCGGAGCCAACCTGGGCAACGGCGCGGCCGGCCCGCGCCCGCGTCAGAGGGCCGCATCGGGCAACGCGGGACCCCCGGCGGAGAACCATACCGAAGGCTTCGTGATCGACAGCTTCGAGATCGCGGCAGCGGCACCCGGAGCGCGTCCGGTGAAGGCGGACTTCCTGGTCGACGACACACGCATGCAGGTCCGGCTGGCTGCGCCGATGAAGCCGCACAGCCAGCTTCGCCTGCACATCCGCTACCACTACACCATCACCGGGCCATGGGGTGGCCGCACCTCCGTCGGGTCCGCGCAGCACGGCGAGATCTACGACATCGCCCAGTGGTATCCCCGGATGTGCGTCTACGACGACCTTCGCGGCTGGGACACGCTGCCTTACATCGGCGCGGAGTTCTACCTTGAGTACGGCGACTTCGACTACTCCGTCACCGTCCCGTCCAGCTTCATCGTCGCAGGCGGCGGCGAGCTGATGAACGCCGCCGAGGTGCTTACGCCAAAGCAGATTGCGCGGCTGGAGCAGGCCCGGCACTCCGACAAGACCGTCCTCATCCGCACACCGGAGGAGACGACCGACCCCGCATCGCGACCCAGGCAGGGCGGCACACTCACCTGGCGCTTCCGCATGGAACACACCCGCGACGTCGCCTTCTCCGCGTCGCCAACGTTTGTGTGGGATGCGGCAAAGGTCAACCTGCCACCCCGCGCCGGCGACAACAACCTGCCCAACGCACTGCCGGCAGGAAAGGTTCCGCTCGCGATGTCGGTGTATCCCGTCGAGTCCGTCGGCCCGGAGGGCTGGTCGCGCTCCACCGAATACCTGAAGGATGCGGTTGAGGAGTTCTCGCGCCGCTGGTTCCCCTACCCATACCCCACAGCAATCAACGTGGCCGGCTTCTCTACCGGCATGGAGTATCCGGGCATGGCTTTCGATGGCATCGAGGACAAGACCAAACTGCTCTTCTGGATCACCGCGCACGAGATCGGACACACCTGGTTCCCCATGATCGTCGGCTCCAACGAAAGGCGCTGGGCGTTCATGGACGAAGGCTTCAACACCTTCGTCGATACCTTCGAATCGGACGACTTCTCGCACGGCGTCTACGGTCCCAAACGCGACTCCGAGTACTCCGCGGGAGGCGATCCGCCCGACACCATCCTCAAGGTGCTCGATAACCCCGCCGCGCCCAACATCCTCACGCGCGCCGACGCATTCACCTGGGACCTCGGCCATCCCGTCCAGTACTTCAAGGGCGCGTACGGCAACACCCTGCTGCGCGAGCAGATCCTGGGGCCGGAGCGCTTCGACCGCGCCTTCCGCAAGTATGTGCGGGACTGGGCCTACAAGCATCCCAGCCCATCCGACTTCTTTCGCGAGATGGCGTCCGAGGGAGGCGAGGACCTCGACTTCTTCTGGCGTGGCTGGTACATGCACAACTGGACGCTCGATCTTGCAGTCGACTCGGCCGCCTACGGGGAGGGGGATCCCACCGGGCTTCTGGTTCGGGTCTCCAACCGCCGCCCGCTGGTGCTTCCCGCCACGCTTCAGGTGACCTACACGGACGGCAGCAAAGAGCGCATCCGCATCCCCGTCGAGGCATGGCTGAACAAGACCACCAGCGCGTTCCGGTTCGAGACCGCAGGAAGGCGTGCGGCTTCGGTCACCGTCGATCCCGACCACGTCCTCCCGGACGACGACCGCTCGAACGACACGCTCGTCGTGCACTAGAAGATCCCCCATCTACTTCCGCCCGCGAACGGACCTTCCGCACGCGGCGGCCCGGGGCAGCCATGAACCTGCAGGGAAGATGCCCCGGCTAGTATCCCGCGGCTTTCCCGAAGTGATGGCGCTGATCGTCCGCACCATACCGCACCCCTGTCTTCGGGTCGATGTAGATCGACTCCACATCGCCCCACACGCCCGGGTCTTTCTCGTCCGCAACGCTGGTCCGGTTGGTCACGTACCCCGCGCCAGCCAGCGTGTTCAGCACCGGCACCGGGAACCAGCGATCTCCCTGCAGGATGTCCGGTTGAAACTGGTGGTGGAAGCGCGGCGCGTCGGCCGCCTGCTGGACGTCCAGGCCATTGTCCACGATAGAAACGATGTCGTTGAGGACTGTCGAGATGATGGTCGAGCCGCCCGGCGAGCCCGTGACCAGCAGCGGCCGGCCCTTGCGAACCACAATCGTGGGTGTCATCGAAGACAGCGGCCGCTTGCCCGGTGCAATGGCGTTCGCAGGACCTTGGATCAAGTGAAACATGTTCGCCGTTCCGGCCTTGGACGTGAAGTCGTCCATCTCGTTATTCAGCACGAACCCGAGCGAGCCCGCCAGAGCACCGCAGCCGAAGAACCCGTTGAGCGTGTACGTATTCGAGACCGCGTTGCCCTCGGCATCGACGACGGAGAAGTGCGTCGTCTCGTGCGACTCCCGTGGGCTGCCGCCGGTCGCCGGCGGGGGCGGCAGAAAGCCCGCCGGGCGGCTCAGCGCCGCGGACGGCGAAGGCTTGACGGGGTCGATCGACGCGCGCCACGCCGCCGCATAGGACGCTGACGCGAGCCGGTCCAGCGGCATGGCGACGAAGTCAGGGTCGCCCAGGTACTCGTTGCGATCCATGTAGGCGCGACGAAGCGCTTCGATGACCAGGTGGACCTGCCCGGCAGAGCGATCCGCACCCGCCTTGGGAAGGTCATAGCCGGAGAGGATGTTCAGGGTCTCGAGCAACGTGATGCCGCCCGACGACGGCGGCGGTGCGGTGACGATCTGGTATCCCCGGTAGCTGCCGGTCAGCGGCGCGCGGTCGCGCACGCTGTACGCGGCAAGGTCGGCGGCAGTCACCAGGCCGCCCCCCTTCTGGATCGATGCGGCGATCTCCTGCGCCATCGCGCCCTTGTAGAACTCGGCCGGGTCCGCCGCAAGCCTTTTGAGCGTGGCGGCAAGGAGCGGCTGAACGAAGAGCTCGCCCGCCTTGTACGGTGTGCCGTCACGCTGGAACAGGTGCCGCGACTCCGGAAACCGGCCCAGCGCGCGGCTGGAGCCCATGGTCCCGGCCTCCTCCTCGGGCAGCGCGTAGCCTTCCATGGCCAGCCGGATAGCCGGCGCGATCACACGCGCCAGGCCCAGCCTGCCGTAGGTCGCCTCCGCATACACCAGGCCCGCCACCGTGCCCGGTACGCCGATCGCCTTCTGCGTGGATGTGGACATCCCGGAAACCACGTTCTTGTCCGCGTCGAGGAACATGTCCGCCGACGCTGCCGCCGGCGCCTCTTCGCGGTAGTCGATGAAGTGGGACTGCCCGCCGTGGAGGCGCACCAGCATAAATCCCCCTCCGCCCAGGTTGCCGGCCTGGGGATACGTCACCGCCAGAGCGAACCCCACAGCAACCGCGGCATCCACCGCGTTGCCGCCCTGTTGGAGCATCGCGAGCCCGGCGTCCGAGGCATGGCTTTCGATCGCAACCACCATGCCGTGCCTCCCCGCGACAGGCCGCAGACTGACGATGGGGGCCGGCCCGGAGGCAGGCGCCGCGTGCGCAGCCATAGGTGCTGCGGCCTGCGCGCCCATCAGAACCGTTGAAGAGGGAAGAAGGCTGAGAACGGCAGCGGTGCGGAGACTTCGTAACAAGGCGGCTCCTGAAGATGTGCGGGTGAGTTGCCACAAGACTACTACTCCCTCGTGCGGTTCCATATCGCCGCGCTGCTGCGCCGTGCGGGCGATCGGGTCTCAGGCCGCCGTCTGCGGAAGCGCCGCACCGTTGTAGTGTGGCTCGTCGCGCGCGCGCCAGCACCGCCAGATCTCGTTCGCGAACGGAACTCCGATGGCCGCCACAATCAGGCCCGCAAGCCCGCCCAGATACAGGAACGGAAGGCGCCTGCTCTTGATCCGGAGAGCCCACTCGGGCTGCTGCGGCCCCCGGCCGAAGATCGCGCGCACCTGGTCGTAGTGCAGGCTCGCGGTCATCGTAAGCGCCATGATCGGCAGCACCTCCGTGAAGCCGTGGACGTGTTGTTCGCCCTGTGTCAGCAGCCGGGTGTCCGTCGCATACGCGACATCCCACCATGCCGTCGCGGAGTGCACCACAACGGCGCCCGCCATCGCGGAGAGCAGGCCCGCGTTGATCTCGCAGATCATGCCCAGGATGAGCGGCACCCCTACCTCCGTAAACATCAGCAGGTGGAGAAGCGATTCGCCGATCCCGGCCGTGTGTTCAATGTCGGTCTTCTTGTGGAAGTACCAGTCCAACAGCCCGGTCGTCGTCCAGAGCGGGATCAGCACGAACAGCAGGTACCGGGTCAGCGCGTGTTCGGCGTCTGCCGGCTCGGGCGCAAGGTCGAGCAAAGGCCGTGCGGCATACTCCCGTGCGGCGTCACGGATGCGGATGGGAAGTGCGGAACAGGACATGGCGGCGGATCTCCTTGCCCCGGTTCGATGCATCGCGGCGCAGGATGGCCTTGCCCGCCGGTCCCGCGGCCCTCCGCGCGCGTCCCGCCACACCAACGGCAGCGCCGGGGAGCTATAACAGAGCAGCATGCATGTTGCAGCCATCGCGCTCGGCTCAAACCTGCCGTCCACTTTCGGAGATCGCGCGGCGAATCTGCGGGAGGCCCTCTCGCGTCTCTCGCGCCTCGGCCAGATCCAGGCCGTGTCCAGCTTCCACGACACCGCTCCCGTGGGCTATTCGGACCAGCCGCGCTTCCTGAACGCCGCCGCCCTGCTGCGCACGCCGCTTGCGCCGTTGCCTCTGCTGGAGGCGCTGCTCGCCATCGAGCGTTCCATGGGCCGCGAACGCACCGTGCCCAAGGGACCGCGCATCGTCGATCTGGACCTGCTGCTGCTTGGGCCACTGCTCGTCCAGACGGATCGCCTCACCCTGCCGCATCCGGAGATGACGCGCCGCCGCTTTGTACTGGAGCCGCTCGACGAGATCGCACCGAAGCTCACAGTCCCGCCCACCGGGCTTACGGTGCGTGAACTCCTGCTTCAGCTCGGCGAGGAAGAGCAGCCGCAGACCGCCGCAGGCTAGCCCATGTGCCGCACCGTCATCTGCGGGATGCGGGTGTTCGGCGGCTGTGTGCAGGCGAAGACGATGGCATCCGCCACCTCCCGCGGCTCCATCATGTGCGAGCGTTGAATGCCCTCTTCGGTCCTTCCCTTGCCCAGGGCAAACTCCGTCTTTACGCCTCCCGGACAGATGGCGCTCACCTTGATGCCATGCCGCCGCAGCTCCGCGTCCAGCGCCTGCGCGAAGCCGACCTGCGCGAACTTGGACGCGCAGTACACCGCCTCACCCGCGGAGCCCTGCAGTCCAGCGACGGACGAGATAAACAGAATCTGCCCGGAGCGCTGCGCGACCATCGCCGGCGCCGCGTGCCGCGAAAACAGAAAGCTCGACCTCATGTTCGCATCCATCAACGCGTCATACTCCTCGGCGGTTGTGTCCACAAGGTCCTTGTAATTGCCTGCCCCGGCGTTGTTCACCAGGATATCCAGGCGGCCAAACGTCTGGAGTGCAAGGTTCACGCAGGCCTGCGCGGTGGCCTCCTGTGCGGCGTCTCCGGCGAAGAAGACGGCCTTGCCGCCGCGCTCGACCACAGCGGCGCACAGGCTCCGCAGACGCGCCTCCCGGCGCGCCGTCACCACCAGGCCTGCCCCGGTCGCGGCGAGCGCCTCTGCCGTCGCCCACCCTATCCCGGAGCTCGCTCCCGTGACGATGACCGTCTTTCCTGCAAGCATCGAAGCATCTGGCACGGAACGTCCTTTCGAGCGCGAGCGCGAGCCGCCGAGGCCCCTGGCCGGATGCTACCATCCGCCTATGGATGGGGCTCCGCCGGCAGCGCAGGACAGAGAAGCGGCACACGCGGGAACACCTCTGCTCGAGGCTCGCAACCTGGTAAAGGAGTACACCCGCGAAGGGGCCGCCGTGCGCGTCGTCGACGGCGTGTCGCTCGCGATCCATCCCGGTGAGACCCTCGGCCTCGTCGGCGAATCCGGCTGCGGCAAGAGCACCGTAGCCCGCATGTTGCTCCGCCTCATCGAGCCGACCTCGGGGGAGATCGCCTTCGCCGGCGAGTCCATCCTCGCAGCCGGCCCGCGCCGCATGAAGGCCCTGCGCCGGCGCATGCAGGTCGTCTTCCAGGATCCCTATGCAGCGCTCAACCCCCGCATGCGTGTGCGCGACCTGCTGGCCGAGCCGTTTGCCATTCACCGCGAGTCTCCGCCAGAAGGCATCGAGACGCGTCTCGCCCGCCTGCTCGAATCCGTCGGTCTGGACCGCAGCGCCCTTCCGCGCTATCCGCACGAGTTCTCGGGCGGGCAGCGGCAGCGCATCAACATCGCGCGCGCCCTTGTGCTCGGCCCGGAGCTGCTTGTGCTCGACGAGCCGGTCAGTGCGCTCGACGTCTCCGTAGGCGCCCAGGTCATCAACCTGCTGCGCGAGCTGCAGTCCTCGCTCAAGCTCGCCTGCCTGTTTATCTCCCACTCCATGCCGCTGGTTCGCTACGTCTGCGATCGCATCGCCGTCATGCAGGCCGGCAGGATCGTCGAGACCGGACCCACCCTGCAACTCTGCGATGCCCCTCACCATGCCTACACCCGGCAGCTCATCGCCGCCACGCCCAAGCTGCCCGACGCTGCGCAACTCGCCGCGCTCGCCCGCGGCGAATCCGCCAGGGTGGCTACAATAGATTGAGGATGATCTCCAGCCTTACTCCGCACCTCGCATTCCTCTGGCTGGTCGTGGCATCGTTTGTCGCCGGCGTCATGAACGCCATGGCCGGCGGCGGCTCCTTCCTCTCCTTTCCTGCCATGCTCGCCATCGGTGTACTGCCGATCCAGGCAAATGCAACCAACACCGTCGCGCTGTGGCCCGGCCAGGTCACCTCCGTATGGGCCCTGCGAACCGACATCCGCAAAGACCTCCTCGCCGTCGTGGCCGCCGCCTCGATCGTCGGAGGCATCTCGGGCGCCGTCGTCCTCCTCAAGACCCGCCAGCTCACCTTTCTCCACCTCGTGCCCTGGCTTCTGCTTGTAGCCTCCCTGCTGTTCGGTATCAGCGGACCCGTCTCCCGCCGCCTCCGAAGCCGCTCCGCCCAGGCGCATCTTCGCCGCTCCCCCGCCATGCTGCCGCTCTTCTTCGTCCTGCTGCCGGTCTGCTTTTACATCGGCTACTTTGGCGCCGGCGCGGGCTTCCTCATCATGAGCGCGCTGGCGCTGTTCGGCGTGGAGGAGATGCGCTCCCTCAACGCCCTCAAGGTCACCGCCGCCTGCCTCTCCAACCTCTGCGCCGTGCTCACCTTCGTCGTCAGCGGAGCCGTCGTCTGGCGCTTCTGCCTCGTCTCCATGGTGCTCGCCGCCATCGGCGGGTATGTCGGAGCACGCGGCGCGCGGCGCATGGACGCGGGCGTGCTCCGCACCATCGTCGTCATCACCGGCTGCCTGGTCGCCGGATACTTCTTCTGGAGACAGTCGCAGCCGGTCTGACCGTCCAGTGCG
Organism: Acidobacteriota bacterium; assembly: GCA_030776065.1. Lineage (GTDB taxonomy): Bacteria > Acidobacteriota > Terriglobia > Terriglobales > Acidobacteriaceae > Edaphobacter. Next base: position 46,464 of record JALYIA010000151.1, read on the forward strand.
ACACAACATCCCCCACCGCCAGGCCTCTCCCCCAGAGAGCGGCCACGGTGAATCGAATGGAGTGATAGTCCCATGCCGTTCCAAAGTCTGCCCGTTGACACAGTCGGCTTTGTCGCTGCTTTCTGCACTACGTCGGCCTTCATCCCGCAGCTCGTCCGCGTGGTGCGCCTGCGCTCGGCACGCGAGATCTCGCTGCCCACCTTTCTGCTGTTCTCGGCCGGCGTCTTCCTGTGGATCCTCTATGGCGTCGCAAGCCGCTCAAAGCCCGTCGTGATCTCGAACGCGGTCACGCTCGTGCTGTCCGTCAGCATTCTGATACTGAAGATTCGGTTCGACCAAACGGAAGAGGGGAACTGACCCATGAGCCACGAAGGAATCCGCATCGTCTCCGCCGAGGACGCACGCCGCGACTCAGAGCAAGCCGCGCGCGCGCTGCCCGCAGACTCGGTGACCCCCGCGAAGATCCGCGTGAAACAGACCGAAGGCACGGGCGTCGAGATCGACTGGCGTGACGGCCACCAGTCCTCCTGGAGCTTCCGCTGGCTGCGCGATGCATGCCCCTGCGCCACCTGCCACGAGGAACGCGAAGCCAACGGACGCGCCCCAGGCGAGCCCAAACCCAAGCCCCAGGCTGTCTTCGCACTGTACGAAGCCCCACCCAGACCGGCAGAGGTCAGCCCCATCGGCAGGTACGCGCTCAAGTTCAAGTGGAATGATGGACACGAGGCCGGCCTCTACTCATGGGAGTACCTCCGCCGCGTATGCCAATGCACCGTCTGCCGCTCCACGCGCTAACCGAACCGGATAAACCGGGTGCCCCATCCGAGCTCCGCTCGGGTGGGTCCCACGAACTTCCCAGCCCTACGCGCCCACTCCAAGCAGCCGCAGAGCCTCGTCCACCGTCTCCGCCACCAGCAGAATCGCGCGATTCTGCTCCCGCAACAGCCCCTCCGCCACGCAGTGGTCCAGGAACCGAAGCAGCCCATCGTAAAAGCCGTTGACGTTCAGCAGCAGCACCGGCTTGGCATGAAGCTTCAGCGTCTGCCACGCGAGCACCTCAAACAGCTCCTCAAACGTACCGAAGCCGCCCGGCAGCGCGATAAACGCGTCCGCGCGCTCGCCCATCAGCGCCTTACGCGAGTGCATGCCGTCCGTCACGTGGAGCTCGCGCAGTTCCGTGTCCGCTACCTCGAGCTCCACCAGAATCGTCGGGATCACCCCCACAACGGAGCCTCCCTCGGCCAGCGCACCCTGGGCGACCGCCTGCATCAGCCCCACCTTCGATCCGCCGTAGACCAGCCCGATGCGCCGGCGCGCGAGCGCCCTGCCAAGTTCCACGGCCGTCTCCCGGTAGATCGGAGACGCTCCGTCGCGCGAGGCGCAGAAGACCGCGACGGAGCGGATCGGGAGGGCGGGCGCCGCGTGTGCCGGTTCGGAGTTCACAACGAACAGTATGCGTCAGGCTGGAGCCCACTGGCTGCGCGACCCCCCTCTGGCACAGGTCGCGGAGCCTAGGTTCGATATCCGGGAGAGAGCCGCCCGGTTAGCTGATCGGGATCGTTCGATCCTGCATCGCGCGATCCACCGAGAACAGCAGGTCGCCCTTGCGGTGCAGCGCCCCCGTCGAATTCGCGTACACAGCCGTACCCGCAGGCGCCTTTACCGTAAGGCTGCCGTGCGAGAGCAGCGTATACACATGGCCGTCGATGATCACATCGCGGAACATGTCCGCCTTGTTGTAAATCACCAGGCTCACCCGGGTATCGTTCGGGTCCGCAGGGTGGCGATGCAGGCCCATATGCGGCAGGGCAAACGCGGCAGTGGAGGTGGAGGCGGCAGCCCCAAGCAACAGGGCCAGGGCAACAACTTTCGCAGCGGCAAACGACATACGTGTCATGAGAGTCCCTCGGGGATTTCAGATTGTCGACGGACTCTCAACTGCCATGGTTCAGTGGGCGTTCGTCGTGCAATGTGGTACGCGGGTGCCCTGCGGGCGGTTCCGCAGATCGTAAAAGTTTTTTTGTGACGTAGCGTTCACACCCCCGCGCCCCAACGCACTCACCTCGCGGCGAATGCCGCCCGGCTGCCGTGGAAGACCACAGCCCGCTGTCCCGGTAAAATGAAGTCTGGAGCCTCCCCCCGCCGTGTCCCGCCTTCTCGACAACATGAACCCGCAGCAGCGCGAGGCCATCCAGGCAGTCGATGGCCCCGTCCTTCTGCTCGCCGGCGCAGGCTCCGGCAAGACCCGCGTCATCACCCACCGCATCGCCTACCTCATCGAAGAGCGCGGAGTCGCAGCCGACTCCATCCTCGCCGTCACCTTCACCAACAAGGCCGCAAAGGAGATGGCCGAGCGCGTCGACAAGATCCTCGGCCACACCTCGCTCGCCAAGCCGCTGCTCTCCACCTTCCACTCCTTCTGCGTGCGCGTCCTCCGCCGCGACATCGAAGCCCTCCGCGTCGGCACCAAGGGCCTCACCCGCACCTTCGCCATCTACGATGAGACCGACCAGCAGGCCGTCGTCAAGTCTGCCCTCAAGCGCCTCGCCATCGACGACAAGCAGCTCAAACCCCGCGTCGCGCTCGGCCGAATCTCCTGGGCCAAGAACCACATGATCGATCCCCAGGAGTACTTCCTCGCCTCCACTAACCCGCTCGAAGAAAAGATCGCCCACATCTTCGAGATCTATCGCAACGAGCTCGCCAAGGCCAACGCACTCGACTTCGACGATCTCCTGCTCGAAGCCGTACGCCTCCTCAAGGTCTCCGCCGAGACCCGCGAACGCTACAACCGGCGTTACAAATACCTCCTCATCGACGAGTACCAGGACACCAACCGCCCCCAGTACGAGCTCATGAAGCTCCTCTCCGGCCCGGGCAAGAACGTCTGCGTCGTCGGCGATGAAGATCAGTCGATCTATAGCTGGCGCGGCGCCGACATCAAGAACATCCTCGAGTTCGAGAAGGACTTCCCCGACGTCCGCACCATTCGCCTCGAGCAGAACTACCGCTCCACGCAGGTCATCCTCGAAGGCGCCTCCGCCGTCGTCGCCAACAACACGCAGCGCAAGGGCAAGAACCTCTTCACTACGCGCGAAGGCGGCTCGCTCATCGGCTACTACGAGGCCCCCGACGGCGAAAACGAAGCCCTCTTCATCGCCGACCGCATCAACCGCTACCTCCGCGAAGCCGGCCAGACCGAGGACCAGCCCCGCTGCGCCGTGCTCTACCGCACCAACTCGCAGTCGCGTCTCGTGGAAGAGGCGCTCCGCCGCTACCAGATCCAGTACCACATGGTCGGCGGCTTCTCCTTCTACGACCGCTCCGAGGTCAAGGACATCCTCTCCTACCTCAAGCTCGTGCAGAACCCGCACGACTCCGTCGCGCTCGGCCGCGTCGTCAACTCGCCCGCCCGCGGCATCGGCAAGACAACCATGGAGACGCTCGAGCGCATCGCCCTCACCACCGGCATCTCCACGTGGGACGCGATCGGCCGCGCCATCAACGACCGCCTCCTCCCCGCCCGCGCCCTCGACGCCCTCGGCAAGTTCCGCCGCCTCATCGAAGACGCCCGCGCCATGCTCGGCCCCGCCTTCGCCGAAAAACTCAGCGCCGACCTCGCCCCCGAACCCGATACCTCCTCCGCCGCCACCTTTGAAACCTCTGCCGCCTCCGCCGCCTCTGAAACCTCCGGGCCTGTCTCTGAGATAGGCCAGGGCTTCAGCCCTGGCATTCAGGGAGACCAGGATTTCGGGGCTTTAGCCCCCGGGACAAGCCACGACCCCGACGACACCAACTTCGACTTCGGATTCGCAACCGACGAGGTAACAATTCCCTCGATCGCCGCCAACGACGCCGCATCCACCTTCGACACCAGCTTCAACTTCGGCTTCGACTTCGGCCCCTCCGAAGAGATCTCCACCCTCGCCCCCGAGAACGCCACCGACTCCGACGCCGCCCACAACATCGACGCCGCAGCCTTCAATCCCTTCGCCCCCATCCCCCTCCAGAACGACAAGCCCCGCAAACCGGGTGCATCCACGAAAACGGGTGCCGAAGCCGCGGGTGCCCCATCTCAGGCAGCCTCATCGCCTGAGGTGGGAATACCATCCCCCAACCCCCACCCATCCACCGGACCCTTCCGCAAGCCCGGCGACTCCGCCACCCTCCCCGAACTTATCAAGTTCCTCAACGACCGCTCCGGCTACATCCGCGCCCTCGAAGAGGAGGCCACACCCGAAGCCTTCTCCCGCATCGAGAACCTCAAGGAACTCGCCAACGCCGCCCAGGACGCGACGTCTCGCGGTGAATCTCTCGCCGAGTTCCTGGACCACGCCGCCCTCGTCTCCGACGCCGACTCCTACTCCGCCGAAGCCCGCGTCACCCTCATGACGCTCCACGCCGCCAAGGGCCTCGAGTTCCCCCTCGTCTTCCTCACCGGCATGGAGGAAGGCCTCTTCCCCTCCTCCCGCACCCTCGTCGACCCCACCGGCCTCGAAGAGGAACGCCGCCTCTGCTACGTCGGCATCACCCGCGCCATGGACACCCTCGTCCTCACCCGCGCCCGCTACCGCCGCCGCTACGGCTCCGACATGCCCGACGCCACCGTCGCCTCCCGCTTCCTCGAAGAGATCCCCTCCCGCCTCATGGAAGACCTGGGCAGCCCCGGCATGCAGCCCCAATTCGGCAACAGCAGCTACGGCGACCGCTACAGCCGCGACTCCGGCAACCGCTTCTCCGGCTCCGCCTACTCCACCCCCTACCCCCAGTCCGGCGCCCAGGCCGGCGGCAACCGCCCCCGCTTCGGCCGGCCCACCGAAACCGACGACGCCGTCGCCGCCCACTACTCCTACGAGGACGAGGATCAAACAGCCCAGACAGCCCCCGGCAACACCCGCCCGGCCGCCGGCTACGCCCAGAACCGCTTCGCCTCCACCCGCCCCGCCGCCGGCAAACCCGCCCCCGCCGGCAACTCCATCGACAACATCGCCAGCTTCTTCGGCGCCCGCGGCCAGGCAGCAGCCCGCGGAAATGCCCGCCCCAAACTCGACATCCCGCCCCCCACAGGCCGCACCGGCCTCCGCCAGGGCACCCGCGTCCGCCATCCCAAATACGGAGAGGGCACCGTCTTTCGTCGCGAAGGCGAAGGAGACGACGCGAAGATTACAGTACAATTTCAACAGCACGGCGTAAAAAAGCTGGTAGAGAAGTTCGCCCAGCTCGAAGCTCTCTAGCATCAATCCCACCCACCGGGAGCCCGCCGCACATCTCTTATCAGGAAAGCACCGACACACTCATGGCAAACACCACCGCAGTCACCGACAAGATCGAGCGCAAGAAGATCAAGCGCGCCGCCCGCAAGAAGGCCGCCCCCAAGGCCAAGCGCACCACTCCGCGCGGCGAAAACAAGGCCAAGCTCAAGAAGGCCAGCCGCGGCAAGTCCAAGCGCTAACCCTCTTCTCCACCTGCACCCGACGGACCTCCCCCGCGGAGGTCCGTTTCCCGTCTGCGTGCTACCCTGTGGTCTCCAATCAAGCCCAATCAAGACCGGAGACACGATGTACGACGCTCGCCCTCTCCTTCCACGCCTCTGCCTCGCCCTCTCCGGCGTCTTCCTCGTCACCTCGCTCTACGCCCTCTCCGCGAGCCGCCGTACCCCGCAGTCCGCAGCCACCCCATCGGCGCCTCCCGCGGCTCAGTCCGTCCGCATCCCCCAGTTCGACAACGAAGACGTCCGCGTCTGGCGCACCACAGTCCTCCCCCATGCGCCCCTTACCATGCACCGTCATGAGCACCCCCGGGTCATCATCTCCCTCGATGGCGGCACCATGAAGTTCGTCGAGCAGACCGGTGCCTCCGAAACTCACGTGTGGGAGACCGGCCACGCCTACTGGCTCCCCGCAAATCCTCCCGGCACCATGCATGCCGATGTCAACGCCGGGGACAAGCCCATCCAGGTCATGGTGGTCGAACTGCTGCACGAGAAGTAGAAACAGCCACCCGTCCGTCTTCCCGGGCAAACGACTAGAACCTTCCGGGGCAAACGACTTAGAACGGCGCCGTCGCCACCCCCACAAACGAATCCGCACACCCGTAGTACATCCACCACCTGCCGCGGAACAGCACCAGCCCCTCCGCAAACGTGGTTCCCGCCGCGTACTGCCCGCTCCGCTCAAACGGCAGCTCCGGCGCAAACACCGGCTCCGCCGTCCGCCCCACCAGCTTCGCCGGATCGTCCCGGTCGAACAGCGCCTCCTCCACGGTGTACGTCCCCGCCTGCAGCCGCCGGTCCCCCGCCGCGCCGTCAGCATTCTTCGCGTTATAAAGCATCACGATCCCGCGCGCCGTCCTCACCGGCGGCGGCCCCGTCTCCGGAAAGCCGCTGTCCGCCTTGCCCGCACGCGAGCGCAGCAGCACCAGCGGCTTCCCCGCAGCCGTCTCGACCGGCGTCCAGTGCACCAGGTCCGTCGACCGCGCCAGCCCCACCTCAATCTCCCCCCAGTACATCCAGTAGCTGCCGCCGATCTTCGCCGCGACCAGCCGTCCGCCCCGCACCTCCGTCACAATTCCCGCGGACTTGTACTTCAGCGCGTCGTACCGCCCGCCGAGCGAACCCGCGAACGCCGGCCCCATCTTCGTCCAGTGCTCCAGATCGTGTGACGTCGCAATCCCCACCGAGTACGAGCCACGTGTCCGCGACCACTGCGTATACGTCAGCACATACCCGCCATCCGGCCCCTCCACCACCCGTGGATCCTCCACCCCGCCCGGCACCTCGCGGCTCTCCTCCGCATCCTTCGCGGGATAGAACACCGGCTGCGGACGCTGCACAAAGTGCACGCCATCCTCGCTCACCGCCAGCCCCAGCCGCGACACGTGCCCCCCAATCGCCTTCGCGCCAGAGTCATCCTCCGCCCGGTACAGAACCCACACCTTGCCATCCCGTACCACCGCCGCCGGATTGAACGTATGCAGCGCCTCCCAGCGCACCTCGCCCCCAGACACCGGATCCGCAAACACCGCCCCCACATCCGGCCGGATCACCGGCTCCGCACTCGCCCGCGTCCAAGGCCCGATCCAGAGGCTGGGCGCTGTCGGTGAGCCGCCTCCCCGCCCGACCTGCGCCCCGGCACACGGCAGCAGCAGGAGCAGCGCAGCCGTCAGCCGCCTCCACTCCCGCCCGCACGTCTTCCCCTCCACGCGCCGCCTCATACCCCCGGGTACACCATCCGGACAAACAGCTCAGGAGTGACGAATCCCTTGCCCCACGCCTCGTCATAGCGAGCCGTCGGCTTGGCCGCAATCGCCTCGTCCACCGACTTGCCCGCCGCCTTCAGACTTCCAACCCGATCCGCCACATCCACAAGCATCGCGTGGTACTCCTTCAACGTCGCCGCATCGCCCAGCGGCCCATGCCCGGGAATGATCTTCGTCTCGCGATCCACCTGCCCCAGCGACCGCTCCGCCGCCGCAATCATCCCCCGTATGCTCCCGTCGCTGCTCCCATCGATCACAGGAAACGACCGGAAATAGGTATCCCCCAGATGCACCACGTTCAACTCGTCGAATCGCACCGAGATGTCCGAGTCCGTGTGCGCCGGCTTGTAGTGCTCCATCGTTACCGTCGCCCCGTTCATGTACATGGTCAGCGCCTCCTTGAAGCACACCACCGGCCACGCGCCCTTGGGAGCAGCGTCGAAACGCATGCCCATCGCAGGCCACTCGTGCGGTCCGGAGAGCCGCTTCCGCGTATTGTCCTGCGCCACGATCGTGGCCCCCGCCCCATGCATCCACTCGTTGCCGTCCGTGTGGTCGAAGTGCCAGTGCGTATTCACCAGTGTCCGCACCGGCATCGACCCCAGCCCCGTCAGCACCGCCTCCACATGCGGCCGTGCGCTGCTGTACCCGGAGTCCACCACCAGCTTCCCGTCCGGCCCCGTCAGCACCGCCATATTCCCAAATCCCGAGGACTCGATCATGCTCACGTTGCCTCGCAGCGGCACAACCGTCAGAGTCGCCGTCGCTCCCATCGCACGCGTCTGCGCCACGCGATCCCCCGCCGCAGGAGCCTGCGCCCACGCGCCCCGCCCACGCCACGCCAACATCGCCGTGGCCGCTGCTCCCCCGCGCAAAAACTCGCGGCGCCCAAACGTCACTCCAGGCATCGACATCGTTCGCTGTACCTCCGGCATAAATCCTACCTCCTCCCATCAGTCCGTCGTGTGTAATCCTCCCCAGCGCCCACGCATTTCATCCAAGGATTCCGCGCACCCTTCCTGTACCCTTGTGCCTGAGTCCCTTCGCATCCCCTTCCAGGAGAACCCTCCGACCTTGCCGCCCCCCAGCAAGCCCCGGCAAAGCTTCGCCAGCCCATCGCAGCTCCTCGCCACGAAGTCGCAGCTCTTCGCCACCAAATCCATCGACAAGCTCATCTCGGACTCCGAGCGCCCCGAACACGCACTCAAGAAGACCCTCGGCCCCATCTCCCTCACCGCCCTCGGCATCGGCGCCGTCATCGGCTCGGGCATCTTCACCGTCGTCGGCACCGCCATCTCCGGCGAAAAGTTCGACACCACCTCTATCCTCCACGCGCCCGTAGCCGACTACATCATCCACCACTCCGCCCTCGCCGGCCGCCCTGGCGCAGGCCCCGCCCTCGCCCTCTCGCTCCTGCTCGTCGCCCTCATCTGCGCGCTCACCGGCCTCTGCTACGCCGAGCTCGCCAGCATGATTCCCATCGCCGGCTCCGCCTATACCTACACCTACGCCACCCTCGGGGAGCTCGTCGCCTGGATCATCGGCTGGGACCTCATCCTCGAGTACGCCGGCTCCAACATGAGCGTCAGCGTCGGCTTCGCAGCCCACGTTGTGGACCTCCTCGATTGGTTCGGCATCAACCCCTCCGCGAAGTGGATCTCCCCCGCCTTCCTCCCCGGCGGCCTCCAGGACCTCGCCGGACACGACATCTACAAACCCGGCTGGCACCTCGGCTTCAACATCCCAGCCTTCCTCATCGTCCTTCTCCTCACCGTCGTCCTCGTCCGCGGCATCCGCGAATCCGCCCGCACCAACAACGTCATGGTGCTGCTCAAGCTCGCCGCCATCCTGCTCTTCATCGGAGCCGGTGCCCACTTCGTCCACCCCAGGCTCTGGCACCCCTACGCTCCCAACGGCTGGTCCGGCATCCTCACCGGCGGCTCCATCATCTTCTTCACCTACATCGGCTTCGACTCCGTCTCGACCGCCAGCGAAGAGTGCCGCAACCCCCAGCGCGACGTCCCCATCGGCATCATCGCCACCCTCGTCGTCTGCACCGTGCTCTACATCGGCGTGGCCATGACGCTCACCGGCCTCGTCCCCTGGCAGAGCATGGTCGACGACGCCGCCCCCGTCGTCAACGCCCTCAAAAAACTCTCCATCCTCCCCGGCGGACACTCCCTCCACTGGATCCGCCTCGTCGTCCTGCTCGGCGCGCTCATGGGGATGATCTCCTCCATCCTCGTCTTCCAACTCGGCCAGTCGCGCGTCTGGTTTTCGATGTCCCGCGACCGCCTGCTCCCCACCTTCTTCTCCCGCGTCCACCCCAAGTACCGCACGCCCGCGATCGCCACCTGGATCGCCGGCTTCGTCGTCGCGGTCCCCGCCGGCCTCTTCGACATCGGCACCCTCACCGACCTCTCGAACATCGGCACCCTCTTCGCCTTCGCCCTGGTCTCGATCGGCGTCATCGTCCTCCGCTACAAAGACCCCGCACGCCACCGCGGCTTCCGCGTCCCCTTCGGCCCCGTCATCCCCGTACTCTCGGTCTTCTTCTGCATCCTCCTCATGGCCGGCCTGCCCATCATCACCTGGCTCCGCTTCTTCGTCTGGCTGGCCATCGGCCTCCTCATCTACTTCCTCTACAGCCGCAAACGCAGCGAGTTCTACACCGGCTCCCAGCCCTAAAGGGAGCAACACAGATTGTCAGCTTCTCCCGAACGGTAGTTCTTGCTCGATCATCATTCGCAAGCCTTGCTCGGCTGTCCCATCGTTTGGCATCATCATCTGTTCCTTCGGAAGGTAGACTCCGCAGCAGTCGTCGTCTCCAAGCTGAAGCGCAAACCGAGCGAGGGCGTCGTAGGCTTCCTTCTTGCCGGAATCTGGATTCCACAAATCCAGCGCAGCCCACGCGCTATGTTGAAGCCATGCTTTCCTCTGTTCTTCCTGGGGCAACTGCGCAGCTACGTAACCGACGTCATTTAGATACGGCTCGCTGGCATGCAGGACATTGATGACGTTAGTCCCTGCCTTTATCAATGTGACGGGCGGGTCGTGTACTACGAAATACATCGATCCTTCTTCTCCGAATGGCCTGTGAAAGCCTTTCTCACCTGCTTCCTCGAGTTCCTTCTTGGAAAAGAAGCGCGGTCGTCGAAGAAGAAGAACGATAGAGCAGTTCATCTCCGTATCCTTCTTCTTGCCGGGCCGCAGTTTTGAGAGCAAGGTTTGAAAATTCATCGTCCCAAGGTAACAAGTCTCGGATGCCGTGCTCCCTTATCGAGGCCTCACCGCGATGAGTAGGTTTCACAAACCCTATGCTCCCCACCCTCAGATCGCCGCCTTCAACTCCAGCCGCTTCGCCGCCCGCCGCACCACCAGATTCCTTCCATGCCCCGGGTTGGTCACATACCGCGTCGTCACCAGCCCATGCTCCTTCAACGTAGTCACATCCCGGCTCACCGCCCGGCGATTCCGACCAAGCCACTGCACTAATTTTTCAATCCTCGCGAGCCCGTATTCAGCCGCCCCCAAACTCCGACGTCAACAACGCACTCAAAGGCATAGCCTCAGTCTTACGGTCAATCCAGAACCGCTCCGCCCCCGGGTACAACACAATCTGCCGCGTAGCTTGGATATCCTCACATCCCACATAGAAGCCCTTGCTCGGTTTCGGATCGCTCAGAGATCGCTTGATCTCGATCGCCCAGCGCTCACTTCGCGCCGTCTCCAGAACCAGATCAATCTCGGCACCGGCAGAGGTCCGGTAAAACCACGTCTGGGTGTCCGCCGGGACATTACTCAATATGTTCTCGATAAGCATTCCCTCCCAACTCCATCCCACCACGGGATGCCCCAGCAGAACCTCGTAATCGCGTATCCCCAGCAGCGTATGCAGAAGCCCGCTGTCCCGCACATAAACCTTTGGCGACCGCACAAGTCGCTTGCCACCATTGGAAGCCCACGGCTGCAACCGGCGCACCAGCAGCAGGTCCACCATGATGTCGAGATATCTCGCAACCGTCTGGCCGCTGATCCCCAACCCCGCCGCAAGCTGCGCCGCGTTCAGCATCTGGCCCTGGTTGTTTCCCAGCATCTGCCAGAAGCGATGAAGCGTCTCCGCCGGAATGCGCGGTCCCAATGAGGGAACGTCCCGCTCCAGATACGTCTGGATAAAGGCCGCGCGCCATCCATAGCTCTGCGCCTCAGTCCCTGCAAGAAAGCTGTCCGGAAAGCCTCCCCGGACCCAAAGCGCTCGTCTGGCATCGGGAGACAACCCACCCACTTCGCGCTCCAGGAACGGCGTGAGCTGCATGTAGGCGATCCTGCCCGCAAGCGTCTCCGCAGACTGCTGTAGCAGATCCATCGAAGCCGATCCCAGCAGGAGGAACTGCCCAGCCCTTCTGCCCTTTCGTTTCCTCTGGTCGATCAAACTCCGCAACGTCTGAAAGATTCCGGGAAGACGGTGGATCTCGTCCAAAATCACAAGCCGATCTTCATAGGCAGACAAGTAGAGTTCCGGGTCGGCAAGTTTGGCTCGATCGGAAGGAAGCTCCAGGTCCAAATACACCGCTGCCTCGTCCGCCGCGTCGGCAAGACTGAGCGCCAGCGTGGTCTTGCCAACCTGCCGAGGCCCGAGCAAAGCCACCGCAGGAAACTGACGCAACAGCTCAGCGAGTTGAATCCTCACATGACGGCAAATCACGTAGCAATTATTCCACAGTACGGAAGAATAACAATGGAATTAGAGTCAATTCTGTTTCCCTGTGTCCCCGATTCATCGCAGCCTCACCGCGATGAGTGGGTTTGCGTTGCTTGTCGCCGCAACCTCAAATCCGCCGGACTGGCCCGGGATAACGCGCCAGAACCTCATCCACAGTCAGCAGCGTGATCCCTTCGACCATTGCCTGCGCCACCAGCAGCCGGTCAAAGGAATCCTTATGCAGGCGCGGCAGACGTCCTACGGCCGCCGCATGCTCGCTCGTGATCGTAAGCTCGATATAGCCCCCATCCAGCAGGGCTCTCCGAAAGACGCCCGCCTCCACGCGAAAATCTGCTTTGTCCGCACCCTGCTTGATTGCGGCCTCCCACACACTTACAGCGCTGAAGTACACCTCATTGTCCGGATCCTCGATCAACCCGGCTGCCTCCGCAGGCAGCCGACGCCGCGCATCCTCAGTGGCTCCCACCATCCAGAGCAGCAGGTGCGTATCCGGCAGCAGCTTCACTCGTGCTCCCCGTAGAACATCTCCTCGATCTCGTCTGCGCCGATCGCTTTGAATTCAGCCCTGTCCTGAGGAAACACAATCTGCCCCGCCAGCGCGCCAATCCGCTTCTTCGGCTTCTCCTGCGGCGCATCCACCGCCACCACCTTCACCATCGGCTTGCCCGCCTTCGCGATAATGAACGGCTCCCCCTTCGCCGCGTTGTCCACCAGGCGCGACAGATGCGTCTTCGCCTCATGCATGTTCACCGTCTGCATTCACGATCCTCAAACTTAGTTTACAAGACTTAGTTCACTTACCCCGTCCAGGCCCGCCGACGAAGGCGCAGACCAGCCGTATCGAGCGACTCAGATATCCTGACCTCACCACATCAACACATCAACATCAGGAGAGTCGCCGTGCACCCCAGCCGCCCGCTTCGCCGCTTCGTACTCGCCGCCGCCTCCGCCCTCCTCGCCGCCGCGGCACTCCACGCCGCCCCGCCCGAGGACGCCGCCGACGTCGCCCGCGGCAAGCTGTGGTGGTCCCACGTCCAGGTCCTGGCCGAGGACTCCATGAGAGGCCGCCTCACCGGCTCCCCCGAGTACCTCAAAGCAGCCGAGTACGTCGTCGCCCAGTTCAAGAAGGACGGCCTCCAGCCCGCAGGCCTGAACGGCTCCTTCTTCCAGCCCGTCCACTTCGTGGTGCAGCGCGTGCTCGCCGAAAAGTCATCGGTCTCGCTCATCGTCGACGGCAAACCCCAGCCACTCGTCCTCGGGCAGGATGCGATCATCGGCCGCGGCCCGCAGGTCGCCTCTCTCCCCCCCGTGCCGCTCGTCTTCCTCGGCTACGGCCTCCACCTGCCAGAAGCCGGCTACGACGACTTCGGCTCGAAGGAGGTGCCGCGCGAGTCCATCCGCGGCAAGATCGTGGTCGTCGTCAACGGCGGACCCGCCGAGCTGCCGACGGCGCTGAAGTCCTACGCGCGCACCTCGCCGCTCACCGCCATGCTCACCCAGGCAGGCGCCGCCGGAATCATCACCATCTCCACCCCCAAGTCGATGGACTTCGGCTGGGAGCGTGTCGCCTCGGGCGCCTCGCAGCCCGCGATGTGGCTCGCAGCCCAGCCCGGTGATGAGGACCTCGCGCGCCGTCACCCGGCGCTGGCTGAAAATCACACGCCGCGCTTCTCCGCCTCGTTCAACCCCGCGCAGGCCGAGAAGCTCTTCGCCGGCACCGGCCATACGTGGGCGGAGATGCTCGCGCTTGCCGACGCACAAAAACCTCTGCCGCACTTCGCGCTGGGAAAATCGCTCTCCGCCACCGTCACCGTCGAGCGCTCGCAGGTGGAGTCCCCAAACATCGCGGCGCGCCTCGAGGGATCGGACCCCAAGCTCAAGGACGAGTACGTGCTGGTCTCCGCACACCTCGATCATCTCGGAGTCGGCGCGCCGATCCATGGCAAGACGATCTACTCCGGCGCGATGGACGACGCCAGCGGCGTCGCCACCGTGCTCGAGACCGCCCGCGCCTTCACCGAGGCGGCGGCGCACGGGCAGCGTCCGCGACGGTCCATCCTGTTCCTCGTGTTTACCGCGGAAGAGAAGGGCCTGCTCGGTTCGCGCTTCTTCGCGGGACACCCGACCGTGCCCGCAAACCAGATCAAGGCTGACCTCAACCTCGACATGTTCATGCCCATCTTCCCGTTGAAGAAGCTGCACGTCCAGGGACTCGAGCAATCGACCCTTGCGGATGCCGCGCGCAAGACCGGCGCAGCGCACCACATCGTGATCGCGACGGACCCGGAGCCGGACCGCAACTCTTTTGTCCGAACCGACCAGTACAGCTTCGTGCAGGCCGGCGTCCCGGCGCTCGCGATGAAGTTCGGCTGGGAGGCCGGCTCGCCCGAGCAGAAGGCGTGGCGCGCCTGGCTCGCCGAGCGCTACCACTCCCCCGAGGACAACCTTGCACAGCCGGTCGACTTCGCCGCCGCCGCGCAGTTCAACAGCTTCTACGCCGATCTGGTTCGCTCGATTGCCGACGACTCCGCCACGCCGCACTACCTGCCCGACAGCTTCTTCCACCGCTTCGAGACCAGCGGCGCTCCCGGGAGTTGAGTCGGTTTCGCGGGTGCCGCTGAATGTTCCACGTGGAACAATCTGCAAGCTACGCAGGATCAGCTACATAGAGGAAGGGCAAACTTTGGCGACACGCGTGCGGCCAGGCTTCACGCGTGGGGCCAGGCTTACTGCCCCGCCGACGCCCGCTCAATCGGGATCCGCGTCGCACTCAGGCCGCCCTCGTAGCGCGCCACGCCGCGATACAAGCTCTCCGCGACGCGCTGCCGGTACTCGGGCTGGCGCAGCTGCTCCGCATCGCGCGGGTTCGTGACGAACGAGATCTCCGCCAGGATGGACGGCATGTTTGCCCCGATCAGGACCACGAACGGAGCCTTCTTCACCCCGCGGTTCTTCAGCCCGTCATTGCCCCTCGCCAGCCCAGTGTAGAGCGACGTCTCGACGTCGGAGGCGAACTCGCGGCTCTCGGCGATCTTGTCCTTCAGCGCAATCTTCTTTACCAGATCGCTGAGCTGATAAATGGACTGGTCGCTGACGGCGTTCTCTCTCGCGGCCGTCTCGATCGCCGAGGGGTCGGATGTGAAGTTCAGGTAGTAGGTCTCCACTCCGCGGGCCGAGGCATCGGTTGACGAGTTGGCGTGGATCGAGAGAAAGAGGTCTGCCTGCGCCTTGTTCGCGATTGCGGTGCGCGTCTCGAGCGGGATAAACGTATCGTCCGAGCGGGTGTAGATGATCTCTGCGCCGAGCCTCTCGTGGAGCAGCTTTCCGACGCGAAGAGCGACGTCGAGCACAACGTCCTTCTCCTCCAGCCCGTCCACGCCGAGGGTTCCGGAGTCGTGGCCGCCGTGGCCCGCGTCGATGACGATGCGGCCGATCTTCAGACCCAGGGCGCGGACGAGAGACGTCTGGCCGTCGGCGGTCGGAACCGCCGCGCGGGCGGGCTCAGCCGCAATCGCGGGCGCAGTCTTGCGCCGCCCCCCGCGCCCATCCGCCGTGCGCCGTGTGCTTGCGGGCCTCTCCTGCGCGCCTGGGGTGCTGCCCGGGCGTGAGTCTCCCGCGACCGACGCCGAAGCCGGCGGGGGTGGCTGAACGGTGGCAGAGGAAGAACCCGTGGGCGCGGTCGGCATGATGGAGGAGATGGGCTGCGAGGTGGGGTGAGCCGTCGCGTCCACCCGTCCCGGCGAGTCGCTGACGGCCGCAACCTCGGCGGAGCTGGATTGCCGGGTGGCGAGCGTGTTCGGAACCGGCCTTGCGGGTGTCGAAAGGACGGCCCCGGCCGTGTGCGGAGCCGGAACCTCTGGGGCGGTAAGCGCGGCACGGCTGGCCGGCTGGCCGGGGCCTGGTTCGATCGCGCCCGGTACGCGGCGAGACTGCGCGCCGGACGGAGCGCCTGCGGCGGGGGAACCGACGGCTGCCGCGGCGGGCTGGCCGGGGATGGTGGGCTGGCCGTGGATATCGGGTTGGCCGTGAATATCGGGTTGGCCGTGAATATCGATGATCAGGCGGTAGGGGTTCGGCAGCAGAAACGCGGAGTACCCGGTCACATCGTTGACGTCGAGGACTACGCGCGTCATGTCGTCGGAGAACTGGGCCGCGCGGATTCTGCGGAGGAAGCCGTCGTCGGTGACGGTGAAGCTTTTGCCGGCGAGCTCCTGCGCGAGGCGCGTGCCGTGGAGGTCGAAGTAGATACGGTCGGGGTTCGGCACCCGCGCCGCCTCGTACGTGACGGCGTCGCCGAGATCGATCGCGACGCGTGTGTACGAGGCGGTGGACCAGTGGCGGATGCCCGAGATGACCGCCTTGCGCCCGATCCGCTGCGGGGCAGCGGAGGCTGAACTGTCCGGGCGGGTCGCGGCGTCGAGCTCCGCCAGCGCCGGAGTGGACGCAGCCGCGGGCTGTGGCTGAGTGGCGGTGGCGGCGGCGGTCTGGTGGGGCGGAAGAGCAGCCTGGGCCGTTTGGGTGCCTGGGCCGGTCTGGGTGCCTGGGCCGGTCTGCATGGTC
>JALYIA010000152.1 GCA_030776065.1 Acidobacteriota bacterium
ATATCGATCAGTTCGACCTTCTGGGTCACGAACCCCACCAGCCGTCCCTCCGGGTCGCGGTGCAGAATCTGCGCCAGACGCATCGCCACGTCGCCCAGGTCCTTGTGCAGCATCTTGATGGCCCCGATGCCCACGCAGAAGAAGAAGGCAGACTTCAGCAGCTTGAAGATTCCGATCGCAAGCAATCCCCGGTCGTGGGGAAGTGCCGACGCAGCCGCGGGCCCGCGTTGCACCTCGCCACTGGCCGCTACCGGTTCCTCCTGAATCGTGCCTCTGTGCATACGGATACCTCCCAGTTGACGCGCCGGCCCGATCAATGTCAACGCTGCCGTCAAACGGATGCATCTAGTTTCACATCCCGCACAAACTCCACCCCCCTCCCCCGATCGGGCTGGTCGCCGCCTCCAATTCAGAGTCTGATGGAAGGTGTGCGCAATCCAGTCCCAACCGGGCCGCGTAGATGAGTAGGAACGCCTGATGCTGAGGCGAACGACAGAATTCAGAACCAACCAAAGGACGATCCGACATGAACTTCAAGAAAGCTCTCTTCGCTACCGCCGCCGCCCTCGCCCTCACCGGCTTCACCGCCTCCGCCCCCGCCTCCGCCCAGGACATGATGAAGAACCCCAAAGTCGGCGGCGCAGCCATGTACGCCAACAAGAACATTGTCGAGAACGCCGTCAACTCGCCGATCCACAAGACCCTCGTCGCTGCCGTCAAGGCCGCCGGCCTGGTCGACACCCTCTCCGGTCCGGGCCCCTTCACCGTCTTCGCTCCCACTGACGATGCCTTCGCGAAGCTCCCCGCCGGCACCGTCGATACCCTCGTCAAGCCCGAAAGCAAGGACACCCTCACCAAAATCCTCACCTACCACGTCGTCGCCGGCAGGATCTCCGCCAAGGACATCGCAGCCGGAATCAAGGCAGGCCACGGCAAGTTCGAAATGAAGACCGTCCAGGGCGGCACACTCACCGCCTCCATGATGGGCAAGAAGGTCATGCTCACCGACGAAAAGGGCGGCATGGCGACCGTCACGATCGCCAACGTCTTCCAATCCAACGGCATCATCCACGTCATCGACACCGTCCTGATGCCCAACTAACCGGACGAGCCTCTCCCGGGCCTCCGTTCGTACCACCCGAAGCGCCTCCCCCCCGGGAGGCGCTTCGGCACACCCCATCTTCTTTGGGATCCCCCAACCGAATCCGCTTCGATCAGTAACCCCCTACACTCCTCCCATGCAGCACGTCTTCGAGACCGAACAGTGGCTCCCCTACCCTGTCGCGCAGGTCTTTGCGTTCTTCGCCGACCCCGCAAACCTACCGCGCCTCATGCCCCGCTGGCAGAGGGCCCGCATCGAGAGCCTCACCCTGGTACCGCCTCCACCCCCGCCCCCTGACGCCCGGGCCGCCATCGCCGCCGGCCAGGGCACCCGCATCACCCTGAGCTTCCGCCCGCTCCCGCTCTCCCCGATGCGCCTCCGCTGGGACGCCGAGATCGCCGAGTTCACCTGGCACGATCGCTTCTGCGACATCCAGCGCCGCGGACCCTTCGCCTCATGGAAGCACTGCCACCGCATCCGCCCCGAAACCCGCAACAACATCGCCGGCACCCTTCTCACCGACCACGTCGTCTACGAACCGCCCTTTGGCCCGCTCGGCACCCTCGCCAACGCGCTCGTCCTTCGCTTCCAGATCCGCAGCGCCTTCGCGTTCCGCCACAAACGCACCCCAGACCTCATACCCCAAACCTCAGACCCCAGACCTCAGACCCCATAACCCCATACCTCGCACGCACACCCCGCACGCGAACCGGGGGTCCTACCGCGCCACCATCCGCCCGCTCTCCAGCGCCGCCAGGTGCGGCCGCATCTTCTCGAGCGCCGCCTCCGCCGTCAACCCGTACTTCTCCCGCAGAGCCTCCACCTTGCCGTGCTCGATAAACTCATCCGGCCAGCCCACGCGCACCACCGGTACCGCGACCTCGAGTTCGTTCAGAGCTTCCAGTACAGCGGACCCGAATCCGCCCGCGAGCACATGGTCTTCGAACGTCACCAGCAACCGGCACCTCCGTCCGAACTCCCCGACGCACGCCCGATCGATCGGCTTGGCGAACCGCGGATTCACCACCGCCGCCGCAATTCCTTCCCGCTCGAGCATCCCGGCCAGGCGCACCGCCTCGGGCAGCATCGCGCCCAGCCCGAAGATCGCGACCTCGCACTCCTGTCCCTCCGCCGGCGCAGACACCACCTCCGCCACCCCGATCTCCAGCCGCACCGGCCGCTCCTTCACCGTCGTGCCCGGCCCGATCCCGCGCGGATACCGGATCGCGCTCGGCCCATCGTGCACACCGGCCGTGTACATCATGTCCTGCAGCTCATCCTCGTCCTTCGGCACCATGTGGATGATGTTGGGCACGCTGCGCAGATAGCTGATGTCGAACAGCCCGTGGTGCGTCGGCCCGTCGTCGCCGCTCAGCCCGCCGCGATCCATGCAGAAGACCACCGGCAGATTCTGCAGGCACACATCATGCACGATCGGGTCGAACGCCCGCTGCAGAAACGTCGAGTAGATCGCGCAGAAGGGCTTGTACCCCTTGGTCGCCATGCCCGCCGCGAAGATCACCGCATGCTCCTCGGCAATGCCCACGTCGAAGTACCGCTTCGGATGATGCGGCCGGAACAGATCGAGCGCCGTCCCGTTCGGCATCGCCGCCGTGATCGCGACAATCTTCTCGTCCTCGTCGGCCAGCTTCACCAGGCTCTCGGCGAAGACCTCCGAGTAGGTCTTCCGGCCCGGCGCCTTGCTCGCCTCGGGCGGCCCTCCCGTCTCGGGATCGTACGGCCCCAGCCCGTGGAACTTCTTCTGCTGCTCCAGCGCCGGCTGGAATCCGCGCCCCTTCTGCGTGATCGCATGCAGCAGCACCGGCTTGTTCTGCTGCTTCAGGAACTTGAACGTCTCGATCAGCAGCGGCAGGTTGTGCCCGTCGAGCGGCCCGTAGTAGCTCAGGCCGAACTCTTCAAACAGCATGCCCGGCCCGATCAGCCCCTTCGCCGCCTCCTCCGCCTTGCGCGCCACGTGCCGGGCCGTCTTGCCGCCAAAGCGTTCGATCAACCCTGCCGCGCGGTCGTGCAATCCGGCGATTGTCGGGTTCGTCACAATCTTGTGGAAGTACTCCGCAATCGCGCCCACGTTCTTGTCGATCGACCATGCATTGTCGTTCAGCACCACGATCAGCCGCTTCGTCGAGCTGATATTGTTCAACGCCTCGAACGAGATGCCGTTCGTGAACGCCGCATCCCCGCACAGCGCCACCACATGCTCGCTGCCGCCGGACATATCCCGCGCCACCGCCATCCCCAGAGCCGCGCTCAGCGCCGTGCCGGCATGTCCCGCGCCGTAGCTGTCGTGCTCGCTCTCGGTCCGCAGCATAAAGCCGTTCAATCCGCCCGGCTGCCGGATCGTATGGAAGCGGTCGTTGCGGCCCGTCAGCAGCTTGTGGACATACGCCTGGTGGCTCACGTCGAACACAAAGCTGTCGCGCGGCGTATCGAAGACATAGTGCATCGCCAGCGTCAGCTCGACCACGCCCAGGTTCGGCCCAATGTGACCGCCCGTCTTCGATACCCCCAGGATCAGCCGCTCGCGGATCTCCTGCGCCAGCTCCGCCAACTGGGGAATCGTTAGTTTCTTTACATCCAAAGGCGACTGAATTCCGTCGAGAAAAGCGCTCATGCTCATCCAGCTCATGCTCATCCATCCGAGGGGGCTGATCCCAGTGGTCCGAGCCGCCAAACCCACAGCCGTCAAGTCTATCAGTTCTTAGACGCAGGACCGGCACCAGCGTCTCGACAGGCACGGGGTGGCGTGCGTCGGATAAACGAACCCAACCGCTTCCTTCCACACGTCGCACACGGGTTCCTTCCACACGTCGCACGCGAGTCCCCCGGCGGGAACGCCGCTCAGCAGCTCAGCTGAGCGGCGGCTGTCCGTTCGAAGCCATCAGCCCGCCATCCACCGGCAGATTCACCCCGTTCACAAACCGCGCCGCATCGCTCGCCAGGAACAGGATCGGCCCGGCGATGTCGTCCGGCTCCGCCGCGCGCCCCAGCGGAATCCGTTCCTTGAACTTGCGAATCAACTCCGGCTTGCTCTTCATCTGCTCCGTCATCGCGGTGAACACAAGCGAGGGATTCACCGCATTCACACGTACGCCGTGCTTCGCCTCGTCCAGCGCAAGCGCACGCGTAAAGTTCGTCACCGCGCCCTTCGCCGCGTTGTAGTACGAATGGTTCCAGTCGCCGCCCAGGCCCGAGACCGACGACACGTTCACCACGCACCCCTTCACCTCCCGCAGATGCGGCATGGCATACCGGCACATGTAGAACACGCCGTACAGATCCGTCCGCAGCACGTGCTCCCAGTCGGAGAGTTCTGCCTGGTCGATCAGCCCCATCTGGTCCACACCCGCGTCGTTCACCAGCACATCCAGCCGGCCGAAGCGCGCGACCGCCGCCTTCACCAGGGCCTCGCACTCCTCCGGCTTCGACACATCCGCCCGCCGCGCGAGCACCTGATCCTCTTCCACTCCCAGGCTGCCCGCAAGGGAGACGACGCGCTCGCCCTCCTTGTCCGCCAGCACCAGGATCGCTCCCTCGCGGCCGAACGCGCGCGCCGCTGCCTCGCCGATCCCTGATCCCGCCCCCGTAATCAACACCACCTTACCCGCAAATGTCTGCATAGTACCCCTCAGCTCGCATGGGATGCGCCACCGCCTCGCCGCGCCTCCCCCTGGCTGCAAGCTCGTTTGCATCGGATCCACAGATTTGCCGTCCACAGTCATGCCAGGCGCCGGACCAGTGATGCCAGGCGCCGGACCGGTCATGCCAGGGGCCGGACCGGTCATCCCGGGGTCACCGGACCACCTCACCCAAGGCAAATGAGTACTCCTTCTCATGTGCAAAAAGATGCGCACCCGCCACACCCCTTTGCCGTAAAACCTTACGCATCAGGCCCGGCCTGTCTGGCAGGCGACGTGCTCCCATGGGTTGCGTTCCTTCAAAATTGAGGCCTCCCATTCCATGAGATCCGTTCGCCTGTACCTCGCCGCCACCGCCCTTGCCATCGCGCCACTCTCCGCACTCGCCTCGCCGATTGGAGTTAACGGGGACTATGGCGCCGAATGGGCCGGCACCACACCCGTCTCGATCGCAGGAGGCAGCGCAGCCAACGGAAACTTCGGTACCCCCGGTTCCACCGGAACCGTGGCGTACAACATCTACACCCGCGACGACGGCAACTTCTTCTACGTCCTGCTCACCACAACCGACGCCTCCGCGGCCTCCAGCAACTTCGCCAACCTCTACTTCGACACCATCGCCTCCACCGCGAACACCGGCTCGAACCTGGGGTTCGAAGTCACCAACGGGCGTGCCTTCCTCCCGGGCGGCAGCACCTACTTCTACCCCACGTCGTCGGACCTCGTCGTCGCCACCGATGACAACGCCGGAACCTATGGCATCGAAGTCGCCATCTCCAACAGCTTCTTCCTTACCGACCCGCTCGGCATGGGCTTCGCCAAGACACCGAATGGCACGCTCGTCTCCCTCCACCTCTCGCAGAGCTTCGGCTACGCCGTGGTCGGCGGTTCGGCCAACTTCCCCGCACCGGTGGAGTTGGGCGACGCCATCGTGGGAGCGAGCGCACCCACACCCGAACCCTCGTCCCTGGCCCTGCTCGGCACCGGCGTCCTCGGCGCCGCGGGGATGCTCCGCCGCCGTCTCTGCTCCGCGAAGTAAGCCCGGCCCGGACCCTCTGCGCACCGGCGGCACACCTCCCCATGTGCCGTCTCTGCGCAGCGCCCGGGTTCTCGCTGTAGCATCTCCCTATGCACCTCCTGCTCCACCGTCTGGCCGCCGTACTGCGCTCCTGTTCTGTGCTGGTCTTCGGCTCGGGGCTGGTCTTCGGCTCGGGGCTGGTCTTCGGCTCAGGGCTGGTCTTCGGCTCAGGGCTGTACGCTCAGACCTCCCCCGCACCGCCCGCCTCGCTGTCGCCGCTCGGGGCACCGCCCGCTTCCGCGAGCCTCCTCACCCAGCCCACCCTCACCCCCGGCGCCGTCCTCCTGCTCGATCTTGAACGGCAGTTCGCCGCCGACGTCGCGAAAGGAGGCGGCAAGGCCTTCGCCGCCTGGTTCGCCGACGACGCCGTCGCGCTCTCGAACGGCCAGCCCGCAAAGCTCGGCCGCGGAGCCATCGCCGCCGGCGCCACCTGGGACCCCGCCAGGTACCAGCTCACCTGGACCCCCACCGCCGCCCGCATGGGCCCCTCCAACGACATGGGCTTCACCTGGGGACACTACGAAGGCCGCTCCCGCGACGCCCACAACCAGCCCGTCACCGTATCCGGCCGCTACATCACCGTCTGGAAGAGGCTCCCCGACGGCCGCTGGAGGGTCGCACTCGACGCCTCCGCCGACGAGCCCCCCGCCGCAGCCGACTGCTGCGCTCTCCCCAAACCGTAACCAATTCCCTAAGCCCCCAAAAGTACCAGTGCTCCACCCCGCGCCTTCCCCTACCATTACGCAGAGCATGGAGAGCACCCTGACCAGGAGCGAAGTGACACGCACAGAGACTCTGCGGCTCGAGACCCTCGAGAAGTATGAGATCCTCGGCGCTGCGCCGGACCCGGCCGTCGACGACCTCGTCGAGCTCGCCGCCCGCACCGCCAACACCCCAGTCGCCGGCATCTCCTTCGCCTTCTCCGACCGCATCGTCCTGCACTCCCGCTTCGGACTCACCGAGACCGAGCTCCCCCTCGACGCCCTGCCCAGCGTCCCCGCCAACCGCGCCCAGAGCGTCTTCGAGATCCCCGACTCCCGCCACCACCCAGCCTGCCCCCCAGGAGGCATCGTGCTCGGCGGCCGCACCTACCGCTTCTACGCCGGCGCGCCCCTCACCACCCCCGCCGGAGTCCGCATCGGCTCCCTGTTTCTGCTCGACGGCCCCTCCCGCAAGCTCAACCCACTCCAGCTCCAGACCATGGCCGTACTCGCCCGCCAGGCCATGACCTCCATCGAGCTCGCCTCCGCCATCCGCCTGATGGAGCGCGCCGCCCGCGCCCGCCAGCGAGTCGAATCCGCACTCACCGTCGAACGCAACTTCGTCTCCACCGTGCTCGATACCGTCGACGCCCTCGTCGCCGTCTTCGATACCGCGGGCCGCATCGTCCGCTTCAACCGCGCCTGCGAGGCCGCCAGCGGATACGACTTCCCCACCCTCGTCGGCCGCTACCTCTGGGACAAGCTCATCCCCAAAGCCGACATTCCCAAAGCCATCGAGCACTTCGAACAGCTCCGCGCCGAAGGCCTCCCCGCAGCCTTCGAGAACGTCTGGCTCCACCGCGACGGAAGCCTCCGCCGCATCGCCTGGTCCGCCTCCGCGCTCTACGACAACCAGGGCCAGACCAACTTCATCATCGCCACCGGCATCGACGTCACCACGCAGCGCGCCGCCGAAGAGACCCTCCGCGAATCCGAGGCACGCTACCGCCAGCTCGTCGAAGGCTCCCTCGGCATGGTCTGCACCCACGACCTCTCCGGCATGCTCCTCTCCATCAACGCCTACGGAGCCCAGTCCATCGGCCTCACCCGCGAAGACATGCTCGGCCGCCCACTCACCGAGTTCATGCCCGACGACCACCGCGAAAGCTTCCCCGAGTACCTCCGCGAGGTCGTCGAGGAAGGCGACGTCCAGGGCCTCCTCCACCTCCGCCACACCAACGGGGACATCCGCGTGCTCGCCTACCGCAACAAGCTCATCGAGGTCCCCGGCCGCCCCCCCTACGTCCTCGGCTTCGGCGTCGACATCTCCGAACAGGTGCGCGCGGAAGACAGGCTCCGCGCCCTCATCCGCCAGTCCAACTCCATCCTCGAGAGCGTCGGCGACGGCATCTACGGCATCGACCTCCAGGGCAACGTCACCGTCGTCAACCCCGCCGCCAGCCAGATGCTCGGCTTCCGCCCCGAAGAGCTCCTCGGCCGCAACATGCACGAGCTCATCCACCACACCCGCTCCGACGGCAGCCCCTATCCCGCCGCCGAATGCCCCATCCAGAACTCCCTTCGCGACCTCGACACCGTACGCATCGCCAACGAGATCTTCTGGCGCAAGGACGGCTCCTCCTTCCCCGTCGAATACGTCGCCCGCCCCCAGATCGAGATCCAGAACAACGAAGGCCGCGAAGCCAGCAAAGCCGTCGGCGTCGTCGTCGCCTTCACCGACACCACACAGCGCCGCGCCCTCGACAAGATGAAGGACGAGTTCATCTCCACCGTCTCCCACGAACTCCGCACCCCGCTCACCAGCCTCCGCGCCGCCCTCGGCCTCATCACCGGAGGAACCCTCGACCAGCGCCCCGACAAGCTCCGCCAGATGCTCGACATCGCCACCGGAAACACCGACCGCCTCGTCCGCCTCGTCAACGACATCCTCGAGCTCGAACGCATCGGCTCCGGCAAAGCCGAGCTCCACTGCACCATGTGCTCCGCCGACGACCTCTTCCGCCGCGCCGCCGGCCTGCAGCAGACCGGAGCCTCGAAGGCCCAGCTCCGCATCACCTTCAACTCCCAGGGCACCAACGTCTGGGCCGACCCCGACCGCATCCTCCAGACCCTCACCAACCTCATCTCCAACGCCATCAAGTTCTCCGCCCCCGGCGGCGAGATCCACCTCCGCTCCCGCAAGATCGACCGCGACACCGCCGAGATCCAGGTCCGCGACGAGGGCCGCGGCATCCCCCACGACAAGCTCGAATCCATCTTCGAGCGCTTCCACCAGGTCGACGCCTCCGACTCCCGCACCATGGGCGGTACAGGCCTCGGCCTCGCCATCTGCCGCTCCATCGTCCACCAGCACGGAGGACGCATCTGGGCCACCTCCACCCCAGGCCAGGGCTCCACCTTCCACTTCACCCTCCCCACCCGCCCCTCCTCGAACCTCCTCTAAACCGCGCCGCCCCCCGGCTTTGTCCTTGCGCCGCCCCCCCGGCTTTGTCCTTTAAGCGCGCCGCCCCCTCGCTCTGTCATGCAAGCGCGCCGCCCCCATGGCTTTAAACGCGCCAGCCCATGGCTTTGTCATTCCCGAAGGGAATCCGCCGTCGTCGTGCCCCGCCACAGTCTCCCCCATGGCTTTGTCATTCCCGAAGAGAATCCGCCGTCGTCGTGCCC
>JALYIA010000153.1 GCA_030776065.1 Acidobacteriota bacterium
GTCGAGGAGGTTGAGGACGGCGGTGCGGAGGTCCTCGGGGATGGCGCGGACGTTGAGGTGGACGCCGGGGGGGATGGGGGAGAGCTGGATGGCGGTGGCGGGGAGGTGGTGCCGGTGGAGGGTGATGTCGATGCACTCCGCGACGAGGGCGGGGAGGGGGACGAGGGTGCGGGCCTGGTGGCGGTGGGCGGCGGTGACCTCGCCGGCTTTGAGGACCTGCTCGACGGTGGCGAGGAGGCGGTCGCAGTCGGCGAGCATGATGGTGTAGAAGTGGCTGCGCTGGGCGTCGGAGATGGGGCGGCGCTCGAGGGTTTCGAGGTAGAGGCGGATGGAGGCGATGGGGGTTTTGAGTTCGTGGGTGACGGCGTTGAGGAAGGAGTCCTGGCGTTCGTTGCGGCGGAGTTCGCGGACGAGGAAGACGGTGTTGAGGACGACGCCCGCGGTGAGGAGGGCGAAGAGGACGAGTCCGCCGACGAGCAGGGCGATGCGGCGTTCGTTGAGGATGATCCAGGCGATGTTGAAGGCGATGAGTCCGCCGACGAGCAGGACGCCGAGGGTGATGGAGAAGGCGATGGCTCCGCGGCGTCGTGTGAGGTTCATGGGTGGGCCAAGAGAGGCGTGGGGAAAGTATAGTGTCGGGGGGAGGTTACGCGATGCAGGTGGCGTTGTCGGAGGCGGAGTTTGCGGGTCTGGTGGGGCGTGCGAAGGCCCAGGGGATCGAGCTGAGCGGGCGTGCGGGCTTGATTGAGAAGATGGGGGTGAAGGCGCGGTGGGCGTATGACGGCGCGGAGCTTGCGGTGGAGGTGCTGGAGAAGCCGTTCTTTCTGTCGAAGGAGATGGTGGAGGAGCGTCTGCGGGCGGCGCTGCGGTGAGGCGGGTGTGGAGTTCGGGAGCGGGGGATTTCGAAGGGAGACGAGGATTTCGAAGGGAGATGAGGATGGCGCGGGAGACGAGGATGGAGGGGGAGACGAGGATGGAGCGGCGGGATGTGATGAAGGCGATGGCGGGCGGGGGCGCGCTGTGGATGATGGCGTGCGCGGATGCGGGCGGGCAGGTCTCCGGCGGGGGTTCGGGGGACGAGACGGTGTATGAGCTTCGGGTGTATCACCTGAACGAGGGCAAGCTGCCGCTGATCCTGGAGCGGTTCCGGACGAAGGAGGTGGGGATCTTCCATCGGCTGGGGATGAAGAGCGTGGCGTACTGGACTCCCACGGAGGAGCCGCTGGCGGGCCGGACGCTGGTGTACATGCTGCGGCACAGGAGCCGTGCGGCGGCGACGGAGAGCTGGGCGAGGTTCAAGGTGGACCCGGAGTGGGTGGCGCTGAAGGCGGAGTCCGAGAGGGGCGGGGAGTTCGTGAACAAGCACGAGTCTACGTTTCTGGCGCTGACGGACTTTTCGCCCAAGGTATAGGCGGGGCGGGTGCGCGGGGCCGTTGGTTCGGGGGCAGGCGTTTCGGACGGTGCTGCGGGCGTTTCGGCATCCGGAGGTGCGGCATCTGAAGGATGGGTACGGGCAGGGATGGATGGGTACGGGGAGGGATGGGAGTGGGGATGAGTGAGGATCGGGGCGAACAGAGGCTGCGGCTCGAGGAGCTGTATGGAGCGATGGGCGACGGGGAGCTGGAGGAGCTGGCGGCTCGTCCGGAGGATCTGACGGAGGCGGCGAGCGCGGTGCTGGCGGCGGAGTTGGGGCGTCGCGGGATGGAGGCGCCGGCGCGCCCGGAGGCCGGGGGGCGCGAGGGGTTCGCGGGGGCGGCTGGGATGCCGGCGGCGGGCGACCGGGTGCCGGAGAACCTGGGAGCTACGGGGCCGCAGATGGAGCTGATCACGCTGTACGATGCGCTTGCGGCGGGGCGGGCGTGCGAGTTTCTGGAGGAGGCGGGCATCTCCTTTCACGTTGCGGATGTGTCCGGCCCGGAGGATGGGCGAGGGAGCTTTGACGGGGGGCCTGCTGTGGCTCTGCGGATCACGGTGGGGATGGACGACGTGGCGCGGGCGCAGACGGAGCTGAGGCGGCAGATGGGGCTGTTTCCGCTCGAGTCGATCGCGGTGCCGGACGAGCTGGTGGACGATGGGACGAGGACTTCGGTGGGCTACTTCGGAACGCGCGGCGAGGCGGAGGAGATTGCGGGTGTGCTGCGCAGGGCGGGGCTGTGGAATGCGGTGGTGGAGGATACGGAGGGCGGGGAGCATCCGTTCGCGGTCGAGGTGCGGGAGATGGATCTGTTTGCGGCGGGGGATGTGGTGGAGAAGGCGCTGGAGGGATAGGGGTGCTGGCGTGGTGGGGTGGTGGCTTGCTGCGTGGGTTCGGGGCGAGGTCGTCTGTCGCAGCAAGCGCGCTGGACCTCGTTCAGCCGCGTCTCTGGACCTGATGGAAGGGAAGCCATGACGCACGTTGAACGAGGTGAGCTATCGGCAGCGGCGCCGCGCTTTGAAACGGTGGACCTGCTGCGTGGCCTTTCGATACTGGCGGTGATCTTGCTGCACTGCTCGATCCGCTTCAGCGGCAGCGGCGTGCGTGTGGGGGCGGGGTGCCCGCGGTGGTGGCGGCACCTGGTGTTTCAGAACGGGGGCAACGGGGTGACGGTGTTCTTCGCGATCTCCGGCTTTCTGATCACGTTGACCAGCCTGCGCCGGTTCGGTGGTCTGCCGCATCTACGGGCTGCGCGGTTTTACCGCATTCGGTTCGCTCGGATTGCGCCTGCGCTCGGGCTGGTGCTTGCGGTTCTGAGCCTGCTGCATTGGGGTAGTCTGCACAACGACGCCTTCGAAGCCTGGCACGTGAAGAGCGCCGTTGGATTGCCCCGGGCGCTGTTTTCTGCCGTGACCTTTCACCTGAACTGGCTGGAGGCGAAGACCGGCTACCTGCCTGCGAACTGGGATGTGTTGTGGTCACTCAGCATCGAAGAGGTGTTCTATCTCTTCTTCCCGCTGGTGTGCGTCGCGCTGGTCGGGGAGCGTTCCCGGTTGCGGCGCGTGGGCTGGCCGCTGCTGTTTCTGCTGGCGGCGGCGCTGCTTGTGCTGGGACCGTGGGCGCGATCGGCCTGGATCGCGAGCGAGATTGGACAGGAGAAGAGCTATCTGGGGGGAATGAACGCGATCGCTCTGGGCTGCCTGACTGCGCTGCTGTGCGACCGAATGTCGCGTTCAGCGCGAGTCAGACGACGTTGGCTCTATGCCGCGGAGGCGCCGGGCTGGGTTCTGATCGCGTGGATTGTGAGCTGGCCGGCGTGGCATTGGCTGCACAGCACCAACCGGTTTCTGGCGAAGCACGATCTGGACGACACCGTGCTGCCGTTGGGCGTCTGCCTGGTGATGCTCGCGACCGTAGTGCGTGGTTCTCGCGGCGGCGGGGTGCTGACGGCACCGGTTCGCTGGTTTGGGAGGCACAGCTACGAGGTCTACCTGACGCATGAGTTCGTGGTCATTCTGGGCGTAGAGGCGTTTGTGCACTGGCACGGAGAGCGGCCCGCGCTGTGGACTGCAGCGATCACCGCCTTGACGGCTCCGTTGGGATGGGCTGTCGCGCATTGGTTTTCAGAGCCGATGAACCGCAGACTGCGCGGAGCCCGGCCACCCTCGCCGGTGCGTGTGTAGCGGGTCCGCGGTGGCGCTCTGCTTCAGCGACTTTCCTGCCGAGAGCGGACGGATCGCCATGGAATGATTAGACGAGGGACTCCCTCGGTCCAATAGCGCGTTACTGCTGGTCGCGGCGGAAATCGTAGAAGACACGAATGAGGTTTCCGTCACGATCGGAGGCCGTGAATTCGTGCAGCTTCCAAGGCGTGTCGTCAGGGTCGGAGACGATCTTCGCTCCCGCCGCCTTCCATTGCGCATGGAGTTCATCCACCGCCGTCTTGCCGTCGAGGTTGAGCCAGAAGAGGACAGGACCGGCGGTTCGATAGTGTTCGCGGAAGGAGGGATCGGTGAGAAACAGTCTGCACTGTCCTCTCGATATGCCTGCGATCCCGCCTCCGTCGCCGCCCCAATCCAGGGTGAAGCCGAGTACGGCCACGTAGTAGTTCGCGGCTGTGTCAATGCTGGTCACGGGGAGTTCGGGGACAGCAGCGGGGAACGTCATGGCGGTGGGCCTCCGGGCGGTGTCAGGTATCTCTTCTGGAGTGCGCTGCGCCGGTACGTACGGAGACGCGCTCTTCGCCAGTAGCTGCCGGGTCGTTTATCAGCGTTGGAGATCGCTTTGGGATAGCCATATCGTCGCGGTCTCGTCGGCTGGTTCTATGTCTTTTCGTGCCGACTCAACTCAACTCGAACGATCGCGATTGCGAGTGGCTTTGCCGGAGGGTCTCAGGTCTACTGCGGAATGGATCTCCCCGGGTAGACCCCGGGGTTAGTTGCCGGCGGGTTTGGGGTTGCGGGGGTCCCACTTGGCGATCTGGATTTTCTGGGCGAGGCCTAGTTTTTCCAGCAGCCAGATGCCGTAGTAGTTGACGTCGATCTCATACCAGGCGAGGCCGTGGCGTGCGCTGACGGGGTGGGCGTGGTGGTTGTTGTGCCAGCCTTCGCCTCCGGTGAGGAGGGCGACCCACCAGGAGTTGCGGGAGTCGTCTTTGGTCTCGAAGCGGCGGGAGCCGAACATGTGGGTGGCGGAGTTGACGAACCAGGTGGCGTGGAGGCCGACGACGGTGCGGAGCATGGTTCCCCAGAGCATCATGGAGAGGCCGCCGAGGACGCGGTGTCCCGGTGTGGAGTGCGGCCCGGCGAGTGCGGCTCCTAGGCCCATCTGGAAGAAGCCGACGAGGGTGATGGGGACCCAGTGGTACTTGGAGAGCCAGACGTGGCCTTTGTCGCGGGTGAGGTCCGGGGCGTAGCGGCCGAGCAGTGCGGTCTCGGAGTGCATGGCGCGGCCGGAGACGATCCAGCCGATGTGGGCCCACCAGGCTCCGTCCTGCGGGGTGTGGGGATCGCCTTCGTGGTCGGAGTTCTGGTGGTGGACGCGGTGGGTGGCGACCCAGAAGATGGGTCCTCCTTCAAGCGCCATGGTTCCGCAGGCGGTGACGAAGTATTCGAGCCACTTGGGGGTGCGGTATCCGCGGTGGGTGAGCAGGCGGTGGTAGCACATGCCGATGCCGACGTTGATGGCGAAGAAGTAGGTGATCAGGAAGGCGGCGAGGTTCTTCCAGGAGAAGAAGAAGAGCGCGGCGAGTGCTCCGACGTGGAACAGGCCCATGACGATGGCTGTGATCCAGTTGATGCGGCCCTGCTGGTGCTCGCGGCCCATGCGGAGATCCATCTTGATCTTGCGGGCGGCCTCTGCGATGCGGAGGCGTGCGGCGTCGCTGGTTTCCAGGGTGTCGGGCGAGAGGAGGTGGGGGTATTCGGCTGCGTGGGTGGCGGCGGGCGTGAGTTCGGGGTCGACTACGGGCGTCATCGGTGGGTATTCCCTCTGCAACCACGCTAGCAAAGGGCGGGAGCGCGGGGTGTAAGAGTTTTGTAATCGTCCCGTTCAACGGGTTCTGCTAGGGTTTGGGCATGGCTAACCGGTGGCAGAGGAGACAGTTCAGCGGGGTGGTTCGGGGCGTGGCGCTGGGGGCGTTGTGGGTGGCGTGCGCGGCGGGGATATGGGCGCAGGACGGGGCTGGCGGCAGGCGGGTGGATCTGCCGTCGAGCAAGTCGCTGGGCGGGGTGGCGGGGAGGCCACGCCGGGTGAACTCGCTGCCGATGGGGCTGGCGGTGTCGCCGGACGGGCGGTATGTGGTGACGGTGAATGCGGGGTATGGCACGTGGGAGTCGAGGTACGAGCAGTCGCTGGCGGTGATGGATACGCGGACGGGTGTGGTGGAGGACTTTCCGGAGGCGCGGACGAGCCTGGATGGGACGGAGACGCTGTATTCGGGGCTGGTGTTCTCGGGCGACGGGCGGCATGTGTATGCGGGCATGGCGTCTGAGACGGAGCCTGGGGCGCGGGGAGGGAGCCATCCGGGCAGCGGGATTGCGGTGTACGGGTTCAGCGGGGGGAAGGTGGTGGCGGAGCGGTTTCTGCCGCTTGGGATGCAGCCGCTGGCGGGGCTGCGGCGGACGAAGCTGGTGGGGGGCGTGGACGGTGCGCTCGGGGTGCCTTTTCCGGCGGGGATGGCGCTGGTGCCGGGACGCGGGGGAGAGGGGGAGAGGCTGCTGGTGGCGGACAATCTTTCAGACGACGTGCTGCTGCTCGATGCGGGGTCGGGCAGGGTGGTGTGGCGGTTCGATGTGTCGGAGAGCGATGCGGTTCCGGCGACGTACCCGGTGGCGGTGGCGGTGTCGAAGGATGGGACGCGGGGGTATGTGGCGTTGTGGAATGCGAGCGAGGTGGTGGAGCTCGACCTGGAGCGCGGTGGTGTGGGGCGAAGGCTGGAGCTGTTGAAGCCGA
Source organism: Acidobacteriota bacterium (assembly GCA_030776065.1). GTDB lineage: Bacteria > Acidobacteriota > Terriglobia > Terriglobales > Acidobacteriaceae > Edaphobacter. The sequence goes on from JALYIA010000153.1 coordinate 6,368, forward strand.
GCGATCCGGTGCGGCCGGGGTCGCATCCGTGCGCTCTGGTGGTGAGTCCGGATGGAGGGACGTTGTATGCGGCGCTGGCGAACCGGGATGCGGTGGCGGCGATCGATGTGCGCGGAACCGGGGGCGTCGGTCCAACCATCGCCGCCGAGCGACATGGGCCGGGGAGTGTGCCGGGGAGTGTGGCGCAGAAGGACGCGAGGTTTGCGGTGCGGGGGTACTTCGATACGCGGCTGCCGGGGCAGAGTTATTTTGGCGCGGAGCCGGATGCGCTGGCGGTGAGCGGGGACGGGGCGCGGGTGTATGCGGCGAACCTGGGGTCGGACGCGGTGGCGGTGCTGGACACGCGAAGGCTGACGGGCGGGGCGGTGAAGGAGGGCATGGTCGAGCCGGTGGGGTTTATCCCTACGGAGTGGATGCCGGTGAGCCTGGGGATGACGGGAGCGACGTTGTATGTGGCGACGGCGAAGGGCCGGGGGACGGGGCCGAACGGGACGATGCAGCGGGCTGTGCCGGGTCTGGCGGCGGCGAAGGCGAAGCGGGACTTCACGTACATCGGCACGCTGCTGTACGGGTCGCTGGTCGCGGTGGATCCGCGGGCGGTGGATTTGAAGGCGACGACGGCGGAGGTTCTGGAGGCGAACCGGATGAAGGCGGGGGAGGAGCGGATTGCGTTTGCGGGCGGCGGGGACCGCATCCGGCATGTGATCTACATCATCCGGGAGAACAGGACGTACGACCAGGTGCTGGGGGATCTGGCGCGGGACGGCAGGCGGGTGGGGAACGGGGATCCGGCTCTGACGATGTATGGGGAGGCGGTGACTCCGAACGCTCACCGGCTGGCGCTGCAGTTCGGGGTGCTGGACAACTTCTTCGATTCGGCGGAGGTTTCGGGCGACGGGCATGTGTGGTCGAACGCGGCGATCGGGACGGATTACCTGGAGAAGACGTGGCAGCAGAGCTATCGGAATTCGCAGCGGACGTATGACTTCGAGGGTGTGGTGGCGGAGGGGTATCCTCTGCTGCAGAAGATCGCGGACGTGGTGGAGCCGGCGAGCGGGTATATGTGGGGGAACGCGGAGGCTCATGGGAAGACGCACTACAACTTCGGGGAGTACATCTCGTCGACCTTTTGCGATGCGAAGAAGAGCGGGAGCTCGCAGGAGGGGCCTCTGCTGACCGGGGTGCGGTGCGCGGACCCTGCGATCCGGCCGGGCGGGGCGATTCCGGCGGAGTGGGGCGGCGGGGTGAACCGGTGGCCGTGGGCGATTCCGCGGCTGGGGAGCAACGTGGCGACGAAGCCGGAGCTGGTGGGGCACTTTGCGGCGGAGGCTCCGGACTTCAATCTGCGGGTGCCGGATCAGATTCGGGCTGAGGTGTTTCTGAAGCACTTCCGGGGGTGGGTGAGCGACCGTGCGGCGGGGACGGATACGATGCCGAACTACATCACGATGCGGCTGGGCAACGACCACACGGCGGGTACGACGCCGGGCGGGCCGACGCCGAAGGCCTCGGTTGCGGACAACGACCTGGCTCTGGGGCGGATTGTGGAGGCGGTGTCGCAGTCCGCGTACTGGGACGATACGGCGATCTTTGTGCTGGAGGACGACGCGCAGAACGGGGCGGATCACGTGGATGCGCACCGGAGCGTGGCTCTGGCGATCAGCAAATACGCGCCGCACGCGGGGGATGGGGGCGCGTTTGTGGACAGCCGGTTCTACACGACGGTGAGCGTGGTGCGGACGATGGAGGCGCTGCTTGGGCTGCCTCCGATGAACAACAACGATGCGCTTGCGCCTGTGCTGTCGCCGCTGTTCTCGGGGCCGGGGGATCAGCCGGCGTTTGCGGCGGACGTGCGGAACCGGGAGAATGGGTTGATCTACACGGCGAACGCGGCGCGGGCGGCGGGTGGGCGGCAGTCGGGCAGGATGGACTTCAGCCATGCGGATCGTGCGGATGCGCGGAAGCTGAACGTGATTCTGTGGCGGGATGCGAAGGGCGGGGCGGCGATTCCCGCGCAGATCACGCGGAGGCCGGGGAAGAGGACGAAGGATGAGGATGACTAGAGAGTGCGTGGAGTTCAAGCATGGGCGGTAGGCTGGGTTCGTTCCGGCTGGCTCCGTTCCGGCTGGCTCCCTGGTTCAGCGAACGGGTGTGGGGGCGGCTGGACCTGCGGCCGTGGTACGAGGCGACCGGAACGAGGGAGCGCGTGGGTGAGGCGTGGCTGACCGGCCCGCACTGCGTGGCGGAGACGGGGGTGTGCGCGGGCGAGACGCTGGGGGAGATCGCGGCGCGGCGGGGTGAGGAGCTGCTGGGCGCGGGTGTGTCCGGAGGGGGCGAGGCGCGGGAGTTTCCTCTGCTGGTGAAGATGCTGTTTCCCGAGGAGAAGCTTTCGGTGCAGGTGCATCCGGACGATGCGGAGGCGCAGGCGATGGGGCAGCCGCGGGGGAAGACGGAGTGCTGGTATGTGCTCGAGGCGGAGCCGGGGGCGGCGGTGGCTCTCGGGCTGAAGGGCGGGGCGACGGCGGAGCGGGTGCGCGCGGCGGTCGGGGATGGGACGCTCGAAGAGCTGCTGGAGTGGCTGCCGGTCTCGGTGGGAGACATGGTGTTCGTGGATGCGGGGACGGTGCATGCGATCGGGCCTGGGGTGGTGCTGCTCGAGACGCAGCAGACGAGCGACACGACGTTTCGGCTGTACGACTATGGGCGTCCGCGGGAGCTGCACCTGGAGGATGGGCTGCGGGTGATGAAGCAGCGCACGGGCGCGGGCAAGGTGGCTCCGCGGGCGATGGATGGGTTTGTGCGGCTGATCGAGCAGAGGTACTTCTGCGTGGACCGGTACGAGGTGGAGGCGGGCGGGAGGGCGGTTGTGCCGACGGAGCAGGCGGGGTGCGTGGTTGTGCTCGGAGGGGCGGGGGTGGCGATCGGCGAGGGGACGGGGATGG
>JALYIA010000154.1 GCA_030776065.1 Acidobacteriota bacterium
GAGCTCGCCCGCCGCAAGGCGCTTCGCCTCGACACCCTGCACGCCCTCGAGCACGGCGAAGGCGAGACCGCCGCCATCGCCGACCTGGTGTCCACCGCCGTCCTCCACCGGCACCTTCAGACCATGCTCCGCCTCGGCATCGTGTACGACTTTCTTCCCCGCGAGTCCGAGATCCTCACCCTCCGCTTCTGGGACGCCGCCCGCACCCTGATGATCGAGCGCGGCGTGCTCTACCTCGAAACCGAAGGCAAGAACCAGGGCTGCTGGGTGATGCGCCGAGCCGGCTCCCAGCCCGGAAACGTCGCCGCCCCCGATACACCGGACGTCGCCGCCCCCGAAGCACCCGCGGCCGCCGGCACCGGTCCCGACGAGGACGCCAAGGTCCTCGTCCGCTCGAACGGCACCGTCACCTACGTCGGCAAGGACATCGCCTACCACCTCTGGAAGTTCGGCCTGCTCCCCGGCAAGGACTTCCACTACCAGCCGTTCTTCACCTACCCCGCCGCAGCGGCAGCCGCCGGGCTCGCACCGGCCGCAACGCCCGCCGCAGCGCCCGCCGCGCGCACCTGCTGGATCTCGACCGCGGGCCCGAACGATCCCGCCGCGCCGGCCTTCGGCCACGCCGACGCCATCTACAACGTCATCGACTCCCGCCAGAGCGATCCGCAGAACAACGTCGTCGCCGCGCTGCGCGGCATGGGATTCGACTCCGCCGCCGACCGCTACACCCACCTCTCCTACGAGATGGTCGCCATGACGCCGCGCTGCGCCGAAGACCTCGGCTACACCTTGAGCGACGCAGACCGGCAGCGCCCCTTCGTCGAGGTCTCCGGCCGCAAGGGGCTCGGCGTCAAGGCCGACGATCTGATCGATCGCCTTGTCGCCGCCGCGCAGACCGAGGTGGACACGCGCCACCCGGAGCTCCCCGCCGCCGAACGCACCGGCATCGCCACGCAGATCGCGGTCGGCGCACTGCGCTTCTTCATGCTGCGGTTCGCGCGCAATACGATGATCGCCTTCGACTTCCGCGACGCCCTCAGCTTCGAGGGCGAGACCGGCCCCTACATCCAGTACGCCATCGTCCGCGCGCGGAACATCTTCCGCAAGGCCCAGGCGGAGGAGCCGCACGTGCTCGCCGCGGTCGCCGCGCTCGACCTCACCGCGCTCGACGGCGAAGACACCACCGTATGGGAGACCTGGCTGCTCGCCTCACGCCTGACCGCCGTGCTCGATCAGGCCATCGCCGCGGCCGAGCCCGCATACCTCGCCCGCTACGCCTTCCAGATGGCGCAGCAGTTCAACAACTTCTACCACCGGCACCACATCCTCACCGAGTCCGACCCCACGCGCCGCACCCTTCTTCTCGCGACCGCGGCCATGGCGCGCCTGCAGATGAGCCGCGCGCTCGGCTGGCTCGGCATCGAAGCTCCGGCGGTCATGTAGCCGGCCCGCGCCAGCCAGGCCCGCAGCAAGCGGCCCGCGCCAGCCAGACCCCCGGCGCAGGCCCGCAGGCGCTACGCTCCGCGCTGCCCGGCGAACTGCCGCACCCACTCCACCACCGACCGCACCGCCACGCCGCTCGGCCCGTACGGCTGCCAGGGCTTCACGTCGTCGTTCCAGGCGCAGCCCGCGATGTCCAGGTGGACCCAGGGAGTGTCCCCCGCGAACTCCTTCAGAAACATCGCCGCCGAGATCGCGCCGCCGTAGCGGTTCTTGCCCGTGTTCATCATGTCGGCGATGTGGCTCTTGATGTGGTCGCGATAGTCGTCGGTGCAGGGAAGTCGCCAGCCCTTTTCGCCCGAGAGGCGCAGCGCCTGCAGGAATCTCTCCCACGTCGGCTCGTCGTTCGAGAACACCCCGAAGTTCAGCAGCCCGAGCGCGACCATGCATGCGCCTGTCAGGGTAGCCGCATCGATCAGGTGCGTGCAGCCGAGCGTCTTCGCGTAGTGCAGCCCGTCGGCCAGCACAAGCCTGCCCTCGGCGTCCGTGTTCACGATCTCGATCGTCTTGCCCGACATCGCCGTGACGATGTCTCCCGGCTTGAACGCCGCGCCGTCCGGCATGTTCTCCGCCGAGCAGATGATCGAGACGACGCGAACCTTCGGCTTCAGCCGCGCGATCGCATGCATCGCACCGATCATCGCCGCCGCCCCCGCCATGTCGTACTTCATCGCCTGCATGCCGTCCGCGGGCTTGATCGAGATGCCTCCCGTATCGAACGTGATCCCCTTGCCCACCAGTCCGAGCACGGGCGAACCCTCGGGGACGCCGCCCTGCGGTTCGTAGCGCATGACGATCAGCGCGGGCGGCTCGGCCGAGCCCTTCGCCACAGCCCAGAACGCCTCCATGCCGAGCTCGCGAATCCGGTCCGAGGAGTGTACCTCGCACGCGATGCCGGCCTCCTCGCACATGGCTTTGGTTCGCTGGCCGAGCACGGTCGGCGTCAGCACGTTGCCCGGTTCGTTGACCAGCGCGCGCGCGAAGTTCTGTGCGGCGGCGACGTTCACGCCCTCCCCGACGCCCGCCTGGATCTCCTGCGCCTGCGAGGCCTGGCCGTTGGGCGCGAGCAGCGTCATGGCGTGAACGGCGCAGTCCTGCCGCTCGCTGCGGTACGTGTCCCAGTCGGCTTCGCCGATCTGTGCGCCTTCGACGACCGCGCGCGCGATCAGCCCCGCCGAGAGGCCCTCGATGTGCTCGTCGGAGAGCGCGTGGTCGTCCGGAAACACCAGCGTCAGCTCGCGCAGGCCGCGCGGCTTGGCGGCCCGCACCGCCGTACCCGCGCCTTTGCGGATGCGGTCGAGCGACAGCTCCGCCGCCTTGCCCAGACCCACGATCAGCAGCCGCTCGGCCTTCAGTCCCTGCGGGCTGTGGAGCACAAGCATCTCGGCCAGACCGGCCTTGAACTCGCCCGAGTCGAGCGCGCGCGCCGCGGCCTTCGAGAGCGCAGCCGACGTGGTAAGCAGAGCGCACAGCGGCTCCGCGCGTTTGCCCGTGGCCACATCCACCGCAAACACCGCAAGCAAAGGGGAGGAGTGCCCGCCGGCATCTCCGAAGATCAGGTGGGTATCCATTCGTTGTCTATCGTATCTCGCTTTGCTGAATTCGATTCCAGAGCGGGCCGAGCTTAAGCCCGCTCGCCGAGCTCAAGCCCGCCCGCAGACGGTTAGACCGCGTGAGGCGGCCCTTCGGGTGCCTGCCATCGTACGGCGACCCCACGCACACCCAGCACTCCCCATGACGCCACGCAGCCGGACGGCTACTCCCGCAACCCCTCACCCGTCGGCGGGGCGGAGAGTTCGGTGCCCTGCCGTCCCACGCGCAGGGGAAGCTCCAGGGTGCCGTACTTGTCCGTGCCGGGGTCGAGCACGCCGACGCGCACAAACAGCTGGCCCTCCGGCACGTCGATCTGCTGCACGAAGTGCACGGGGGAGTGGTTCGCAACCATCTGGCCATACGTGGCGGCGCTCATCGGCAGCGTCAGCGTCTGGCTGAGCCCGGTCAGCAGCCTGTCGTCTGCGTTGTAGACGGCGATGTCGAACTCGATGGAGCCGCGATGCACCGCGCCCGGACCTTCGTCGAAGCGGATCTGTTCCGACGGCACGACGTAGCGGAACGCATAGCGCAGCAGGCGCTTGCCCTTCAGCTTCGGATCGAGCGTGCCGAGCAGAGGCGGGTCGCCCGGTTTGCGTGCGGCGGCGCTCGGCTCCACCCCGACCTCGAACAGCAGGTCGCTCGCGAGCGGCAGCCCGCGGCTCATCGGCGCCTTCATGTCTCCCTTGGCGGCAGCGGGGGCCGACAGCGTCAGGGTGAGTCCCGGTTTGACGGCGAACTTCGTCGTGTCGTCCGCGTAGTAGCCCTTGCGGAAGACGAGGTGGATGCCTGGCCGATCCACGCGCACGTCGATCGCATGCCGTGCGCCGTCGAACTTCGGGTTGGGCGGGATGTACGCGATGGTGTAGTAGTTCGAGCCGTTCTCGACAGCCTTGAGGACGCCCTGCGCCAGGTTGTTTCGGTTGTAGAAGGCCAGGCCGCCCGTAGCCTCCGCGATCGCGTCTTCGGAGAGTTGAGCGCTGGACTCCAGCCCGAGCGCGTCCACCTGCACGCCCTGCACATCGATCGGATAGATGGAGACCTGCGCGGCCATCAGCTCGGCGTACGTCCTGAACAGCGCCGTGGTGTAGTTCGGGATGGTGGGGTCGTGGTTGGGATCCGTGAGGTCTGGGTTTCCCATGGCGAACCAGATCAGGTTCTTGCGCACCTTCATCGCGGCCGTGTCTGCGGCGATCTGCTCGAAGGCTTCGAGCAGCATGCGGTTGCGCCCGTCGCGCTGCACGCCCTGGCGTCCTCCGTTTCCGTCCAGGTCGTAGGGAGCCGCGTTGATGGCCGCCTTCAGGATGGCCTGGTCGGAGGTGAAGCTCTGCAGGATGCGCAGGCTGTTCGTCATGAGGACGACGGCGATCCGTGTCCCCGGCGGCATGGCGTCGACGGCCTCCATGGCTCCCCGCTTGACCAGACTCTGGCGGCGCGTCGAGATGGAGAGCTGCTCGGCGTCGGTCGAGTCCTCCGGCGCCTCGTTGGCGAAGTCGAGCAGCAGGATGTTGACGGCGCGGCTGGGCGGCGGCGGCTGCAGGTTGGTGTAGACGTTGGGCGGCAGCTGGCGCCTGGGCTCCTGCCACTCGGAGCGGACCTCGCTGAAGTTGCGGATCGGCTGCGGCTTGCCGTCTTCGAGGATGGTGAAGTCGCTCTGCTGGAGGTTGTGCACCGGAGCGCCGGACGCATCCGTCGCGGTCACGTCGACCACCGTCAGGCGGGAGTACACCTGCAGCGTCGCGACCGGGCCGGTGTTCTGGGCGAGTGCCCGCGGGCCCGGCAGCCAGGCCGCGATCGCCGCACACAGCGTTCCTGCCGCAACCCTGATTCCCCGTGCCTGCATTTCGTATGGATCCTCCTGGTGTGTGAACCCGGGCGTTGGGTCCTGTGACTCGCGGATTGCGCAACTATCCGCGCGGGCGAGCAGGATCCCTCTCCGCGCTGCAGCGTGGACCCCGCCCCGTCCGCTACAATCATCGGGATGGCAGAACAAGCAGCAGGCAGGCCCACACAGGCGCACACGGCGGCGCCTCCCGTCCCCGAAGCCTGGCGCAGAACAGAGCTCGCACGACACCCTGAGCGCCCCTACCCGATGGACTTCATCCAGGCTCTGTTTACCGACTTCAGCGAGATCCACGGCGACCGCGCCTTCGGCGACGACGCCGCCATGGCCTGCGGCATGGCCAGATTTCACGGCCGGCCCGTCATGGCCATCGCCAACCTGAAAGGGCGCACGCTCAAAGAGCGAATGGAGCGGAAGTTCGGCTCGCCCGACCCCGAGGGCTATCGCAAGGCGCTGCGGTGCATGAAGATCGCCGAGAAGTTCGGCCACCCGGTGTTTACCTTTCTGGACCTCACCGGCGCCAACCCGGGCATCGGTGCCGAGGAGCGCGGCCAGGGCGAAGCCATCGCACGCAATCTGATCGAGATGAGCCGCTTGCGTGTGCCGACCATCGCCACCATCACAGGCGAAGGTGGTTCGGGCGGCGCGTTGGCGCTCGCCGTCGCCGATCGTGTCCTGATGCTCGAAAATGCCATCTACTCGGTCATCTCACCCGAGGGCTGCGCGTCCATCATGTGGAAGGATGCGGGCAAGAAGCAGCAGGCCGCGACGGCTCTCAAGTACACGGCCAACAGCGTCAAAGACCTGGGATGCGTGGACGACGTGCTGAACGAGCCCGAGGGCGGCACCCACACCGACCCCGCATGCGCGATGCAGATGATCGACGAGCGCCTGCGGTTCCACCTGGCGCAGGTGGACGCAATCCCCATCGACCGGCTGCTGGACGAACGCTATCGCAAGTTCCGCAACATCGCGCAGTTCTACACCACCGCCGGGTAGCCTGACCGCTCCGCCGCGGACCCCTCCGACCCGGAGAAGAAAGAGCCGACGTTGCAGCAGCCCCTCCCCGAGACCACCGCCGTTCCTCCGCCTCCGGCCGCTGGCCCGGCCGTGCGGTTGGCGCGTCCCCGTCACCTGCAGTTCGCCGCCGCCGTGGCCGCGCTGGCGTGGTACTTCTGCGCCAGGGCTCTGGCCGCGAGCGCCGCGGAGGGCATCGGCTCACGGCTCGACCTGGGGGAGCTCCGGCCGCCGCTCGAGGCCGTCTTCCGGGTGTTTCTGGTCGTCGTCGGAGTAGGGCTGCTGGCGGGAATGGAGCGGCGGCGGGCTCCTCTGCGGCTCACCCTCGGTCTGCCGCGGCGGCGCTCCGCAGGGCGCGAATGGGGCGAGGGCGCGGCGCTGGGTTGGGCTCTGGCCGTGGCCAGCGCGCTCCCCATGCTGCTTGGGCGTGCGCTGTCGGCGCGCCTCTGGACCGCCCCGCGGGCGTGGGAGATGGCCGCCGCCGGCCTTCTTACCCTTGCGCTGTGGGCGCTGGCCCAAGCCCTTGGCGTGTACGGCTACGCGTTCCACCGGCTGATCGAGGCGACCGGCCCCACGCGCGCCACGCTGATCCTCGCGCTTCTTGCCGCGGTGTACGCGGGCTCGAGCCCCGCTGCCGGTGGAGCTCCCGGGCTTCGCGTCGCGGTTGCGGTCCTCGGCACCGTTCTGCTGTGCCTCTGCTGGACCCGCACGCACGGGCTGTGGCTGCTCTGGGGACTCCAGTTCGCCTGGTCGGCGGTCACGGCCGTGGTCTTCGGTCTGCCGCTGTCCGGCTCCGGCGCCTTCGCCTCCGTGGTCGAGACCCGCGCCTCCGGACCCGAGTGGCTGACCGGCGGAGAGTTCGGTCCAGGAGCCGCGCTGTTCACCGCCGTGTTCCTCCTGGCCGCGGCGGCTGTGCTGCTACGGCTTACCAGCGACTACGCATGGGAGTACACACGCGCACCGATCATCCCCGCCGGAAATGTCGTCGATGTGCCGCCGCCGTCTGCCCACACTGCCATCGAAGCCTCCGCGACGGCTGCGGCGGATAAGCCAACCCCCGCGCCGCCGCCGCTGGTGCAGATCCTCCCGGCGCCTGCGCGGTCCGATGCGGCGGGTCCGGCCGCGAAGTGAGCGGGCCGTGTGCCGCGAGTCCACCGCGATCACCCGTCCTTCCACGGCGATCACCGGGCGGCTGGGTTCTGCATCCTAGGGGAGTACCGTTTGGCGAGGAGCTCGGCTCGCCAACTTGCGAAACAGGACGAGAAGGCGCAAGATCTCCAGTACACGAGGTGCCGCCATGGCCTTTCGTCAGGCTCCCCCCATCGCCTTCGCCATCGCCGCGGCGACGTTCTGCTGCGCGCCTTGCTTTGCGGCACAAGTCTTCGTCGTGGGCGAGAAGACCGCCACCGCCGATGTCGATGCAGACTTCCACCCCACGCGCGTGGAGCTGCCGACCAAACCCTTGGATGAGATGGGCCGCAGGGAGCTGATCCGGGACCTCGAAGCCGAGCAGGGCTTTGCCCATCGCGCGCTTCCCCTGGGCAACGTCGTCACCCTGATGGCGAACGGCCGAATGACGCCCTCCGGCGAGCAGTACAAGCAGATCCTCTACAAGAAGGGGCAGTGCGCCGCACCCGGCGAACGCGTCGCCATCACCTCCGTCAGCTTCAACAAGGATCGGATCCTGCTCGATATCGACGGCGGCCCCTACCTGAAGCACCGCTTCCTCCGCCATGTGGAGCTGAACGATGTGCCCGTGGTCGCGAACAACGGGGAGCAGGTGACGGGCTTCCGCGTGGCGCTGGTGTTCGAAGGTGGAATTCCCGAGGTCTCCGCGCCCGAGGTGAAGGCGCTGCTCGACCCCATCATCGACTTCGGGGTGAAGAACTCAGGCCAGGCCTACGCGTCGACCCTGCCGCCCTTCCTGAAAGACGCGATCGATCACCACGACATTCTCGTCGGGATGAACCGGAGGATGGTCCTCGCCTCTGCCGGTCCGCCGGCGTCCAAGGTTCGCGAGCTGGTGGTCGGGTCCGACACACGGCACTACGAAGAGTGGATCTACGGAGCCGTTCCCCAGACGGTGCGGTTTATCCGCATCGAGAACGACCGCGTCACTCAGGTTCGCACCGCGGCGCTCGGCCAGCCGATCGCGGTCAAGACGGACAACGAGCTGCAGGGCTATCTCGACCCGCTTGACGAGCACCAGATTGCCATGGGGGACGCGCCCGTCGCCCACGATGAGGATGCTCGCCCGGCAGGTGCGCCGCCTACCCTGCGCAAGCCCGGCGATCCCGTACCCGCAGGTTCGTCCCAGAAGGTGCAGTACCCGGTCAGCCAGCCGGTGCAGCCGCTGCCCGCCGCCCCCGGATCCCCCGCGGATCCGGCCGCGCACACGGGCGACCTTCCCCGCGCGACGCGGCCTGCCGCGGGAGGCCAGACCGGAGCAACCCAGACCGGAGCGAATCCGACCTGAGCCAATCCGGCCGGAGCGAATCCGGCGAGCACACCCAACCTTCGGTGGGTGACTCCGCCACTCGTCTGTGGGCGAGTCGTGTAAGATAGCTTCTAGATTCCCGCCGCCCCGCCTCTCCCTGCATCACTCCGAGACTGAGCTCACTGTTGAGCCTCTTCGATGACGCCGCGGCAGGCGCGCCGGGATCAACCCATCCAGATACAGGAGAAACATTCCCATGGCGAAGATTGCCAAGACCGGCGACCGTAAGAAGGCAATGGATACCACCAAGAGCACAGACTGCCCGCGCTGCTCCAAGCCCACGCGGATCGTCAAGCGCGTCAAGGATCGCGAGCGCGGCATCCCGGGCGGCGTCTACATCTCGTGCTCGGCGTGCGAGTTCTTCGAAAAGCTCTAAGCCCGTCCGCCTCTCCTCTAACGCGCCCCGCACCGCATGCCGGACCACGAAACCGTATGCCGCACTGCCGGCATCGCACCCCCCGGCGCCGCATGCCCACTCCGGCATCGCATGCCGTCGCCTGCGCGACGCCTCAGTCCGCCTGGCCTGCCATCTCGGCCAGGATGGCCGCCGCGGCTTCTGCGGGGTCCGCTGCGCGGGTGATCGGCCGCCCCACCACAAGCATCGATGCGCCCGCCCGAATCGCCTGGAGCGGGGTAGCCGTTCTGCGCTGATCTCCCGCGCCCACGCCCTCCGGCCGGATCCCCGGCACCACCAGAAGAGCCTCCGGGCCAAGCTCTCTGCGGACCTCAACCAGCTCCTCAGAGGAGCACACCAATCCGCTGATGCCGCAGGACTTCGCCAACCTGGCAAGCCGCATCACCTGGGCGGCTGGGCCATCCGGAACCCCTACGCCCGAGAGCTGTGCAGCGTCCATGCTCGTGAGCACCGTCACCGCCAGAAGCCGGCCCGACCCGGGAGTGTTCGCCGCCGCTTCGGCAGCCCGCATCATCGCCTCGCCGCCGCCCGCATGCACCGTCAGAAGGGAGGCGCCGCACCCGGCGACACTCCGCACGGCGCCGGCGACGGTGTTGGGGATGTCGTGCAGCTTCAGGTCCAGGAAGACCTGGAACCCCAGGGCGCGAAGCTGTTCCACCACCGGCGGGCCCGCCGAGTAAAACAGCTCCATTCCGACCTTTACCCACCGGCAGACGCCGTCCAGACGATGGACGAACGCGAGAGCCTCGGCCGCGGCAGGGAAGTCGAGCGCCACGATCAGGCGATCTAAGGGATTCAGGGGATCTACGGTATCTACGGGATGCACGGGACCGAGGAGCGCCGATTCGACGGGCGAAGGAGGCGGTTGTACGCTCATGTGCTCAGTGTAGCGCCAGCCTCCGGAAGCTGCGGCAAAGCTCTACTGCCGTACCCTGCCGAGCACACCGGGCATCTGCACCTGCGCCATCAGACCTTCAGCCAGCGCGGGATCGGATGCGGCGATCGCCTCCAGCCGTACCCGGCCCACCCCGTGGAGCCCGACGGCGTGTGCCGCCGCGAAGGAGAGATCGACGATCCGGCCCTCCAGAACGGGTCCGCGATCGTTGACGCGCACAAACGCAGTCTGCCGGCTATGGAGGTTGGTCACCTTCAACCAGGTTCCCATGGGCAGAGTGGGATGCGCGCAGGTCATGCTGTTCATGTCGAAGCGCTCGCCCGCGGCCGTCCTGCGTCCCTGGAACTGCTGTCCATACCAGGACGCGACTCCAACCTCGTACCAGTGGCGCCGCCTGGGGGAGCTCGTCGCAGACGGGTGAGCCGCCGCAACCTTGGGCGAGGTCACATCTCCCGCCGAGGCCGACACCGCCAGCCCGAGGCCCAGAATCGTGACCGCCAACGCGTGAACCAAACCGGGAACCCCGCCGGGCACTCCGGACTGAGCAGTTCTGAAGGACAATCGTTTCATAAGCACGCTCCGTCTTCTATTGTCCTGGGATCGAGAGCTCAAGTCAAACAAGTCAAAGGACTTGTTACCAGATATCGCTTGCCCGTTCGCGGCTTGTATGGTATAGAAAACCAGACTCCACACGCCGCGCCGCCGGCCTGAATGGGTTGGTTTTCTGCTCGCGGAGGCACAGTGGAGTCGCCGCGCGGCAGGCTGAGCAGGGAATCGCCTTTTTTCTGCTGAAAGCGATTTTCCCGCTGGTAACGCGCTGTGCGGAGTCGGATCGGGGTACATGAAGACAGTTCTGACCATCGCCGGGTACGACCCCTCCTCGGGCGCAGGGGTGACGGCGGACCTGATGGTGTTTGCCGCGCACCGGCTCTACGGCACCTCGGCGATCACCTCGCTCACCGTTCAGTCCACGCTCGGTGTGCGCTCCAGCCACCCGGTCGATCCTGCGCTGCTCGCAGAGACCCTGGCGTGCCTCGAAGCCGACCTGCCGGCCGCCGGGATCAAGATCGGAATGCTCGCCACCGCCGCAACCGTTGCGGTGGTGTGCGACTACCTGGAGCGACGACGGCGTGCGGGGGTGCTTCGAGGCCCGGCCGCGCCCGTCGTGCTCGACCCCGTGCTGCGGTCTTCTTCGGGAAAGGAACTGCTTGATCCAGAGGGCCTTCGGTTGATGCGCCGGCGGCTTCTGCCGATCGTCGACTGGGTGACTCCCAACCTCCACGAACTCGCCGTGCTGACGGGCGAACCGGTCCGGACAGCCGAGGACCTGCCTCGCGCGGCGCGGCGATTGCAGCAGCTAGCGAGCGAGAGCGGGGCACCGCACGGCTGCGCTCCCGGAGTCTTCGCGAAGGGCGGCCACCTCGATCGCCCCGACGATCTCCTGCTTGCCGCCGACGGCAGCGCGCTCTGGCTGCCTGGAGAGCGCATCGAGACCACGTCCACCCACGGCACCGGATGCGCGCTCTCGAGCTCCTTTCTGTCCGGTCTGGTTATCGGACGCACGTCGCAGGAGGCCGCCCGCAGCGCCAAACGGTATGTCGCGGAAGCGCTCAGGCAGGCCGAAGCTATCGGCTCTGGTGCCGGCCCGATCAATCACTTGTGGAGCTTCGCTAATCCGTCACTTTAGATGTAGAGCGCGCTGGACTGTTCCACTTCGGGACGATGGATGGGAGCAAAACGTCCTCTGCCGATAGGGCGTCTACGAGGTGTTCTGCCATGCCCTATGACTTCGCCGTCCCCCGCAGATCCACAAACTCCGCCTCACGACGCAGAGCGACACCGCTGCAGGGCCGTGCGCTCGAGATGCTCGGCCACGCCATCGAGTATCTTGCAGATTCGGAGTTGCACAATGGAGAGTGCCTGTACTCCCGCGACGTCGCCCAGGCCGCCGGAATCCTTGCGGAGCAAAGCCGCAGGGTCTTCGCCGGCTGCGAAGAGATCGTGCCCCTCTCCGCCCGGGTCCGCGAGTGCCTGATCCGGATGTTCGGGCGTCCCGAGCTGATGCTTCCGCCGTCATCCTCGGGAGCCGGGCTGCGTCACTGATATTCTGTCGAGGCCATGGCCTATACCTGCGTGCTCAACGGACAGCGGCGCGACTTCGACGCCTTGGGCCCGACGGCTACCCTGGCGGAACTGGTGGCCGAACTCGGACTCAAGGGCGACCGGATCGCGGTCGAGCGCAACGGCGAGATCGCAGAACGCGGCCGGTGGTCGGAGATCGTGCTCAGCCAAGACGACCGTCTCGAACTCGTCCATTTCGTCGGCGGCGGCTCCACGGGGCTGCCGCCGAAGGGACAAGCCGGCAGACATGGAAACGGCTGAATCACCCGACGTTAGATCGTCGGGGGTCTCATACGGTCGGGTCTCATACAGCATGGCGGGGATATCGCTGTCGCACTCAGGAAATGCCCAGCAGATCGCGTAGCCGCTCAATTATACATAATATACGTTATCGGACGTATGCTCTCCGCGGCAGTGGCCCAGTAACCCCGTTCTGTTGCCGCCACCACGGCGTGCCACTACGCAGACACGCACCCCGGTGTTCGTCCCGCATCCCTCTGCTCCACGCTGCGACCGCACCCGTCTACTCCACCCTCCCTCCTGTGGTAGAGTCAGGAGGTCCGTTGCCAGCGGAGAGATGGCCGAGTGGCTGAAGGCGCACGCTTGGAAAGCGTGTATACCGCAAGGTATCCAGGGTTCGAATCCCTGTCTCTCCGCCATTCCTTCCCCCTGAACCGACACACACAGCCGACAACAGCGCAGCAGCCCAGACGGCACCGCAGCCCTCCGCGCCCGACGCCGGCGCCCGCGAATCACCACGGGCGCGCACGTCTTGACTCTCAGCCCGGGAGTCTCAGCCCGGGCGGTTTGTTCTCCCCGGCCCGAGCAGACCATATCCACCCAACCCGGCCTACCGTACCCACCCGACCCGCCAGACCGCCTTTACCCGGATGCGGGCCCTATTTCCCGGGCGCGCAGCTACTTAGCCGCAAGCTCGCGGGCGCGATCTCCCTTCGGGGCACGTGATCGGCCAAAGCACAGCTCTGGGCAACCCAAAAGGTTCTTTGTACCTTCTGACGTTGCATTGCACTGCGGCTCCTGTGGAGCGGCAGCCCGCACTCCCTTCTCTTTGATCCGCGCGAACGATCCGTGGACCGCTTGACGACAACTTTGCACCTCGAAAGCCCTGATCGAAACCCCACGTGCAACGAGCAGAGCCGCACGTACAACGAGGAGAGCCGACGGATGGTTGAAGCCATCGTGCTTTGGAACGAACCCAATAACCTGTCCCACTGGAATTTCAAGCTTGACCCCGACTGGTCCCGGTACAGCGATCTGGTCAGGCAGGCGTCCCGCGCGATCCGCAGCGTTCACCCTGAGCTGCCCATCGTGCTCGGCGGGGTGTCCTCCTGCGACTGCGACTTCCTGCGCAACATGGCCGCGCAGGACGTGATGTCGTATGTGGATGCGGTCGGCGTGCACGGGTTTCCTCTGGACTGGAACCACTGGCAGATTCAGGAGTGGCCCGCCCGCATTCGGGAGGCCGGAGCCGTCACCGGGAAGCCTGTCTGGGTGACCGAGGTCGGCGCGTCCTCGTTCGGCGCGGAGGAGGTGCAGGCGTTCGGCGTCGAGCGGACGCTGCAACTGATCCGCGGCCAGGCCGAGCGCGTCCACTGGTACAGCCTGTATGACCTGCCTCCGTGCTGGCCGGCGGAGACCCGTCACAAGGAGGCGGAGGGCTCGGCCTACTACCGCCACTACTATCTGGGACTGCTCCGATCGGATGGCTCCCCCAAGCTTGCGGCGGAGCAGTTCCCTGCCGACGGCAGCGTGGGCCTGTGCCAGTGGTTCCACTTCGAGGATCCCCGGCTGGACGATGCGGCTGCCTGGATGCGCCGCCACGGCGTGAGGCACCTCCGCACCGGACTGAGCTGGGCGGACTCCTACCGGCCCAACGCCACGGCCTGGTTCGACCGGCAGATGGAGGTGCTGGCGCCGTTCGAGGTCGCGTTGACGCTCTGCTTCACACCCGCCCACCTCGGGCTTGAGGAACACCACACCAGTCCTCCACGGGACAACCGGGACTTCGCGGAGTTTGCAGCCTGGGCGGTCGAGCGGTATGCGCCGCGCCTCTCCGCGGCGGCCGTATCTCACGAGCAGGAGAGGGTGGCAGCCGTATGAGCAGGCAGATATTGATTACCGGCGGAGCGGGATTTGTCGGATCCCACCTTGCCGATGGATTGCTGAAGGCCGGCCACTCCGTGCGCGTCCTCGACGACCTGACACCGCAGGTCCATAGCGGAGGCCCGCCCGACTACCTGTCGAAGGACGTCGAGCTGATCGTGGGCGACGTGCGCGATCCCAACCGTATGCGCGACGTACTGCGCGGTGTGGACGTGGTCTTTCACTTCGCGGCCACGGTGGGCGTTGGCCAGTCCATGTACGAGATCAGCCGCTACATCAGCGTGAACACCCAGGGCACCGCCGAGCTGCTGCAGGCCATGCTGGACGCGAGACACACCCCGGAGAAGCTGATCGTCGCGTCCTCCATGTCCATCTACGGCGAGGGGGCCTACCGCTGCGGAGGCTGCGGCGAAGAGGCCTTCCGTCCGGTGCGCACGCTCGAGCAGCTGAAGGCGGGCCGGTGGGAGGTGCAGTGCGAGCTGTGCGGCGGCGTGCTGAAGCCGCTGCCGACGGCCGAGACCAAGCCGTCCGAGATCAACTCGGTGTATGCCCTGTCCAAGCGCGACCAGGAGCAGCTCTGCCTCATCTACGGCCGCAACTACGACGTGCCGGTCACCGCGCTGCGCTTCTTCAATATCTACGGCACACGCCAGGCGCTCTCGAATCCCTACACCGGCGTTGCGGCCATCTTCGCGTCGCGCCTGCTGAACCGGCAGGCTCCGCTTGTCTTCGAAGATGGCGAACAGATGCGCGACTTCGTCAGCGTGCATGACATCGTGCGCGCCAACATGCTTGCCATGGACCGCCCCGAATCGAACGACGAAGTCATCAACATCGGAGGCGGCACGCCGATCTCGATCTCGGGCGTTGCAGCGATCCTCGCACGCGCTCTCGGCATTCATCTTCAACCGGTGATCACGAACCGCTACCGCGCGGGAGACATCCGGCACTGTTATGCGGACATCACCAAGGCGCGCCGTCTGCTCGGCTACAACCCCCAGGTGACGCACGAAGCGGGCTTTCAGGAGCTTGCCGAGTGGCTGGCCGAGCAGCAGCCGGAGGACAAGGCCGAGGCCATGCTCAAAGAGCTGACCGCATATGGTCTGACCGCCTGAGCGGAGGCCACGGAGCGGCAGCGAACCGCCCTTCGGGGCTCCGCTCAGGCCACTCGGAACGCACGTCATGGAAGGAAGCTGCTCGATGAAGAATGCTGAATCACATGTGGCACTGATTACCGGCGGAGCGGGCTTCATCGGATCGAACCTGGCCGAGCGCCTGCTTGCACAGCCCGGCACCCGTGTCCGCATCTTCGATAACCTCTCCCGCGCCGGCGTCCTGCGCAACGTGGAGTGGCTGCGCGCCCTGCCCGGCGCAGGCCGCCTGGAGATCGTGCAGGGCGATGTACGCGACGCGAAGTCCGTGCGCGATGCCGTGCGTGGCGTCACCGAGATCTACCATCTTGCGGCACAGGTTGCGGTCACCACCTCTGTCGACGACCCCGCAACCGACTTCGAGATCAATGCCCAGGGGACGTTCAACCTGCTCGAAGCCGCGCGCAGGTCCGGCCGCAATCCCTTCTTTCTCTATACCTCGACCAACAAGGTCTACGGCTCGCTCGATTCGCTGAGGGTCACGGTGGAGGGCGCGCGCTACACGGCCCAGGCACCCGGATTTGAAGGCGTGGACGAGACCGCTCAGCTGGACTTCCACTCCCCCTATGGCTGCTCGAAGGGCGCTGCCGATCAGTATGTCCGCGACTATGCGCGGATCTATCAGCTCCCCACCGTGGTCTTTCGGATGTCCTGCATCGCCGGTCCGCGGCAGTTCGGCAACGAGGATCAGGGATGGGTGGCCCACTTCCTCTACACCGCGCTCGCCGGGCGGCCGATCACGATCTATGGCGACGGCTACCAGGTCCGCGACGTCCTCCACGTGCATGACCTGCTGGACGCGATGCAGGCCGCGCGCGCCTCGCTCGCCCGCACCCGCGGCAACGTCTACAACCTGGGCGGAGGAATGAAGCGTGCGGTCTCCATCCTCGAGATGCTCGAGCAGATCGAGCAGGTGACGGGAGAGGCGCCGGACCTGCGCTACAGAGACGTGCGCCCGGGCGATCAGCCGCTCTACATCTCCAACACAGGCCTGCTGGAGCGGCATACAGGATGGCGCCCCCGTCGATCCGTTACCCAGACGCTGAAGGCGATCCAGGCCTTCTGGGACAGCAACTCGGATGTCATCAACCATGGCCGGCAGCTCGCTTCCACCGCGGAGAGGCTGACGCAGGAGCTCGCATGAAGTACGCGCTCGTCAACCCCGAGTGGAGCTTCACCGGCTCCACCTACTTCGGCTGCGCTGCCCCGCACCTCCCGCTCGAACTCCTGGCCGCGCAGGGGCTGCTCCGCGAGGCCGGCCATGATGTGCTGCTCGTCGATGCGTTCATGGAGGGGCTCACGCCGGTCGAAGTACGGCGCCGGCTGAATGACTTCGGCGAAGACTTCCTCGTCATCCCGACGGCGCCCTCGTACCTGTTCTGGCGGTGCCCTCAACCGGAGCTTCGTGTGCCGAAGCTCTGGATCGATGCCCTGCGCGAGCACCGCGGCCGCGGCTCGAAGGTCGTCGTCATCGGGCCCCACGGTTCGGTCACGCCGCTTGCGACCCTGCGCAAGACCGGAGCGGATATCGTCCTGCGGGGAGAGCCCGACCAGACGCTGCCCAGGCTCGCCACCGCGCCATGGGAGATGATCGCCGGCTGCTGCTGGCTGGACGCACAGGGACGCTTCCGCATGACGCCCGGTCTGGGCGAAACCAACATGCGTGCGGTCAAGCGAAACGACTACTCCGCCTACCCGCTCGAGCGCCACACCCACATGCACCACATCTTCCCCGGCAACGGCGCCGATCACCTGAGGCTCGGCGCCGAAGTGGAGTTCGCGCGCGGCTGCCCGTACGCGTGCACCTTCTGCAACAAGACGCTGTTCCGCAATAAATTCCGCGAGCGCGACCTGGCCGAGGTGATCGCGGATATCGATCAACTGCTCGCGCGCGGCGTCGACTACATCTACTTCATCGACGAGATCTTCGGCGTAGGCAAGCAGGTGCGTGTGCTGCTCGAAGAGCTCGCCGCCCGCCCGGTGTCGATCGGCTTCCAGACGAGAATCGATCTGTGGGACGAGGCCGGACTCGACCTGCTCGCGCGCGCCCGCTGCGTCTCCTTCGAGTGCGGGATCGAGAGCATCACCGACGAGGGACGCCACGCATTGAACAAGAACTGCCGCATCGATACCGGGCGCATCACCGAGCTGCTCCTTTACGCACGCCGGCGCATCCCGTGGGTGCAGGCCAACCTCATCAAGACGGCGGAGGACGACCCAGCCCTCGTCGCCGCCTGGCAGGCGAACCTGAAGAGCAAGGGCGTGTGGGTCTCCGAGCCCGTGCCCATGTTCCCGTTCCCCGGCAGTCCGGAATATGTAACTACATTTGGCTCGCAGCCGGACGAGCAGGCCTGGGAGCGCGCGCACGCGTTCTACCTGCAGCTCTTCGCCGACAAAGGCTTCAGCGACATCCAGGAGCAGGAGCCTCTGACGCTGGCCGAACTGGAGGCGAGCCCGGCGGAGATGGCATGCGCGTCCTGATGACCACGGACACGGTCGGAGGCGTGTGGTCCTTCACCCGCGAGCTTGCAGCCGGGCTGCTTGCACACGGGCACCACGTCGCCCTTGTAAGCTTCGGACGGATGCCGTCTCCCTCGCAGAGGTCCTGGTGCGACGAGACAAGCGTGCGCTTTCCCGCAGCCTTCCGCTATACCCCGAGCGATGCCCCGCTCGAGTGGATGGAGGACAACGCGAACGCCTACCGCGGAGCCGCGCCGCTGCTCCTCTCCGTGGCGCATGCGTTCGGCGCCGACGTTCTGCTGACCAGCCAATACTGCTTCGGCGCGCTGCCGCTCGCGATACCACGTGTTGTGGTCGCTCACAGCGATGTGCTCAGCTGGTCGGAGGCGTGTGGGCGTGCGCCGCTCCCCGCAACACCCTGGCTCTCCCGGTACGTCGATCTGGTCGGCCGCGGATTGGATGGCGCGTCAGCCGTCGTCGCGCCCACCGCCTGGATGCTCGCCGCCCTCCGCGCGAACTTCCGCGTGCCCACCGCATCGGGCGTCATCCCCAACGGGCGAACCCTGGAGCACAGCCAGCGCAAGCCCCCGAGGAAGCTGCAGGCCGTAGCCGCCGGTCGCTTCTGGGATACCGCGAAGAACCTCCGCCTCCTCGAAGATCTCGCCGCTCCCATGCCCATCCTGGCCGCGGGCGAGGGGCCCACGGACCACCCGCACCCGTCCGCGCACACCTCCGCGCACAGCGCAGGCACGCTGCGCCTCCTCGGCCAGCTTTCGGAGCCAGACCTTCTGCACCTCTTCCGCGAAAGCTCCGTCGTTCTCTGCACCTCGCTGTATGAGCCGTTCGGCCTCGCGCCGCTCGAAGCCGCGCTCTGCGGATGCGCCGTCGCAGCCAACGACATCCCCTCGCTTCGAGAGGTCTGGGGCGACGGCGCCGTCTACTTCTCGGGTGCGGCCTCTCTCGGGCGTGTCCTGCGCGAGATCGCCGATCCGCAGCACCTTCGCGACGCGAGGACGCGTTCCCTGCACCGCGCACAGACGTTCACCCGCCGGCGCATGGCTGAGAGCTACCTGGCGTTGTTTGTGCGCCTGATCGCACAGCCATCCCTCGCGGCCAGCAGCAGCGTGGCCGGCAGCAGCGTGGCCAGCAACAGTGTGGTCAGGAGCAGCGTGCATGCCGCCTAGGTTCCGCATCGCATACTTCGCTCATGCCATCCGCTCCGACTGGAACAACGGCAACGCACACTTCCTTCGCGGCTTGCTGCGCTCCATGGGCGAGCTCGGCCATGACGTCACAGCGTTCGAGGCCGAAGACGACTGGTCCATCCGCAATCTCCGCGAAGAGTCCACGGGCGCGCAGTCGCTCGCCCAGTTCGCCGAGGTGTATCCCGATCTCCGCGTAGCGGGCTACCCGCCCGAAGTTCTCAGCCACAGCGCCTTCTGGCGCGAGAGACTGCGCGGAGTGGACCTCATCATCGTCCACGAGTGGAACCCCCCCGAGCTGGTGCACTGCCTGCTTGACCTGCGCCGTGAGCTGGGCTGCCGCATGCTCTTTCACGACACGCACCACCGCGCCTCCTCGTCGCCCGAGCAGATGGAGCTCTACGGCATCGCGAGATTCGATGGCGTCCTCGCATTCGGCGAAGCGCTCTGCACCATCTATCGCGAACGCTTCGGCATCCGGCGTGTGTGGACGCTGCACGAAGCCGCCGACACCACCGTATTTCGCCCATATCCCGCCGTCGCACCCACCACCGACTGCGTCTGGATCGGCAACTGGGGAGACGGCGAGCGCACGTCTGAGATACGGAAGTTCCTGCTGGCTCCCGCCTCGCACCTCGCGCATCGAAGCTTCCGCGTCTTCGGCGTGCGCTATCCCGAGAGCGGCCTTGCAGCGCTCCGCAACGCCAACGTAGAGTACGGCGGCTACCTGCCCAACCTGCAGGCGCCGCTCGCCTACGCTCACGCTCGCATCACCGTCCACATCCCGCGGCAGCAGTACACCCACGCCATGGCGGGCATCCCGACCATCCGCGTCTTCGAGGCCCTCGCCTGCGGTATCCCTCTGATCTCCGCCCCATGGCGCGACATCGAAGGTCTCTTCCGCAAGGAAGACTTCCTTCAGGTCCGCAACTGCGGCGAGATGAAGCGCGCCATGGAGCGCCTCCTCTCCGAACCGCGAGTGGCAGAGCTCCAGGCCCTGCGCGGTCTCGAGACCGTCCTCTCCCGCCATACCTGCCGGCACCGCGCCGAGCAGCTCAGCTCTATCTGTGAGGAGTTGCTTCATTGAACATCTTCGTCTTCGGCTCAAGCATCGTCTCCTCGTACTGGAACGGCGCGGCGACCTACTACCGCGGCTGTTACAAATACCTCTCGCGCATGGGGCATCGCATCACCTTTGCCGAGCCCGACGCCTACGGCCGGCAACAGCACCGCGACACGGACGACTTCAGCTATGTGGACTCCGTCGTCTATCGGCCCGAAGTCGACCTCGACCGCATGCTCGAGCTCGCCGCCCGCGCCGACATCGTCATCAAGCACAGCGGCATCGGCGTCGACGACCGCGCACTCGAGCGCCGCGTTCTCGAATGCGCGCCGCACAGCATGGTCTTCTTCTGGGACGTCGACGCCCCCGCAACCCTGGGCCGCATGACCGAGGACCCCCGCGATCCCTTCCGCCACGATGTGCCCTGCTACGACGCAATCCTGACCTACGGCGGCGGACCGTCGGCGCGAGATGGCTATCTCGGCTTCGGCGCGCGCGCGTACTACAGCATGTACAACGGCCTCGATCCCGAGACGCACCACCCCGTCCAGCCGGAGCCGTCGCTGCTCTGCGATGTCGCCTTCCTCGGCAATCGCCTGCCCGATCGAGAGGCTCGCGTCGAAGAGCTCTTCCTGCGTGCAGCCGCCTTGGCGCCCGAGCAGCGCTTTCTGCTCGGCGGAGAAGGCTGGAGCGGCAAGCCGATGCCGCCCAACGTGCGCTGGATCGGGCACGTCCCCACCGCGGACCACAACCGTGTCAACTGCTCCGCGGGCATGGTGATGAACATCAACCGCGCGTCCATGGCCGACTTCGGCTTCTCGCCACCCACGCGTGTGTTCGAGGTCGCCGGTGCAGGCGCCTGTCTGCTGTGTGACGACTGGCCCGGCATCGACGACTGCTTCGAGTCCGGCGCGGAGATCCTGGTCGTCCAGCGCGCGGAAGACGTCGTCGAAGCGCTTCGCAGCCACAGCCCCGGCCAGCGGCGCGGCATCGGTGCAGCGTTCCACAGGCGTGCGCTTCGCGATCACACGTACGCGCATCGCGCAGCCCAGGCGGACTTCGCCTTCCGCGAGTGCCTGGCTCGGCGCCGCGGCGAAGTACCCGCGCAGACCATGCCGCTCGCCACCATGGCCGACTGGAGCAGGTTCGCTCACGCCGCTGGGGTCGACGTCAGACAGCACCCGCAGCCCGCGGGTATCCCCGCATGAAGATCGTCATCTTTGGCCTTACCATCACATCCTCCTGGGGAAACGGCCACGCCACCACCTACCGGTCGCTCTGCAACGCGCTTGCCCGCCGGGGCCACACCATCCACTTCGTCGAGAAGGACGTCGAGTGGTACCGCAGCAACCGCGATCTGCCCCAGCCACCGTTCTGCACCGTACACCTGTACGACGATTGGTGCGGCGCCGGCAAGGCTCTCGTCGCCCTTGCGCACGACGCCGACGCGGTCATCGTCGGCTCCTACTTCACCGACGCCATCGTCGCAACCCAGGCTCTGCTCGAGGCCCACGCCCGCCCCATCCTCTTCTACGACATCGACACCCCGATCACGCTGGCCGGCCTGCGTTCCCGCGGCGCCACAGAGTACCTGTCAGCCGCGCTCATTCCGCACTACGCCGCATACCTCAGCTTCACGGGAGGCCCCGCGCTCCGCGAGTTGGAGCAGACCTTCCACTCTCCCTGGGCCGTCCCCTTCTACTGCTCGGTCGACCCCGAGATGTATCGCCCTGTCCCTGTGCGGCCGGAGTTCCACTGCGACCTCAGCTATCTCGGAACCTACGCCGCCGATCGTCAGCCCAAGCTCATGCGCCTGCTCGACCGTACCGCCGCCCTTCTGCCGGAGCGGAGGTTCATCGTAGCCGGGCCGCAGTACCCGCCAGCCGCCACGTGGGCTCCCAACGTCGATCGCATCGTCCATCTGGCTCCGCCGCAGCATCCCGCCTTCTACTGCTCCTCGCGATTCACCCTCAATCTCACGCGGGACGAGATGGTGGCCGCCGGCTACTCCCCTTCTGTACGGCTCTTTGAGGCCTCCGCGTGCGGCGCGGCCATCCTCTCCGACAACTGGCCCGGGCTCGACCAGTTCCTCACCCCCGGCGAAGAGATCCTGCTGCCGTCCGACGAGCACGAGGTCGCCGACATCCTTCGCAACCTGTCCCCCGAGGCCCGAGCCAGGCTCGGAGGCCGTGCGCGCGAACGCATCCTCGCCTCGCACACGGCCGAGCATCGCGCGCAGCAGCTTGAAGACGTGGTGTCAGTCCTCCGCTGACCACCCGCGCAGCAGCTCGGTCAGCGACGCCACGCAGAGCCCCGGCCTCTCCGCACGCAGCTCCTCCGCGGAGTAGATGCCCGTCGCCGTTGCGATCGCGTCCAGCCCGTGCGCGCGCGCAGCTCGCACGTCGGCAGGCGTATCGCCCACCACACACGCGGTCCCACTCCGCCCGCTCAGGGCAAACGCCTGCTGCATCGCTCCCCCGAACACGCCTTCCCTGGTCTCGTACGCATCGCTGAAGCCGCCGAACGCGAAGGACTCCAGCAGACCCGCGCGTTCCAGCTTCAGCCTGCCGATCCCCTCCAGATTCCCCGTCGCCACTCCGAGCAGAGCGCCCCGTCGCCGCAGATGTCCGAGCACATCCCGCACCCCGGGAAGCACCTCCACCCGAAGCCCGTCCCTCTGCTGCTCGACGAAGCCGCACATGCGCCGGCGAAGCTCCGGCAGTCTGGGCCTCCACGCCTCATCCTCCACCCCCGCGCGCCGGAACGCGTCCCGCAGAATCCCCACATCGGTGTTGCCATGCGCCACCACGCCGTCCAGGTTCACCGCGCGTCCAGCCACGTGGGTCAGCGCGTCGCAGAACGCGAAGTAGTGCACCGCATCGGTGCACTGCAGCAACGTGCCGTCGATGTCGAACAGGTACACGTCGTAGCTGTCCCACCGGCGCCGCAGGCTGCCCGCGTGTTCCATCTCCGCACTAGCCCGCACGCGGCGTCTCCGGCCTGCGCGCAGCCCATGCCTGCAGGTCGCACACCACGTCGTCGACCACTCCGGCCCAGTCTCCCGGAGCGCCTTGCCGGTAGAGCCTCACCGTCGGGTACCACGGCGAGTCCCTGCCCGCAGCCATCCACCGCCAGTCCGCGGCATGTTGCACCAGCACCCACGCCGGGATCCCCAGCGCTCCAGCCAGGTGCGCAGCCAGGGTGTCCACCGTGATCACCAGATCGAGCTGTTCGATCGCCGCCGCCAGACTCACAATCCCCTCCCCCACCTCGCACGCATCGCGCGTCGCCGCCGTCCCCGGGACATGCGCCCAGTCGGTGCGGTGTCGGCCGCCCTGCAGGTTCCAGCACTCGCACCGTGTAGCAGCCACCATCCGTCCCACCAGCTCGACCGGCAACGATCGCGCCGGGTTCCACTCCCCCGCCGCCCACACGAACCCTACACGCGGCAGGCCTGGCACGCCCATCGCTCTCCGCGCGGCGTCGCGAACCTCCTCCGGCAGCTTCAAATAGCGCTCGGCTAGAGGAAGCTCCGCCAACCGGGTTCGGAACAGGTACGGCAGCTCCATCACCTCCACCTGCACGTCCCAGTCCGGCGCCTCCGGTGGTGCATCCGCACCCCAGGTGATCACCCGATGGACGCCGTCGAACCATCGCGCCGGCTCCACCAGGGCGGGCGGCACCTCCACCGTCAACTCCGCGCAGAGCCTTTCTAGCGCAGGCATGTACCGCATCATCTGCACCGCGTCTCCCAACCCGTGCAGGCAGCGCACGATCACGCGCTTGGCCTCCACCGGCTCGCCGTTCCAGAAGCGGTGTGGATCCGGCGCGCCCCTCGCCCGGATCGCGTCGCTCTGCCGCCACGCCTCCTCAAACTCCCCACGCAGCATATGCACGGTCCACAGCCCGGCGGCGCAGCCATCCGCGTCGGCGCCCGCGGCCTCGGCGCGCCGAACCTGCACCTCCGCCGCGTCCAGCTCGCGACGCTCCAGAAGCGCCTGCGCCTCGCTCAGCAGGCGCGCGGCATCGACCGCACCGATCGCACCCACCGCACCCACCGCAACGCCCATCACGCCTGCCGCGCCTTCGCCGGATACACGCAGTGCGGTCCGTCCGGCGGAACCGGCACAGCCTGCCGCCGGCACAGGTACACCTCGTCCTCCGGCTGAGCCTGAATCGCAAACCCCGACGACCGCAGCATCGCCTCCACGCACGCGCGGTTCGGCACCCACCAGTTCGTCTCGTCGTGCGAGTAGCGATGTTCGATGAAGTGCATCTTGGGAAAGCCCGGGTCATCGAACGGCGCGGGCTCGTTGAAGTCGTAGTCGAGCGCAATCTCAGCTGTCGCGCGGCTGCCCCGCTGCATGCTCTGGAACAGCAACAGGTCCCCCGCCACGTGCTCATGGATCAGGTCCAGCGCAAGCAGAGGATGCCGCAGGTGGTAGAGCACGCCCATAAAGATGACCAGGTCGAAGCGCTCCCCCAGTGCGGCCACATCCCACACCGCCACGCGGCGAAACTCCACATCCGCCCCGAGCACCTCGGCTGCGAACCGCGCCTGCCGCAGGTACCGCTCGTCCGTATCGATCCCCAGCACCCGGCTTGCCCCGCGGCGCTTCATCTCGAAGGAGTAGAAGCCCGCATTGCAGCCGATATCGAGCACACTCATCCCATCCATCCGGCTCGGAAGAGCGTCCCGGAAGCTCCGGAACTTGATCTCGGGATAGTCCCCCAGAAAGTGTTGCGGCGCGGTCTCCAGGCCCCCCAGCCGCAGGTTGTGGAACCACGGACCGAGCTCCTCGATCCTCTGCGCCAGCGTCGCATCGCTCATCGCCGGCAGATCGAGCACCGGGCGTCGTCCTTCACTCATACGCACCTTCGTTCTGTGAGATGCGGCTCGAATCCGCCGCGGGCATGCCCTGCTTCTCCTCCAGCAGATGAAGCGCCGCACGATATCCGTGCAGCGTACCTACATCCACGTACTCCGTGCCGCGTTCGACGCCGAACGCGCGCCCACCCTCCGCAATCCACGCGTTCACCAGCGTGCCCAGGTACTCGTCTCGGCGCTCCGGCCTGCACCACAACCGGTAGAGCGCATGGAACACCGCACCGGGCATCTTGATCGCGCCCCAGATCCAGCGTGTCTCCGCTCCGCGCCGCTTCACCTGAATCTCCGTCACCTCGCCCGCGCCGTTCGTGCACACCGCGTCGAAGAGCTCGGGCCTGTCCACCGGAAACAGCAGAAACGAAAGCACGCCGTCGGGCAGCAGCGCCAGCCCCTCCTCGGGAGACCAGCATCGCGCGACGGGTCACGTTCAGCGTGGCCCGCGACGAGCTGAAGAAGGCCGGATGCTGCGCCGGCTCCAGATGCTGCGTGAAGTGGATGTTCGACGACCATGGAAACTCGGCCGGATACTGCGCCCCGCCGATCACAAATCGCAGGTCGTGCCTGAGTGCCGCAGGCCGCAGAAAGAGCTCCGTCAGCGCATCCTGCCGATCGGCCGCATAGGTCCCCAGATACGACAGCGCCGCGCGGAACCGCTCCACCGCACCCACACGATGATGCAGCTCGGGATCGACCCAGCCATACAGCGCTGCAACCTCGCGCGCTCCCAGCCGGCTCGTCAACTCCTCCAGTGCACGTCCTCCCGTATAGCTCAGCACCAGGTCGAACCGCGAAAGCCCCGCCGGCGGAAGGTAGCTCACGGCGCCGCCTCCGCGCAGGCGGTCGAGCGTCACCGGCGTGTCCATGTCGTAGAACGCGCGTATCCCCGCACGGGAGTCGAGGATCAGCTCCGAGGCGGCAGGTCCGTCCGGGCAGAAGCTCGTGCAGATCGCCATGTCCGCCTCCGCCAGCTCCCGCCTCGCCCTCGGCGCGACCTCGGCGAACGTGCGATACAGATGCAGGCACGCGCCATCGTCCAGCCGCCACAGATCGCGCGTATCCGCGTAGTAGGGAACGTCTCGCTCGAAGAAGGCAACCGTATGGCCGCGCCGTGTGAGCGCACGCACCAGCGAACGCCAGAGCGTCGCGTGCCCGTTGCCCCACGACGAGGAGATCGTCAGCCCGAAGACAACAACATGCATCCCGTCTCCCACAGTGCCGAATCGGCGGCCCGGGGCTTCTCATCGCTCCACGCCCGGGCTTCTCGGGCTTCAGATGACCGTTCAGAGACATGGGATGTTCCGCCCGCCGCCGGAACCTGTCTGACACAAAGTCTTCGCACAAAGCCCCGCAAAGCCCTCACACGCGGCCCCCGCGAGGCCCTCTGCCACGAAGCATACCTTCGCCTGAGCCCCCACGCCCGAGCCACACGCGAAAAATGGGCCGCCGCACCCGCGTGCGACGGCCCTCCGTTGCTGTCCCAGTCTACATGCCGCTCTGGATCCCGCTCGTAGGCCGAACGACCCGGTAGCTGGAGCTCCCCTTCGACCACACCAGCAGCAGCATGTCCTTGCCCGCGGGGTTGGCCCGCACCGCGTTCGCGAACTGCTCCGCGGACCCGATCGGCGTGCGGTTCACCTCCTGCACCACGTCCCCGGGCTGCAGCCCCGCATCCTCCGCCGGGCTTCCAGGACGCACCTCCGCAATCGCCGCGCCCTTCACCTCGGCCGGAAGATTCAACTGCTGCCGCACCTCGCTGTTCAGGTCGTCCACCGCCACGCCGAGCCTGCCCGCCTTGCCCGGACCGGAGCCGCTCTCCGTCTCGGCGACCTCCGCCCCGGCCTTGCGGTACTCGCCCACCTTCACGTCCACTGTGCGCGGCTGCCCGTCCCGCAGAATCCCCAGGTGCACCGTCTCGCCCGGCTGCCTCTGGCTCACCGCCACCTGCAGCGCGCTGGCGTCGGCGATCTTGCGGCCGTCCAACTGGTCGATCACATCGCCCTGCTTCAGCCCCGCCTTCGCCGCCGGAGCGTCCGGCGTCACCTGCGCCACCAGCGCGCCCGTCGCCTCGTTCAGATGGAAGAACTGCGCATTCTCCGGCGTCACATCGTTCAGCGTGATCCCCAGGTACCCGTGGTGGACCGCTCCATGCGCAATCAACTGGTCCGTCGTCGCCTTCGCAATCTGCGCCGGGATCGCAAACCCCGCACCCGCGAACGAGCCCGAGTTCGAGATGATAAACGTGTTGATCCCCACCAGCTCGCCATGCGCATTCACCAGCGCCCCGCCCGAGTTGCCCGGGTTGATCGCCGCATCCGTCTGGATAAAGCCGCCCGGCTTTCGCGCATCGTCGCTGTACGGGTTCTGCCGGTTCACGGCGGAGACGATCCCGCGCGTCACCGAGTTCTGGAAGTACCCGAACGGGCTGCCGAACGCCAGCACCGTCTGTCCCGGGCGCAGCGTGGCCGAGTCGCCCCACGACACAAACGGCAGATTGTGCCCGTCGATCTTGATCACCGCCAGGTCCGTCAGCTTGTCCGTGCCGATCACCTTGGCGTTCATCACCCGGCGATCGTTCATCGTCACCTTCACCTCGAGCGCGCCGTCCACCACGTGGTTGTTCGTCACGATGTAGCCGTCCGGCGACACCACCACGCCAGATCCCACGCCGTGCTCGAGCGGCTGCTGTTGCGGCTGCATCCGCCTGCCCTGCGCCCGCCCGCCGCCGCCGCCGAACGGTCCATCCGGCCCGAAGAACTGCGCAAAGCCCGGAGGCAGACCCTCCTGCCCTCCCCGCATCGCCGCCTGCTCGTCGGACCCCCGGGAGGTCACCTGCACATTCACCACCGCGGGCCCCACCCGCGCCGCCACCGACTCCACCGCGCGATCGAGCGCCGTCAGCGCCGCTACGCTGTTATCGTCCAGCGGAGAGGACGTGCCTGCCGCGTGCCCCGCACTCTCATGGAAGAGCAGGCTCACAGCCAGCGCCGTCGACAGCACCGCGCCCGCGGAGAGTCCCAGCCGCTTCCTGTCCCGCACACCAACTAATTGATTAGTTACTTCAGACATACGACCACCTCACTGTTAGGTTGAACCACACGTTTACAACGGAACGATCAGCCACCCGCCACGTACCGGCACGGCTGCTGCGTAGGGAAAACTCTGCTGGCTCTGCGGCTGCCCGGCCGCACCGGACGGCGCTTCCGCCGGCCCTCCAAAGTCGCTGCGTACGGCCTCGGCCATCCTTCGCGCCGCCCCCGGACCAGCCGAACCGCGCACGGACGTCATCACCACGCGCGCCCCGTCTCCGGTCCACGTGGTCGTCGAGGTCATCACCATCCAGCCGGAGGCGTCCTCCAGGCCCCCGCGCATGCCCACGCCCACGCCCGCGCGCCGCCGCATCCCGGGCAGCCTCCGCACACCCGACTCCTTCGCCACATGCGCCCCGCCGCCCGCCGCACTCTCTCGCACTGCGCTGCGTCCAGCCG
>JALYIA010000155.1 GCA_030776065.1 Acidobacteriota bacterium
CCTCCGGCACCGACATCGACCAGAACGACACCGTCTTCACCGCCTCCAACCTCCCCCTCAAGATGCTGCTCGATCTCGCCTACAACATCCGGCCCGACCTCATCTTCGGCGTCCCCGCCCCCCTCGCCTCCATGCGCTTCGACATCCAGGCCAAGATCCTCGACGCGGATCCCCAGGCCTTGAAAAAACTCACCGAAGCCCAGCGCCGCGCCATGTTTCTGCCTATCCTCCGCGACCGCTTCCACGTGCAGGCCCACACCGAAGAGAAAACCCTCCCGCTGTATGAGCTCGTCGTCCTGCCCGGCGGCCCCAGGTTCAAACCCTCCGCGGTCCAGGACCTCGACAGCGCGAACACCACCGTCCACAACACCGCACTCACGGCCACCCACATCCCCATGAAGGATCTCGCCCACACGCTCTCCAACCAGATGCACCGCACCGTCATCGACAAGACCGGCCTCACCGGCGTGTACGACGTCGAACTGAAGTGGTCCCGCGACGACGCACCCCCCGCCGACGATGCCCCGCCCACCCTCGTCACCGCCCTGCAGGAGCAGCTCGGCCTCAAGCTCCAGCCCGCCAAAGGCCCCGTCCTCACCCTGGTCGTCGACCACGCCGAGCCCCCCACGGAGAACTAAGCCGCACCGCCCTCCCGAACCGTCGACCTAACCTCCCTGTGTCCTCTCCCTTCCTCGTGCCCTCTGTGATTCGCTTTACCCCACACCCACGACAGAATCCCGCGCCCCAGCCTGCGTTACCCTTACCTCGATCACCACGATGCCAAACCGCGTCCTCCTCATCGCCCTCGCCCTCGCCGCCCCACTCGCCCACGCCCAGCTCCCCGCCGCAGCCAATGCGCCTTGCGAGCAGGTAGCCGCTGGCCGAACCTACGACGTGGTCTCCATCCACCCCAACCACACGGACAACGGTAACTTCGCTGCGACCTGGGGCAATGATCGTTACACTGCAACCAACGTCAGTCTCGTGCAGCTGATCCAGCAGGCCTATCACCTCCGCGAAAACCAGATCACCGGTATTCCCGGTTCCATCGCTTCGGTCCGCTACGACATCGAGGCAAAGGTCCTGGGTTCTGGTCCGGCAGCTCCCGTCAAACTCTCAGATCGCCAGCTCCAGTGCATGCTCATTCCGCTTCTGGAAGAGCGCTTCCGCCTTCGGTCCCATCCAGAGTCAAAGATACTGCGGGTCTTTGACCTGGTTCCTGTCAAAACCGGTTCAAAGCTCACTCCAGCCGAACCCGACGTCACACACGGCAGCATCAACGAGAAGTGGCAGGACACCGCCTGGAATCTCACTGCCACAGCAGCCACCATGGCCGACTTCGCCTCCATGCTCGCCGAGGAGCGCCAGCAAACCGTAATAGACAAGACTGGCCTCCCCGGCCGCTACAACTTCACCCTCAAGTGGGCGCGCGAAAGTTCCTCCGACCCCGACCCAAACGCCTCGCCCGGCATCTTCACCGCCCTCGAAGAGCAGCTCGGCCTCAAGCTCCAGCCCGCCAAAGGCCCCGTTCTCACCCTGGTCGTCGACCACGCCGAGCCCCCGACCGAGAACTAAGCCCACCGCGCTCCCAGCGCCGCGCCTGCTTCAAAGAACCCCAGCGCCCACCCAAAATACAACCGTGTACAAAATACAAAGAGGCGGCCGCATCGGCCGCCTCCCTGCCATCACTTACTCCCGCTCTTACACGCCCACAGGCTCCGCCGCCCGCACCGTCACCGGAGTCAGCCAGTTGTACTTGTCCGGACGCGTGCCGTTCACGATCCCGAAGAACTCCGCATGCAACGCCGCCGTGATCGGCCCGATCTCTCCGCTGCCCACCGGAATCCGGTCCACCGACCGCACATGCGTCACCTCCACCGCCGTGCCCGTGAAGAACACCTCGTCGGCGATGTACAGCATCTCGCGCGGAAGCACCTGCTCCACGACCGGCAGCCCAAGGTCCTTCGCGATCGTCAGCACAGAGCTCCGCGTGATCCCGTTCAGCACCGAGTTCGCCAGCGGCGTGGTATACAGCACGCCTCCGCGGACGACGAACAGGTTCTCGCCCGAGCCCTCCGACAGGTACCCGTTCACATCGAGCGCAATGCCCTCCGAGTAGCCGTTGATCTCAGCCTCCATCCGGATCAGCTGCGAGTTCATGTAGTTCGCGCCGGCCTTCGCCAGCGACGGCATCGTGTTCGGAGCCAGCCGGTTCCAGCTCGAGATGCACACATCCGCGCCCACGTTTCCCGGAATGTACTTGCCCCACGGAAAGTTCGCGATGTACACCTCAACCGGCGACTTCAGGGGATTCACGCCCATCTCGCCATACCCGCGAAACGCCACCGGCCGGATGTAGCACGGAGCCACACCGTTCGCCTCCACCACATCCACCACCGCCGCGCACAGTTCGTCGACCGTGTAGCCCAGCGGCATCCGGTAGATCTTCGCCGAATCCAACAGCCGCTGCATGTGCTCTTCCAGCCGGAAGACGCCCGCCCCGTTCGGCTGCGTGTAGCAGCGCAGCCCTTCGAACACCGAAGAGCCGTAGTGAACCACGTGGCTCATCACATGGATCTGCGCCTTCTCCCAGGGAATCAGTTGACCGTTGTGCCAGATGTTCTTCGTCGTCTCTAAAGGCATAGCAACCCCTCGTCGCCGAAGTCGCTCCGGCGCGGCTGAAGAGACGATTATACCGGCCACTCCCCCGCGCACCCCACCCGAATCGACCCCGATCGACTCCAATGCACCCCGATCGACCCCGATGGACTCCAATGGACCGCGCCCAACCCACCCGGCCACAACCCGCCCCGCCAGCGCTCCCGCTGCGCGCCGCGCCGAAACCGGCGATAATACAATCTGGCGTCCCCACCCGCATGGCAAAGTCCCCCAGTTCGAAGCCCTCCCCCGAAGCCGCCGCCGAACCGCGCGGCGAGCGCCTCCAGAAGATCCTCGCCGCCGCCGGCATCGCCAGCCGCCGCAAGGCCGAGGAGCTCATCCTCGAAGGCCGCGTGAAGGTCAACGGAACCGTGGTCACCGAGCTCGGCACACGCCACGACGCCGCGCGCGACCACATCCGCGTCGACGGCAAGCTGCTCCATGGCGCCGAGCCCCACCGCTACTACATGCTCAACAAGCCGCGCGGCTACGTCACCACGCTCGACGACCCGCAGCACCGCCCCACCGTCATGTCCCTCATGCAGGCCGCCAAAGGCCCGAAGACCGCCACCACCCGCGTCTACCCCGTCGGCCGCCTCGACTACCTCTCCGAGGGCCTGCTGCTGATGACCAACGACGGAGCCCTCGCCAACTCGCTCTCCAAAGCCTCCGCCGGCGTCCAGAAGACCTACCTCGTCAAGGTCAGCGGCACCCCGCCCGAGTCCGGCCTCGACCAGATCCGCCGCGGCATCGTCATCGATCGCGGCCGCCTCGACGAGGTTCGTGCAGGCCGCCGCGACCGCATCGTCACCGCGCCCGCCCAGGTCGAGCTCGCGCGCGGCGGCGACAACCCGTGGTACCAGGTCACCCTCACCGAAGGCCGCAACCGCCAGCTCCGCAAGATGTTCGAGGAGATCGGCCACCACGTCGAAAAGATCCGCCGCATCGGCTACGGCGCACTCCGGCTCGACGTCGCGCCCGGCGAGTTCCGCGAGCTCACCCCCGGCGAGGTCACCGCGCTCGGCCGCGCCGCCACCGGCAAAAAGGTCGTCCCCAAAAAGCGCGTGCCCGAGTACGCCCAGATCAAAGCGCCCGCCAAAGGCTCCAAGCCGCGCCGCCCCCCCGCGCGCCAGCCGCGCCCCGCCCGCTAGCTTCCCTCCCCTGCCCCACGCCTCCTCACCACGCTGCTCACGC
>JALYIA010000156.1 GCA_030776065.1 Acidobacteriota bacterium
CCGCTGTGTACCGCGTTCGTCTTCGGTACGTTCGGAATCCAAGGCGGGCTATGTGGGTCGGAACAGTTTGAAACGGCCGCCGCCGCCGGCTGCCACCGCTACACGCCGCCCACGCCGCTCGACCGCCTCAACCCGCAGCAGGCTCGCGGACACGCCGTCTTCCAGGCCCGCTGCGCCCTCTGCCACTACGACCGCAAGGACGCGCCGCTCCGCGGACCCGCGCTCCTCAGCCTCTACAAGAAACCCGCGCTCCCCAGCGGAGCGCCCGCCAACGACGAACGCGTCTCCGCCACCATCCTGCACGGCCGCAACCTGATGCCCGCACTCGGCAACTCGCTCGACCCCGAGGACCTCGACGACCTGCTCGCCTACCTCCACACCCTCTAACCGGAACCCCAAACCCCGATGCCCCACGAACCCCACACCACGCCGCTCCGCCAGCCCCACACCGGCGCGCGGCCCGACGACCCACCCGACGACGACCCCCGCTACCAGGCCAGCTCCGGGACGCCGGCCAGCCACCAGACGCCGTCCAGCTCCGAGACGCCGTCCCTGCTGCCCGGCGTCGCCGCCATCTGCCTCTTCCTCATCCTGTCCACCACCCTCAACGTCTACGGCGCGCTCTCCGGTGTCTTCGGCCAGGGACGCGCCCGTGGGGGAATCCTCGCGCTCTGCAGCCTGCTCGCCGTCGGCATCTTCGGCCTGCTCCGCCTCCGCAAGTGGGGCTGGGCGCTCGTCACCGCCGGCTGCCTGCTGCTCGCCGCGGGAGACCTGATCTTCTTCACCCGCGTCCACACCGCCTTCTTCCTGGTCCGCGGCCTGCTCACCCTCGTCTTCTTCCTCTACCTCGTCCGCCCCGAAACCCGGGACCACCTCCGCTAGCCCCTCGCCCCCGGCGATACAATACACACGATGACCCCGCCGGCCACAGCCCTCTCCGATCTGATCCAGATCGAGCTTGCTCCGCGAAAGCCGGCGCGAAAGCCCGCCTGGCTCAAAGCCAAAGCGCCCGGCGGCGAGACCTTCCACAACCTCAAGAAGCTCGCCCGCGACCTCCATCTCCACACCGTCTGCGAGTCCGCGCAGTGCCCCAACATCGGTGAGTGCTGGAACCAGAAGGCCGCCACCTTCATGATGCTCGGCAACCTCTGCACCCGGCGCTGCGGCTTCTGCGCCGTCCCCAAAGGCCGCCCGGACCCGATCGACACCGACGAGCCCCGCCGCGTCGCCTACGCTGTCGCCCAGCTCGGCCTGGCCCACGCCGTCATCACCAGCGTCAACCGCGACGACGACAACCTCGGCGCCGCCCAGGCCTTCGTCGACGTCATCCAAGAAATTCGGCTGCAATCCCCCGGAACCCGCGTCGAGGTCCTCACCCCGGACTTCCAGGGCAACGACGACGCCCTCCGCATGGTCGTCCACGCCCGCCCCGAGATCCTGAACCATAACATCGAGACCGTTCCGCGCCTCTACACGATCGCGAAATCCGGCGGCCGCTACCCGCGCTCGCTCGAGTTCCTCCGCCGCGCCAAAGAGCTTGCCGCCGAAGCCGGATACAGCCAGGTCACCAAGACGGGAATCATCGTCGGCCTAGGCGAAGAGATCCACGAACTACTCGCCGTCTTCCGCGACCTCGCCGACCGTAAGGTCGACATCCTCACCATCGGCCAGTACCTGCGCCCCAGCCGGGACCACCTCGTCATGCAGCGCTTCTACACGCCGGACGAGTTCGCGTTCCTCAAGCACGAAGCCCTCGCCCTCGGCTTCCGCCACGTCGAATCCGGCCCGCTCGTCCGTTCGAGCTACCACGCCCAGGAGCAAGCCGAATCCACCGGCCTCGCCTGAAGCATGGCGTCTCCTCAACGTCACTGGTACGTGCAACTGCGCTGTAGTGCGCCATGTTGCGTGCTATAGACTAGGTTTATGGAGCCGCTCGTCCAGAACGTATTCGACACTCCCGCATATAGCTGCATTCAGGCGGCCCATTATGTCGGTGTGCCTCGAGATACTCTGCGTCATTGGATCGGAACAGACGGCCTGATTACTACTCCAGCGCCGAGTTGGCTTTCATTCAACAACCTGGCGGAAGCTCATGTCCTGAAAGCCATGCGCAAAACACACTCGTTGCCTCTTCAACGCATCCGGAAAGCGCTGAACGAACTCAAGCTCCTGCGCAGAACTGATCATCCTCTGCTTGACGAAGCGTTCGAGACGGACGGCGTAAGTCTCTGCATTCGTGAAGGGGAAGACGTGGTCAATCTCACGTACAAGGGACAAAAGGAGATTAGAGAATTCGTCTCCCTGTATCTCCATCGCGTGGCGCGAGACAAAGCAAGCAAAGTGACACACCTTTACCCCTTCATCGTCACGGAGCACCAGAATGAGCCGAAGAACATCTCAATCAGTCCAACGATATCGTTCGGAAGACCGGTACTTGCGGGAACGGGCATCTCCACGGCTGTGATTGCTGGGCGGTTCAATTCTCGGGAGTCAGTAGCAGACCTCGCGCTTGAGTATCAGGTTGCCCCTGCAGTGCTCGAGGATGCGATCCGATGGGAGATGAACCGCGGGAACGCTGCCTGAGCGATCTCATCATCTTCCTTGATGAGAATCACTGCCGCAATCCACACATCGTGCAAGCGATCGACAAGTATGGTGCAAGCTGCCAAAAGCATCTGGATCACTTTGTGCCGGGAACACCGGATACAGTCTGGTTACCGGTTGTCGGTCGGAATGGATGGTGTTTGCTCACGACAGACGCCCGGATCAGGCGCAATCTGGTGGAGAAAGAGGCAGTCCGGAATAGCCTCGTCCGTATGTTTTACTTCTCCAGAAATCAACTGTCCGGCAGCGAAATGGGAGAGGCGATCACGCGGGCTTTACCCCGCATGGAAAACCTCGTCCGAAACCACGCGCCTCCATTCACAGCTTCCGTCAGCAGAACTGGTGAGGTCACGTTGAGAGACACCTTCGAGTCAATCTAGCGCTGCTGCTTACGCCACGTACCAGGGAACCGAGTTCAGCATTTACACTCGTTCCCACACGAGGTCCCCACAATGCGCGGCAGACAGCAAACCACACGCACGCCTCTCGCACTCGCACTCGCCACGCTCCTCTTCGCGGCCGCTGCCATGCCGGGCATCGCGCAGGGCCGCACCGCAGCCAACCCGCTCCACACCGCGTCGCGCGAGGAGCTCGACGTCATCAAGGTGCTGCTGGCGCAGGAGAAGGCCTGGAACAACGGAGACATCGAGGGCTTCGTCTCCGGCTACAAGGATTCCCCCGAGACCCTCTTCATCGGCCGCCAGGTCTCGCGAGGCTTCGCCGAGATCGTCGCCGAGTACAAGCACGACTACCCAAGCCGCAGCAGCATGGGGGTCCTCGGCTACTCGGAGCTCGAGGTTCACCCGCTCAGCAACAGCTTCGCCGCGTGCATCGGACGCTACCACCTGGACCGCAGCAAGAAGGAAGGCGGCGGAGCCGACGGCCTCTTCTCCGTCGTCCTCGAGAAGACCGACCAAGGCTGGAAGATCGTCGTCGACCACACGACCTGAGCCGCTGCCCGAACTCAATCCGTGTGACCCGCCGGCATCGTCATGCCCGCGGGCATCGGGTCGCGGCTCATGTCGTGCATATCCTGCTCGCCCGCAGACCACACCTTCGCCGGGTCGGCCTCAAAGGGATAGACGTGCACCATCCACCCGAACAGGTGCGGCAGAAACGTGCCGCCCGCCGCAATGCAGGCGTCTGCGGTGGTGATCGAACCGGCAAGGCCGAACTTCGGCTTCGGCCCCGCCAGACCTGCCGTCTGCCCCGCGGGAGGAATGCACAGGTTGGTGTGGAGATGCCAGCGGGCCATGGACAAGGGAACCCGCTTGTTCAGCTCCTCTTCGGAGACAGAAAACGGCGCGGTGTACATCACGCCCAGCAGCTTGTATCCCGGATCCCCGCCCGGCACCGCAGGCGGCGTCCGCTCGTACAGCAGCGACGTGGGATGCGAGGCATCGAACCGCATCGTGTTCCGGAACGCATGCTCGTTGTCCGTAAAGTGGTACACGCTCTGCTTCCACTCCGGATGGAAGATCACGTACCCATCCGCCAGCGCCTTGTGGAAGTCCCGGTACGGCTCCGCTGCCGCCCGCGCCGCCGCCGCGATCGCATCCGCCCGCTCGCGATCCCCCGGCTGCGCGGGTCGCAGCGAGGTCATCGTCATATGCCCCCGGACATCGGAGGCGTGCCCCCGGACATCGGTCGCGGCCTGCGCAGCCAACGCGCGGCGCCTCGCTGCCAGAGGCACAACCAGCAGCACAGCCAGCCCGGCGCACACGGCACGCGCGGCGATCCGCAGGGATGGAGAGACGGGGCGCTTGCCTGGATTCATGGCGGCGTTCCTCCTTGAAGAGTAGACGCGTACGGGAGCCACGACGTTCCGGTCGCCCCCCCACTGTTTCCTCCCGCAACCTTACGGAGACAGGCGCCGGCCGCACCGGCCCGCACAGGCGCCGCCCACAGC
>JALYIA010000157.1 GCA_030776065.1 Acidobacteriota bacterium
GGGCTAGCCAACACGAGTGGCTGGCTGACGTGCTACTGGAGGAGCTTCGTGGGTGTGGGGCCGGCCGGGGAGTCTTTGGACCTAAAGAGCGTGACGTATATGGGGGGGCGTAGATGGCGGAGAAAGCTGGTTTCTTTCCACCTAGTCGTGAGCCAAACACCCTTTGGGTTGGGCAGTCGCTAGATGGCCGCGATGTAGTGGTCAATCACCCGAACATTCAGCCTGACGCGGACGGTGCGGGGTACATCGTTTTCTCGCCACGCCAGGCAAGAGCGTTGGCAGAGTTGCTGCTAAAGCATGCCGAGCAGATTGAGGCGCGAAAGGAGCCGTCGTGCGACGAAGTGGTGGGCGGGGTTCCGCTGTCCTAGCGGGTCTGCGCTGTCCTAGCGGGTCTGCTGTTCGATCTAGCAAATCGTTGGTTCCGAAAGGGGGGTATTAGATGAAGAGTCGGGGCAAGATGAGAATTTCGGCCGAATTAGAAAGGTACCGGGTGGGCCTGGGGCCGTACGGCTCGCGCGCTGGGGATGATTTCGGTGCGTTCGTGTTGCCGGGACCATGCGGCCAGGAGCTAAAGATACTCGCGTCGCCTGGGGATGCCGACGAAGATGTCCCTTGGGAGCACGTGTCCGTGTCCCTGCGTAACAGGTGCCCAAATTGGGCGGAGATGTGCTTCGTAAAGGCGCTGTTCTGGGACGACGAAGAGACGGTGATGCAGTTGCATCCGCCGAAGTCCGAGTGGATCAACAACCATGAATATTGCCTGCACTTATGGAGGCCGTTGAACCAGCCGATTCCGAGGCCGCCTGGGATCGCCGTGGGCGTGCGCAGTGCTGTCGCCGTGGCTCTGGCCCTCTTCTGTATCGCGTTCTCCGCTTCGGCGTACGGGCAGCAGGCGGGCGTGACCACGCGGGCGTACGACAATGCGCGCACCGGCATGAACACGCACGAGACGGTGTTGACGCAGGCCAGCGTGGCGGCGAAGGGGCTGGTGCTGGAGACCACGATTCCGGTGATCGGGGATGCGCGCGGCATGGAAGCACAGCCGCTCATTGGCGGCATCTTGACACTGACACCCGGCAGGATGTGCGCGGCTCTGCCGTGCATCAACGCGACCCGGCGCTACGTGATGGTGCTGCCGAGCATGGCGAACGTGGTGCGCGGCGTCGACGCCGAGACGGGCGAGGGGTATTGGCAGGGGACGCTGGGCGTGCCGGTGCAGGGCTCGGCGAAGATTGACTTCCACTCGATCAATGACAAGTGGGGATGCCTGAGCACCGGCGTGATCGATCCGGACGCGCAGCGCTGGTATGGCGTGTGCTGGGTGAGTGTGGACGGCTCGGGCACGCCGGCGAGCGGGCGGTACCGGATGTTCGGTCTGAACCTGGCGGATGGCTCGCAGGCGTTCGCGCCGGTGGATGTGCAGGGCGCCGACACGTCGATGTGGAAGCAGCGCAGTTCGCTCGTGATGACGAGCCTTCCCGATGGCTCAGGGCTGCGCGGCCGGAAAACGATCTTCTTTGCGCACGGTTCGGTGTATGAGATTGCGGCCGGGTACACGGGCGGGATCACGGCGTTTGACGTGGCGAGCGCGACGGTGGCGGCGCAGATGCCGATGACGTCGGGCGTGTGGATGGCCGGGCAGGGGCTGGTCGCGGATGAGTCGGGCGATCTGTATGCGATCACGGCGAACGGCGACTTCGATCCATCGAAGGGCTGGTACGGGGAGAGTTTCGTCAAGGTGCGGTACACGCCTGCCGCGGGCGGCGCGCCGCCGCATCCGGCCGTGCTGCAGGTGGTCGATCAGTTGTCGCCGTTGACGGATTTTCAGCGTGCTGGCGAGGCCGTGGCCGCGGCATCGGTGCCGAAGATGGCGGGTATGTCGGCGGCGTCCGAAGGCATGAAGGCGGCGGCGGCGCCGGTGGGCGGCGGCATGGATATGCCGCTGGCGAAGGCGACGGTGCAGGGCGCGATGAACGCGCAGGGGCAGCCGGTGACGCGGGTGTATCCCGTGATGGCTTCTGGCGCGTGGAGTGATGAGGATTGGGGCTCGGCGGGCCCGGCGTGCCTCTTCGCGCTGAAGGTGTGCGTGGCGGCGGGGAAGGATGGCATCGGCTATCCGATCCGCACGGACGCGCTGGGCGGCACAACGCGCGCCACGGCGGGCACGCGGGCGAACTATGCGAAGCTGGCCGCGCCGTGTGTGTGGCTAACGATGAGTCCGGGGCCGATCGCGTGCGATCCCGCGGATCCGCGCACGCTGAACTTCTTCCCGAACGGCGTGACGGCGCACCTGCACATGACGCCGGTGCAGCTGTGGGATCCGGTGCTGGGCGCGTGGACGATCTTCGCCTGGGGTGAGAATGCGCAGCTGCACAAGTGGCGGGTATCGGCCGGCGGGGCGCTGACGTACGTGGCGCAGAGTCACGAATACGCGAGCGCGGACGTTCGCGGCAATCCGCCGGGGGGCATGCCGGGGGGGTTCTGCACGGGATCGAGCAGTTCTTCCGCCGCAGGCGCTGGCAACGATGCGGGCTCGGCGCTGCTCTTCTGCTCGATCCCGTACGGCGACGCCAATGCGACGGTCACCAATGGCCGGCTGCTGGTGTATGACCCGATCCACCTGGCGGCGGACGGCTCGCTGCGGGTGCTGTGGGATTCGCAGCGCTGGGGCGTGGCGTACACGTTCAACAAGTTCCTGCCGCCGACGGTGTGGAACGGCCGGGTGTACCTGCCGAACTATTCG
This sequence comes from Acidobacteriota bacterium, assembly GCA_030776065.1. GTDB lineage: Bacteria > Acidobacteriota > Terriglobia > Terriglobales > Acidobacteriaceae > Edaphobacter. The sequence goes on from JALYIA010000157.1 coordinate 2,744, forward strand.
GGCGGCGTGATGGTTCTGGGGCTGGGCCGATGAAGAAGCTGCAGCAATACCGAGATTTCCTGCGCCGAAAGGCTGTGGTCACCCCGGATCGGGGGTTCGCCGTTGATCCCGCAGAGATCCACCCTTTACTCAAGCCGCACCAGCGCGTTTTGGTGGCCTGGTGTATTACCGGCGGTGCCCGCGCCATCTTCGCGAAGTTCGGGCTAGGCAAGACGTTCATGCAGCTGGAGACGGTGCGCCTGGTTCTGGACAGGGTTGGCGGCCGCGGACTGATCACCTGCCCGCTCGGGGTTCGTGGGGAGTTCATGCGGGATGCGGCGAAGCTCGGTATCCGAATCACGTTTATCCGGCGGATCGAGGAAGCGGCCGACACGGGCATCTACCTGACGAACTTCGAGACGGTGCGCGACGGCAAGCTTGATCCTGCCCACTTCACCGTGTGCTCGCTCGACGAGGCGAGTGTGCTGCGCGGGTTTGGCGGCTCGAAGACGTTTCGCGAGTTCATGCGGCTCTACGAGAGGGTGCCGTACAAGTTCGTGGCCACCGCGATCCCAGACCCGAACGACACAATTGAGCTGCTGGCGTATGCCGCCTTCCTCGGGATTATGGACGTTGGCCAGGCGAAGACACGCTTCTTCAAGCGTGATGCGACCAAGGCAGACGTGCTAACGCTTCATCCCCATAAAGAGAGGGAGTTCTGGTTGTGGGTCTCAAGCTGGGCCATCTTTCTGCAGAAGCCTTCCGACCTGGGCTTCTCAGATGAAGGCTACGACCTGCCGCCGATTGAGTACCGCTATCACGAGGTCGCGGTGGACCACGCGGGCGCGCCGGTCGAGACCAATGGGCAGGGCACCATCTTTCGCGGCTCGGTCACAGGTGTGGTCGAGGCCTCGCGGGAGAAGCGCGACACGATCGACCTGCGCGTGGGGAAGATGCAGGCGATTCTGCAGGCTGAGCCGGACGAGCATTTCCTGCTGTGGCATGACCTCGAGGCTGAGCGGGAGGCAATCGAGAAATCGTTGGCCCAGGAGACCTGGAGTACGGAGTCCCGGGGCCACCGTGAGTCCGTCGCGCATGCCTACTCCGACGCCACAACGCCAGGGTTCTTCCGGGTGCCGAGCAAGCCTAAGCCGTGGATGTCCGTCTATGGCACCCAGGACCTTGAAGAGCGCGAGCAGGCTATCGCCGACTTTAGCGACGGCAAACTGCAATACCTGGCTGCCAAACCGGTGATTGCCGGTAGCGGCTGCAACTTCCAGCGACACTGCCATCGCGCCATCTTCGTTGGCATCGGCTTCAAGTTCAACGACTACATCCAGGCGATCCATCGGATCTACCGCTTCCTGCAGACGAAGCCGGTGGTGATCGATGTGATTTACGCGGAGAGCGAGCGTGAGATCCTGCGCGACCTCCACCGCAAGCAGGCGCAATACGAGGAGACGGTAGCCAAGATGAGCGAGATTATCCGGGAGTACGGGCTGGACCACGCGGCGAAGATGCAGGAGCTGATCCGCAGCATGGGTGTGGAGCGAGTGGAGGTGCGCGGCGAAAACTTCGCCTGCATCAACAACGACTGCGTGGAAGAGGCGATGCGGATGCCGGCCAACTCGGTTGGCATGGTGCTTACCAGCATCCCGTTCTCGACCCAGTACGAGTACACCCCCAGCTACAACGACTTCGGCCACACCGATGACAACGAGCACTTCTTTGCCCAGATGGACTTCCTGACGCCGGAGCTGCTGCGCGTCCTCGAGCCCGGCCGCGTGGCCTGCATCCACGTCAAGGACCGGATCGTGCCCGGTGGGATGACTGGCCTCGGGTTTCAGACGGTCTATCCCTTCCACGCCCGCTGCATCGAGCACTACACCCGGCATGGGTTCGCGTACATGGGCATGAAGACAATCGTGACCGACGTCGTCCGGGAGAACAACCAGACCTATCGGTTGGGCTGGACGGAGCAATGCAAGGACGGCACGAAGATGGGGGTAGGCATGCCGGAGTACTTGCTGCTGTTTCGCAAGCCGCCATCCGACAGCATCAACAGCTACGCCGACGTCCCGGTGGTCAAAGGCAAGGAGTGGTACTCCCGGGCGCGCTGGCAGGTGGATGCGCATGGCTTTTCGCGTTCGGACGGCAACCGGCTGCTGCGGCCGGAGGAGTTGGAGCACCTGGACCATCAAGCCATCTTCAAACTCTTCCGCGACTACAACCTCGAAAACGTCTACAGCTTCGAGCAGCACGTCCGGATCGGTGAGGCGCTGGAGGCGAAGCGCATTCTGCCGGTGACCTTCATGCTGCTGCAGCCGCCGAGCTGGCACCCGGACGTCTGGTCGGACGTGACCCGGATGCAGACGCTGAACGGGGCCCAGCATGCCAAGGGCAAGGAGATGCACCTTTGCCCAATGCAGTTCGACGTCGCCGACCGCGCGATTGAACAGTTCACGATGCCCGGGGAGACGGTCTTCGATCCCTTTGGCGGGCTGATGACGACGGCCTACCGCGCACTCAAGCTCGGCCGCAAGGCGATCTGCACGGAGCTGAACCCGCGCTACTTCCTCGACGGCTGCGCCTATGCAAAGGCGATGGAAGAAAAGATGGCGATGCCGACACTATTTGACACATTGGCGGAGCTGGACGTGAAGGACCGCGTTCCAGAACCTGCCACGCAGTAAACCCGCTTTAGGAACCGCAACCAGAGGAGGAGCACATGGAACGCACGAGGAAGAGTGCGAGGTGACGGCGTGAGCGTTTGGTACAACGAGCACGATCACGACAAGGCCGAGGTGCTGCGCGAGCTGATGCGCGCGGGCGTGATCGCGGCCGGGGATGTGGACGAGAGGAGCATCAAGGATGTCCGGGCAAGCGACCTTATGGGATACACCCAGTGCCACTTCTTCGCCGGGATCGGCGTGTGGAGCTATGCCGCCCGACGCGCCGGATGGCCCGACCACCGCCCCATGTGGAGCGGAAGCTGCCCCTGTCCCTCTTTCTCGGCAGCAGGCAAAGGCGGCGGGTTTGATGACCCTCGTCACCTCTGGCCGGTTTGGTACGAACTCATCCGCGAGTGCCGCCCTCCAGTCGTGTTTGGAGAGCAGGCTGATGACGCGATTGGATACGGGTGGCTCGACCTTGTTCAAACAGACCTGGAGGCGAAGGCGTACGCCGTTGGGAAGGTCGTATTTGGAGCACATAGCGTCGGCGCGCCGCACATCCGGCAGCGGCTTTACTTCGTGGCCGACGCCGCAGAGCGCGGATGGGACAGGCGGCGGGCAGGCGAAACGCGCAGCGAACCCAGATCGATCGAGCAACCTAAACGATCACGTGATGCTGGCGAGCTGGCCGACGACGACTTCCACGGATGCTTTCCGCTGCGGAGATCTGGCGCAGACGGGGATCAATGTCACGCTGAATCACGCCGCGCAGTCGGTGGATTTTGGGCTGATGCCGAGTGGATTCCATGCCGCGATCCAAAGGTACCCGGAGGCATTGAGTGGCGGGCAATTGAACCCGGAACATTCCCGCTGGCTGATGGGGCTTCCGCCCGTGTTCTCGCGCTGCGTTGTTTCGGCGATGCAATCGCTGCGCCTCAGGCGGAAGTGTTCATCCGCGCGAACCTCGAAGCGCACGCATAGGGCCTAAAAATATTCACACGAACAGGTGTCGATAAGACGCCGTTGCAGAGAAAGATGCGCTACGAGAAGGAGCAAGCATAAATGCCAGTAACAGCAGAGATGAGTCACGAACTGTTGAGAAAAGCTGCATTCGCTTGCCTGAGGCGCCAGGGTTCTAATTGGAACCGCAACAAGGAAAATATTGGGTTCGGTTGTTCCTTGGTGGTCTCAGAAATTGTCTCTGCGGCCTATGAGGTTCCGGATGCGATTGGGTGGCGATATGGCCGCTCGGTCCTGATTGAGTGCAAAGTGAGCCGGGCCGATTTCCTCGCTGATGCCAAAAAGCCACATCGGCAGGTGACAGGGGGAGTGGGTGAGCGGCGGTATTTCCTGACGCCTCCCGGACTCCTTCTTCCGGATGAATTGCCGAAAGACTGGGGGTTGCTGGAACTGCACGGCAAAACGGTTGAGCTGATTTATCAGCCGGATTGGAATGACCGCGAACTCACGCTCGGCGGCCACGTGAGCGAGAAGCGCATCCTGCTTTCACTGCTTGCTCGAATCAAGGCCCGCGAGTTTCTGTTCATTGATCGAGATGACATGGATCGTGAGCTGCTGGAATTTGCCACCACCCCTGAAAGCAAGGGAGAGTCAGTAACCCCCGCCATTTGAGCTTTTTTTTTGAGGCCGGGCGCGACAACGCTCGCCGCATGAATTCACGCAATGCTAACCGGGCACGTTCAGGAGGATCGGTATGGCCATAGATTTTGGGGCGATGAAGTTAGGTAAGCAGGCACCGCGGAGCGATCCGCGCACATTGCAGCTTCGCAGGTATCTGGGGAGCTCGGGCTTTCTGGCGCCTGCGCCGGCTGTCTTCGATCAATCGGCGGCGGCGAGCATCCCGCTGGCGGATGCGGTGCTGTGCCTGAGCTGCAGCATGGTTTACCAGGGCCGGATGTGTCCCAAGTGCGGGGATCCGTACGGGTGGCTGATCGGGCGGTGGCTCTCGTCCAGGAAGGCGGCCTGAGCGCATGTGCGTGCTCTGCCAGCAGCGCGAGCTGGAGTTCCGGCTGGACGTCGCTACGGTGGCGCTGGTGCATGCGGCGCTCGACCGCCACCACGGCGACCTCGCGGCCGCCACCGCGCAGGTGGAGTTGTGGCTAGCCGAGGCGCTCTCCGAGGCCAGGCAGCGCACGGTAACTCGATTGATGGAACGGCAGGCGCTGCGGCTGGCGCCCGGCATGACGACAACGCATTAGGGGCAACAGCGAGGAAACGACAATGAGCGAGTACCACAAGATTGAAACCGTGAAGCTGAAGACGAAGGACTTCGCGTGAGGTGCTTCCGCCAAAGTATGGATCGGTTGCGAAAGAAACGGCAGGGACACAGATAAAAGGGGACGCGGCGAGACATATGGGGCAAGGGCTAAGGACGCAGGAGCAGGGAATACGGATCAGGGATATTCGGCAGACCAACTGGTTCTGGGTGGACAACGTACTGGTGGACGTGTTTCTTCCGCTGATCGGGCCGCTGGGCTCGACGGTGTACCAGACGCTGGTGCGAGAGGCGGGCCGCTCGCGGCGGCTGCGCACCCAGCTGGGGCAGCACCAGGTCGACCTGACGCTACGCGAGATCGGCGAGCTCTCCGGCGTGAGCAAGGACACCGCGGCGCGCCTGCTGTGGCGCATGCAGGTGCTGCGCATGATCGACGAGGATCGCGAGGCTAGCGGCAGGCGCGCGGTCTACCAGCTCAACAACCTGCAGGATGCCGCCGCACCGGGCCCGCTCGAGCTGCAGCGCCGTCTTCACGCTGCCGAGGTGGAGCGCACCGGCAAGCCCGCGGCGAAGCCCCGGCCCAAGGTGGAAGAGAACGAGCGCGGCATGCTGCTGTTCGATGATGGCGAAGGGCAGGAATCTGAACGCGCGGCGGCGGACACCCATGCGGAAGAGATCCGGGACGCCGGAAACAATCATGGTCAGGCGCCAGCGGAGGATGCGGAGTTTGTCTCACAGGGAGACAAAGTCGGCGATGACGAGGCGAAACGCTTGTCTCAAAAACCGGGGGGTCTTGTCTCACAGGGAGACAGTTTTGTCTCAGGGAGAGACGTTTTTGTCTCACACGGCGACCCCCTATCTATACAGGAAAAAGAAACCAACACTGAATACCAAACCCTCCTAAATCCTCCCGCAAGCGGGAGGACTTCCGAACCTCTCCGGCGTGTGCTCGATGGGTTACGAAACCTGAGGCCGCGGCAGGGCGACGTGAGCGATCTTCGGGAGCAGGTGGCGGAGCACATGCGCGCTGCCGGGTTCGCCTGCGTGGCGAACTACCGGATTCCGGACCGTGGTGACGGCCGCGGCGGGATGCTGGACCTGGTCTGCATGCGTGACGTTGCGATAAGTTCCCTGCGCGAGTGGCTGGCGTTCGAGTTCGATGGCACGCTGCCGCGCGAGAAGACCGTGACCAAGCTGCGGCGGTTCGAGGGCAAGCGCGTGCTGGTGCTGCGTACGGCCGAGGCGCACGTCCCGATGACACTCGACGGGATCGACTGGGTGATCGGGATGGGTTGGCCCGGCGCGGGCTTTGTGGAGCGCAACGAGGTAGCGCTGGCCCGCACGCGTGTCGGCATGGCCGAGCCGGTGGAGCCTGCGGCGGAGGGTGTGCGCGAACCGAATGCGGCGACGTTGCGCGAAGTGCTGGGCGCGGTGCATACGCAGATCGCGGGGATGGACACGTATGCGAGCGGCGGCGCGAACTTTCTCTCGGAGTACCTGGCCGAGTGGGACGCGGCGATGCAGGGGATCGAGTACGAGCGCCACGAGCTGCCGGAGGGATCGAGCGCGGGGATCCTGCTGGTGCTCAGCTCGCCCGATCCCGCTGCCGCTCGGCGGATATTCGCGCAGTACGAGATCCGGCTCTCGCGCGAGATGGAGGCGGTCTTCGGGGCCAGGGTGGTGCAGGTGCAGGTTGTGGGCAGGGAAGGCGACGCAGCGGGTGGCGAATGAGCACGATGCAGCAGGCACGGATCGGCGGCGAGCTGGTGATCTACAGCGCAGGTGCGGTGATGGGACTTGAGTTTCTGGAGGTTGTGATGAGCGAGCAGGATCCGAAGGAGCAGGTGTTGGCGGTTTATCCAAATGCGCATGCCAGAGCAAGGCCGAGCGGCATGATCGACATCATCGATTCGCGTCGGCCCGATACTGCGATGTCGATCGGGTGTGGAAGCACAGATGCGGCGGCTTGGGCGCATGCAGCGCGACGAACGGGAATTGACGCAGCCGACGAGGCCGAGCATTCCGCAGCAACCGGTTCGCTACCGTGCACGATTCCACCAGCTGGCTGGAGTTGCTCGCGTGGCGCGGGGCACGACGGCCCGTGCGCCGCTTTACTTATCTCGATTCCCGATTCGGTGGTTAGAACCGTCGGGGAGGTTAGCTACAATGGAATTGCCTATGTTCCGGAACGCCAACTGCACGAAGCCAACACGCGCATAGCTGAACTCGAAGCCCAGTTGGTGAACGAGCGGATGGCGTTCCAGTGCGCCGTTCGTGAACTCGAATCAGCGTACAAGGAGAAGTCCAACCATGGCGGCAAGTGAGATGGCGATTGGGAGTGCGGTGGCGCAGCTGGCGCGGGAGATCGCTGCGGCCGAGGCTGCCGGTCAGGAGCAGAGCGAGCCGGTGCCGGTGTGCGCGGCGTGCGCGGACTCTGGCATGGTGATCGACGAAACTCCGGCGGCGGGAGACCGCGGCGTGAGTCGCATGGCGCGACGATGCGAGTGCACCAAGGCCAGCGCAGCGCGGCGGCGGGTGGAGCGGGCAGGCATCCCCCGGCGCTACGCGGAGGCGACGCTCGCGAACTTCCGCACGGCGGGCGCGGACCACTCGATCGCACTGGCGCTGGGTTTGGCGCGCGGGCTGGCCGCGGAGTTCCCTCTCATCCAGGCGGGCGTGCGCCCGGGGATGCTGCTCTCCGGAACCTGCGGGGTCGGCAAGACGCACCTCGCGGCGGGGCTGCTGCGCGAGCTGGTGATCGAGCGCGGGGCCTCGGGGCGGTTCTGGGACGTGGGGGATCTGCTGGTGCAGCTGAAGCGCAGCTTTAGCCGGGAGACGGGATGGGGTGGCGACAGGGAAGCGGCGCGGAGTGAAGGCCAGTTGTTTGACGAGGTGTCGCGGGTGGATGTGCTGGTGCTGGACGAGTTGGGGGCGCAGCGCGCGACGGACTGGTCGTACGACGAGATCAACCTTGTGCTGGGCGCGCGCTACAACGCGAACCGGCTGACCGTGGTGACGACGAACTTCGTGAACGCCGCGCCGGGAGCAGGGAAGAAGAGCAGCGCGGAAACCCTGGGCGACCGCATCGGCGCACGTACCTGGTCGCGCCTGCAGGAGATGTGTCGCCCGATCGAGATGCTGGGCGCGGACTTCAGAATACGGAGGGCGGGATGACGGACGAACACAGGATTATTTGGTTATTCACTGGCCTCGACGGCTGTCCACAGCGGGCGACTATGTGCGAGTCGTGTCCAGGACAGTATTCGACTCTAGGCCGGGGATCGATTGACCGAGCTGTTGAGGACGCAATTGATAGGAACCAAACGCGCCACCGATGCCACAGCGCGCCAGGCTCCATCTGCGCAGCGCATTCCGGAAACCCTGCTTATAACAAGGAGACGCTAATGCTGCACGCAGAGCGCGCAAGCCTAAAGCCCAGGCGCGGGAGATAGATAGGGATGAGCTTTCCGGTCGCACAACTCGTCCGCTGCAAAATACACGGCGAGAGTTGCTGTTGGGTGCAGCTGAACGGGCAGCATGTGTCGACCCGGGATTCGATGTACGGAGGAACTTCAATGCCTAAGCGGGTACCGATCAAAGCAGCGAAGCAGATTGCAGAGCAGCACTCATGCCGGCAGGTGATAGTGATGGCATGGGACGGCGAACGAACCCACATCGTGACGTACGGCAAGGGCAAGGACGACTGCGCTCAGGCCGCCGCGGGCGGAAACATGCTCAAGCAGAAGTGGGGCTGGCCGGAGTGCAACGATCAACCATCGCGGATGCGGAAGCTGGAGACGGAAAACTACGCTCTGAAAGCCGAGCTGCAAGCTCTGCGATCCACGTCCGTTGAGACGTACAGCAATTTTCTGGAAGCGACCGAACTCGGCAAGCGTGCGGCGGACATTGGACTGGATTTGTTGAAAGGGAAATCATGACCCGGAGAATATCGGCAGGTATGGTGCGGGTTTTGGCCCGGCAACGCGCGGATCAGATCTTCTCCGCGAAACTCGAACACCTCCGCGCGTGGAAGGCTGAGGCACTCGCTGCCGCTGCGGAAGAGAAGGACTGGCGGCAGAAGTGGAACGAAAAGGCCGTTTCCCTTGGATATTTGGGACAGCACTATCTGAAGGCCGCGTGCGCCATTGCCGATCGCTGCGTCGCCGCTGAGCGAATGGTACAGCGACTCCGCTCCGAGCTTGAGAGCGATTCGCTCCTTGAGCATGAAGGCAAGTACTACGTCCTTCTTCATCACACGCAGGCAAACCCGGCTCTCGTGGGTCCGTTCGAGACGAAAGAAGAAGCAGTGGCGAAGTGGAGAGAGGAACAGGACAACTCATGACGATGAAGAAGGCGCTGCATATCTCGGATGACCTGCAACTGCCGTACGCGGCGGTGACCGCCACCACCGTCGTCTACGGCGGCAAGGGCATGGGCAAGACCAACTTTGGCGCGGTGCTGGTGGAGGAGCTGGCGGCCGCGGGCCTGCGCTGGGCAGTCATCGATCCCATGGGAGTGTGGTGGGGCATGCGCCACTCCGCCGACGGCAAGGGTGCGGGTGTGGAGTGCCTGATCCTGGGCGGCGCGCACGGCGACATCCCCATTGAGCCCACGGGCGGCGCGGTGGTAGCGGACCTGGTGGCCGACCACAACGTCTCCGTGATCCTGGATATCTCGCGCAAGGCGAACGGCGAGATGTGGTCGATCGGAGAGCGTATCCGCTTTGCGACCGACTACGGCAAGCAACTCTTCAAGCGCCAGGGCGGCCTGGTGGATGGCCGCCGGCGCGAGCCCATCTGCCAGATCATCGACGAGGCGGCGCGTTTCGTGCCGCAGGTGATCCGCTCGGGCGACACGGATGCGGCGAAGTGCGAGAGCGTGTGGTCCACGATGGTGGAGGAGGGCCGAAACCTCGGCATCGGCGTAGTACTGCTGACCCAGCGCAGCGCCCGGCTGAACAAGAACGTGGCCGAGCTGGCGGACGTAATGCTGGCCTTCCGGACGGTGGGGCCGAACTCGATCGACGCGGTGATGGACTGGCTGGGCGCGCACCTCCCGAAGGACCGCATGAAGACTATGGTGGAGCAGGTGCGGTCACTGCCAGTGGGGAGTTGCCTGGCAGTCTCTCCCGGGTGGCTCGGCGTGGAGAAGGTAGTTGCGATCCGGATGCGGAGGACCTTCGATTCGAGCGCTACGCCGAAACCGGGGGAGCGTAGTGCCCAGGTGCGGGGCGAGGGCGCGAAGCCGGACTTGGCCGCGTATGCGGCGCGGATGCAGGAGACGATCGAGCGCGCGAAGCAGGATGACCCCAAGATGTTGCGGGCGAGGATCGCGGAGATGGAGCGGGCGGTGAAGACGGCCGCGGCGACTCCGGCGCCGGTGGTGCAGGGACTGAGCGATGACGAGCGGAAGACGATCACTTACCTGGGCGAAAGGCTCGACCGGCTGGACCGGGATGCGGATGTTTGGTACGCGGGCATGGTCGAGGTGGCCAAAGCCATGGCGCGGGTACGCAAGTTCGCCGATCAAATCCATGGCGAGCTTGCGGGGATGATTCTCGACCCGGATTCCCCTGAAGAGGCTCGGGAGATGCGTGAGCGTGCGCTCGAACTAAAGGCCCGGCTGCAGCCGATCGCGGACAAGCTTCCGGCCAATGGAATCGGCACTGTAGCGGCTTCTACGCGGACCTTTGCATTGAGTCCCGGGGCCGCAATCTGCCGGGTTCGCGGCGGCGCAGCGGCTGCGGGACAGGGTGTGAAGATGGGCAAGGCGCTGCGGTCGATCCTGACGGTGCTTGCTCAATATGGCGCGTGCACCAAGAACAAGATTGCGGCGGTGAGCGGGTACGCGGTTACGGGTGGAGGCTTCAATAATGCGCTGAGCGAAGGCCGCACCAACGGCTGGCTGCAAGGATCGGACCCGGTCGAGATCACGGATGACGGTCTGCTCGCGCTGGGGAGCTATGATGCGCTTCCCTCGGGGGAGAAGCTTCTCCAAAACTGGCTGGGCAAGCTGGGGAAGGCGGAGCGGGAGATCGTATTGGCCCTGGCGGCCAGCGGGGACGCGGTCGCAAAGGAAGACCTCGCCGGGCGGACGGGGTATGCGGCCAGCGGTGGCGGCTTCAAAAATGCGCTGAGCCGGTTGCGCACGCTCGATCTGATCGAAGGAAAAGATCAGATCGCGCTCGCGAGGGACTTTGCGGAGGCAATCGCATGACCTATGCGGTGGTTGATATAAAGCCTGTATTCGCCTCGTCGTGCTGCTCCTGCCGTGCGCGCCTGGAAGGCCGCCGTCTGCGGCTCTATCCCTGCAGTTTTGATGATGTAGTGTGGTGCTGGCGAACTGCCGAAGAGGTTTGGGCGAAGAAATTGCGGGAGGTGCGCAAGATTCTCAGGCGGGGCTATGGAGAGGCCTTTAGGGTCATGCTGGAGCGGTGGGTATTGATGCTCGACGGGAGCGCGTTCTTTCGCCCGGAGGAGGTTGCAACCGATCCGGACGGCGTGAGTGCGGAGGACGCGATGTTTATGTTCGAGAGCCTTGGCGTGCTGCTCCCGTGCCATGCTGGGCCACGCCTAACGGATTACCTACAGGGCAAGGCCATCTACGGGCTGATGGAAGGGATGTGGAGAGCAGACGCCTATAGCGGCGTGTTTTGGGCGGAGGACCTGGTGGCCAATGGGCGAATGGGCTTTGCGCAGGCGCAGACGCTGTTCCAGCGGAAGCTGGACGGCAACCTGTTGTGGCTGTTTGCGGATGCGATCACAAATATGGAGGATTACCGATGACACCGAATAACGCAACACACGCGAAGACCCCCCACTTTGGGGCGCTGAAGCTGGGGAAGCAGGCACCGCGGCACGATCCGCGCACGTTGAAGCTGGGGAACTACACGGCGAAGCTGGCTCCGGCGCCGCTCGTCTTTGATCAGACGGCCCGGGCCACTAACTTTGGCATGATGTTGAACGACCAGCTCGGCGACTGCACGATTGCGGCGGTGGCGCACCAGCAGCAGCTGTGGACCTCGCAGACGGCGGCGGAGGTGACCGCTCCGGATGCGCAGGTGCTGGCGGCGTATGAGGCGGTGGGCGGCTATGTCCCCGGCAATGCTTCGACCGACAACGGCTGCGTGATGCTCGAGGTGCTGCGCTACTGGAAGGCTCACGGGATGTTTGGGCGGCCGCTGGGGGCGTACACCAGCGTGAACCCGACGAAGCGGCAAGAGGTGATGGACGCGATCTACTACTTCGGCGGGATCTACCTCGGGCTGGCCCTGCCGCTCTCCGCGCAGACGCAGAGCGAGTGGGACGTGGTGCAGGGGCCGAACGCACAGGCAGGAAGCTGGGGCGGGCACTGCGTAGTGGGAGCGGAGTACTCGTTTCCCGCGGCGACGACGGCGAGCCACATACCGCGCACCATCACGTGCATCACATGGGGCCAGCGCCTAACGATGACGTGGTCGTTCTTCGCGACGTATGTGGACGAGTGCTATGCGCTGCTGAGCCCGGACTGGATCAACGCGGCGACGGGGAAGTGTCCCGAGGGCTTCGACCTGGCGGCATTGCAGCGGGACCTGGCCGCGCTGCGGGGTGCGTGAGGCAGCGAAGACAAACGCGCAACTCTATACTGAAGTCCTCTTTCTACTCTCTATCGGACGGTGTGATTTGCCCAAGCAAAATGAATTACGGAGCACTGAACTTCCGCGGTCCGTGACGCTGTTTGCTGCGTCGCTGGCTGGATTTGTGCTGCTCTGTTTTACGGCTGAGTTGCTTTGCCGGACCGTGCTGCACCTGCACTTCGATCCGTACAGCTTTCCGCTCGGAAGAGAGCATTTCCCTGATTTTATGCACCTGCGCGGGCGGTTCGCCTATTTCCACTCGCGCGAGTTCTTCACATACGACGATGGATCGGCCTACCTGTATCCTGCTCCGGTCGCCCTCGTCTACAAGGCGTTCTATGGCTTTGGGGCGCATGCTGTGCGTGCGTTCGTGGGGTGGATCGCGCTGTGCGCCGGCGCGGCGTGGCTGGGAATGGGCCGGCTACTCCAGCGCCGCGGCGTGGGGAGGGCGGGCGCGTACCTGGTTCCGCTGCTGGTGCTGTGCTGTTCGTATCCGCTGTGGACGGACGTGCGCCAAGCCAACATGGAGATAGTGATAGCTCTATTCACATCGCTGGGCATCGCGTTCTTTCTGGATGACCAGGAGTATCCGGCAGCGGTGTGCTTTGGGCTGGCTGCGTCCATGAAGATCTACCCGGCTATCCTGCTGGCGCTGTTTTTGGCACGTCGCCGTATCGGACCGATGGTTTTAGGGGCGTTGACCGCCGCGCTCTGCACGGTGGCTGGGTTGTGGGCGGTCTGCCCGGACATCCGGACGAGTTGGAGGTTCATCCGCGCGGGAGTACTGAGATTTCGGACCGACTACATCCTGGTGCGGCGGCCTGAGATCGGCACGGATCATTCCCTGTTCGCTTGGGTGAAGCTCGCGCTGCGGCCGCTGCCCGACGCACACCTGCTGGGGCACTATCTGACGGCGTATCTGGCGATCGCGGGCGTGACCGCCACGGTGTTGTTCTTTGTTCGGATCGTGAAGCTGCCTGCCGCCAACCAGGTACTGCTGCTGTCGATCGCGACAATCCTGCTGCCGCCGGTGTCCTTTGAGTACACGCTGCTCAACATGCTGGCGCCGATTGGGATGCTTGTGCTGCTGAGCGTGGACGCGCACCAGTCGGGGAACACGCTGCGGTGGGAGGCGATCCTGTTCGGCTGCTCCGCTGTGATCCTGGCTCCGCTGCCGGAGTTCATTGTGCGGGGCTGGACGATCGACGGGCAGATCAAGTCGGTTGCTCTGGCGATCATGTTTGTGTGTGCGCTGCGGGGACCTCTGGCTTTGCCGGCAGCAGACCGAGGGACACCGATAAAGCAATAGCGCCCGCGCTATTTGTTCGTCTATGGTTTGCATATATGCGTTACGTGAGGCGACGACGACTGCGCGGGCTGGCGCTGAAACGCCTGAATGTGGTGCTGCGGGAGGACGTGTACAACGCGCTGCTGGACATGAAAGGCACGCTGGGAAACTCCGCTGCGATCGAGACGCTGATCCTGAAAAACAAGGCGCGCATGGAACGGGTGCGGCAAAAAAATACATAAGTTCGCGTTATGGATGTGCACAAACATATAGGTTGGCCCTATACTGAGGCGCAAGGGGAGGACCTTCACTTATGCCAAAGAAGTCTCCGGCAAGCACACTCAGGTCGACTCGAACCACCGGCAACAAGGCAAACGGGACGGACAGCATGGCTAAGCCGCGCCGAGCAAAGGCAGTGTTCGCGGCCAAGACCCGGGGGAAGACCATCAGCGCGAGTTCAGGCGGGCGGGCATCCGGCCGGCCGGCCGCTAATGGTGGCGGCATGCGCAAGACCACCGCGGGTTCGCGGAGTCGCACGGGATAAACATTGCGCGGTCGGGGCTGCGCAAGAAAGGGCGGATTGGTTCGGGATGCAACGCCGCGTATCCCTGACCAGTCCGCCCTTGCTATTTCGGATTGGCGGGGCGGATAGAGATCTTCCGGGGGCAGCGTGGTTTGTGTTCACGGAGCGCGCGGGCGCCGAACTGGGCGCCACAGTGAGGGCAGGGGCAAAGTTTGACCGGCGGCCCTCCAAACGTCTTGCGCTGGGCGGCGAGGGCGCGGGCGGCTTCGGAGGCGGAGTGTTTTGGCATAGTGAGGTTGCGTGGTGCCGGGTTACCTACCGGCCCTCGGTACCACCCGAGAGGCACCGCTTACCCCGGAGGGGGCGCGGCGGAGCTTTGAAAAGGTTAGGGAATTATATACTTGACTCCCGTAAGGGAATCAGCTACCATTTGTGAATGAGCAAGTCTACAATCAGCACGTTCGAGTTGTTTGCACTGATCCCAGATGCCGAGTCCGCAAGGCTTTATCTTGAGGCTCGGTTGTGGCCCGAAGGGGCGGTTTGCCCTTCGTGCATTGGCCGGGATCGCATCACCACCCGCAAGGGCGGTTTCTACCGTTGCAATAAGTGCCAGTTGGATTTCACGGTGCGGACGGCAACGATTTTCGAGCGGTCGCATGTGCCGCTGCACAAGTGGGTTTACGCGATGTATCTGGTTGTGACGGCGCGGAAAGGTATCAGTTCTATGCAGATGGCGAAGGAGATCGGCGTGACGCAGAAAACCGCATGGTTCATGCTTGGCCGTCTCCGTGAGGCTTGCGCCGGGAAGACTGGTAAGGGCAACCGCCTCTCTGGAATCATCGAAGTGGATGAGTGCTTTGTCGGCGGTCTGGAAAAGAACAAGCACGCTCACAAAAAGCTGAACGCCGGACGCGGTAGCGTTGGCAAGGTTGCCGTTCTGGGCCTCCGTGAGCGCGGCGGCGAGACTCGCGCAATGGTTATCGACGCGACGGACACGCGGACGCTGCATGGGGCCGTCCACGCTCATGTCAAGCCAGGTTCGCTGGTCTGCACAGATGAGGCGCAAGGCTACAACGGTTTGGACGGCCTCTGGTTCAACCATCGCAGCGTGAACCACGGCGAAGGTGAGTACGCGAAGGGCAAGATTCACACGAACTCCATCGAATCTGTCTGGGCCGTCCTCAAGCGCAGCATCATCGGCACATGGCATCAGGTATCCCCGAAGCATCTTGGCCGCTACGTGGATGAGGTTACGTTCCGCCTGAACGCTGGCAACGTGGCTATTCACACGCTGGCGCGGCTCGATAGTTTCATCACCGCAGTGGACGGCAAGCGCCTCACTTACGAAAGGTTGACCGCATGAGCCTATTGAGGGGAACTTTTCGGATGAGGCCAGCGCCACAATACAATGTCTACGACTGTGTTGATTGTCTACAGGACGGCAAGGAACATCAGGTTCAGGATGTCCCATATGGCGAGACTGATCGCAATTCATGTTGGGGAACAGGGTTCCCGACGACGATCCGGCAATGTACGGGGTGTCAACGGGCCGATGGGCCTTGGGTGAGCGCAGACCTTGTTGGAGGCGGATGGTGAGCAAAATCATAAAGACCCCGAAGGAACTAGACCGAATCGCAGACGTGGTGCTGGCGTACAGGCCGAAACCGAAGTCGAAGGCAGCAAAGAAGCGAGTGAGGAAGGCCAAGAAAGAGGCGAAGTTGTGACCGAGCAAGAGACAGTGAAACGCAGGTGGCCCTCAGCACACGTTCTACCGGGCGACGCTGACACACATCCCAGCCTCACCATGTATGCGGTCTTCATAGGAACTTCTAACCTCAAGGGCGGTAACGGTAAACGGCGAAAATCTGGCTGGCACAGCACCGAAGGCGGGGCGTGGACTGATGCCGCTCGACGAGTTGCAAAGAAATGACATCTAAAGGGAGTCATGTATATAGTTCCCAAAGGTTAGTGCTGAAGGACACGGGATTCGAGGCGGGAGATGCGCTCGCCGTGTTCGCCGAAGAGCTCATAGATGCGGAGCATGTCGTTGTGCTGCTGGGTGCGCAGCTCAGCAATCTCGCGGCGGAGTTCGGTGCGGAGATCGCGGCTGTCGCTGCGGTTGAGGAGCAGGGCCACGACGACCATGAGGGTAGGAACGCTAGCGGTGAGGATGGAATTGATGAGGGCTGGATTCACTTTTGTTCTCCGTGAGGCTGGTAGCCTCTGATTGATAGAGGCTCACGTCTGCGCTGTTGTGTCAATAGTTATTTTGCATCGGCACTCCACTTTTCCGGGGTAACGACCAGCTAACAGTATCGTTACGCTGATTTTGCTTGATGAAAGGCAACCCAGCAGCGATATTCGGGTAGTTGGTTGCACGGATTTTCACAACCTGACCGGTATGCGTTAGCGCCCTCCCCAACTCGCCACGCTGTCCCAACCCCCCGACAATTGATATGAGTGCGCCCGGAACATCGGACCACGACGGCCTCACTCTGAGCAGGCCACTGAGTTGAAGCCGAGGTGCGTCCGGGAGTATGAGCGAACCAAGCGTTACGGATCTGGAATTCGAGTGTACGAAGCAGCGCAAGGCACGCGAACAGAGAGAAGCAACTGAATCGGTTTTGAAGTTGTGGGGTGTCGTGCGGGTGATCCCCCCGAAGCACTGCACACAGCGTTTTGTGTGCGCCTTTTGAGCGGCCCTTTTGCCCTGAACGACTTTCGCCCCAGCCCAATGGCTGGGTTTTCTGCTTTTGGGAGACATGCATGCGCAAGCACGCTCGTGGACGGGTCCGCAGCCGCAAGAGACTTGTGTTGAACGCCTACAGCCGCCAGGTGGCGCACTACGCCTACATTCAGGACTCCGAGATCTGGCGCAACTGGACGTTCCGCACCATCTCCGAGCGTGAAGCCAAGGCGCTGATGGCCTGCGGTGAGGCACAGCCTGTGACGCGAGAGGTGGACGGCGAGCTGCGGCTTGTGGGTTACCGGGCGACGACGCCGACGAGCTGGGAGCGCCCGAGTCCGGCAACTCTGACCTTTGCCACGATGGAGGCTGCGGCTGGACTGCGCAGTGGGCGGCGCGCGGCGGATGAGGTGATGAAGTTCCGCGTGTGGGCTCTAATCGGCGACACCAAGGCCGTGTGCGTGCGTCCCAGGATGACAGACGACGAACTCCGCGAAGCGGAGAAGTTGCTGGGGATGTCGGAGAGCGAGCGCATGTTCATGCGCCGCCAGATGGAGCGTGTTCGTCCCGCTGCCCAGATGGTCGCCTGAAACGGTTATGACACAAAAGATGAACAAGCAGATTCAGAAGGCAAATCACCGCGCTGTGCGGCAGGAGTTTCTGTGCGAAGCAGAGCGAAACCTGTCCCAGACCCTATGGGCCAAAGGTTACGGCCAGTATCTTCCTGGCGCACGGCCGGCGCAGTTGCGTGCGGGTGCGAAGACGTTGCTGGACCGGACGCTTGCGGCGATTCGCCGCGAGGATCGGGCGCAAGCAGCCGCGTGATGGATGGGCGCTGTCGCGAACGTGCGCGCAGGGCTCTGTGGTTTGTGGCGTGGTGCGCGCTGGTAGCGGGAGCTATCGAGCTGGCCCAGGCCGTTGGAAGCTAGCTCGCGGCACATGCACTGGACATCCGATGATTGTCAAAAATGAGCGGGAGCAGTGGATCGGCTGCAGCATCTGCAAGGAACTCGTGGAGCTGAAGCGAAAGACGCTTCAGAACACTGAGACCGTTCTGATGATGGTCGAGCAGATGAAGGAAGAGCACAAGGGCTGCGAGCAGTACAAGGACGATCCGCGCATGGCACGGCTGCAGCGCGAGTTTGCAGTACGGATGCGGCGCGAGATGGAACGCGCGGCTCCGTGTGTGCGTTGAGCCCCCGGGTTCGAGGGCACTGGAACCGGCCGCGTACGCAAGGTACGGGTGAGCATGTGGAGATGACAGTGGAACAGAAGATCCTCGAACGGGTTGATCTGCTGGTGCTGCAGACCGGCCAACTGGTCGAGGACGGCAAGCTGCTGCGGATGGAGCTGCTGGGCGGCGTGAATGGCGAGACGAAACATGGCCGCCTGCCGCGCCTGGAAGACGACGTCGACGAGCACGAGCGCCGGATCAAGAAATTGGAGATCGCGCTGATCCGCTGGAAGGCGTTTACCGGTGCGGCGGCAGGGATCGGGGCTGTGGTTGGCTCCGTTACGGCATTTGTGGTCGATGCAGGATTACGCGTGTTTATGGGGCGGCACTAGCGGCGATGTTGAGATTGGATCGCAAAGCGGAACGCTGCGCGATGGCGATCCAGATGCCGAAGGTTTTCGGGCACCCTAACAGACTGCCGTTTGACGGCTGCCTGACGTTGATTGACGTTCCGAGCGATAAATCCCCGGGCGGAGCGCGCGGCCATCGCGTAATTCTGACGCGGGGTGCAGCAGAGGCCGCGCTGCCAGGTCTGCTGGGCATGGCGATCAGCTACAAGGACAACTGGAGCGGGCACGATTCACGCCAGAAGTGCGGCATTATCACAGGCGCACGGATTGACCGCGACCGGCTCCTGGTGAACGGATTCGCCTATGCGAAGGACTTTCCTGAACTGGCACGGCGAGCCGCGGCCCAGGATTTAGGGATGAGCTACGAGCTCGCCGATGCACACGTGAATGATATGCGGGCGGCCGTGTGGACGCTGACGCGCGCGACGTTTACCGGTGCTGCGGTACTGCTGCGCACCAAGGCCGCGTATGGCAAAACGAATTTCAGGATGGCTCCGGCTACGAGCCATCGAATGGCGCTGTGCGCGGGGATAACTGGGGTCTGCAATGACATTTGATACGGATGTGATCACCAAGGACTGGAAGACGACGGCGATGGGTTCGGCGGTGCTTGCGGTGGCTCTGCTGAGCTCGGTGAAGTTCGATGCATCCGGCCACATTGCAATGACGACGCGCGACTGGTTTGTTGCGGTAATCGGCGTTCTGGGCCAGGTAATCGGCGCGACCCAGAAGGATGCCGGGAAGTGATCCTTGAGCTGAATCCGTTGAAACTGCTGCGGCGTGACAGCCCAGCGAAGGGTGTGAGTGTGGTGCCGGTGCATGTGCCGGCAGTTATGAATGGCGCCGTTGTTGTAGCGCCGAACGAGGTGATCATGAGTACAGCAGCAGTGGTACCGGCAGCGGCAGGCGGTGTGGTGCAGACCGCTCCGACGCACAATGGCTTTGTGCGGTTCATCGACAGGATTGGCAGCGTGTTCAAGCATGTGGTGCCGTATGTGGAGCAGATCGCGGTGGACGCCGAGCCGTTCGTGCTGGCGCTCAGCCCATTCGGGCCGGAGTACGAGTTAGTAGTCAATGCCATTGTGGGAGCGCAGCGTAACGCGACCGCCTCGCTGGCAGTGGGCGTGGGGCTGACCGGCGAGCAAAAGATGGAGTTGGTGCTCAAGGCAGTGGCGCCGGCGTTGACCAGCATCCTCGGGTCAAAAGGCATCACGGTGGGTGCTACCGACCACGTGGCCAAATACGCCCAGATCGTGTACGACCTGCTCACGCTGCCTGGTGTGACACAGGTCACACATGCCGACAACTCAAAATTGAGCTCTGTGCAGTCCTCAGCGTTTGGAGCGATACCCAACCCCTAGCGGAATGCCTCTGGGGTGGAGGACGGTGAAATGTCTGGGGGGTGGGGTGAAATCTCTGTGACCATGGCCGCTTTAGACCGCTTCTGGTCGAATTTTCTTTTCCGCAAAATCCAAGGTTCGGCGTAAGTGGTTGCAAAATGCCTGAGATGCCGAAACGTCCGTGCTCCGGAGGCTGCGGAGCGCTGGTCGACACTGGACGGTGCCTGAAATGCTCCGGTGGACGTCCAGGTGGCGATGGCCGGGAGAGTTCCAGCAGGCGCGGGTATGACGCGCATTGGCGGAAGACCCGCGACGGCTACCTAAAAAAGCATCCCCTCTGCGCGGATCCGGACGGCATTCACGCGCGGGCCGGCGCTGTCGTCCCGGCAACCCAGTTGGATCACATCACGCCTCACAAGGGCGACAAGACGCTGTTTTGGACGCGCGAAAACTGGCAGGGTTTATGTGCCAGCTGCCACAGCAGAAAGACGGCCTTCGAGGGCGGATTCGGGAATAGCTACCGCTATGGGACGTCCACGTAAGCCGACAGCCGTTCTCGAGGCGACCGGAGCCTTTCAAAAGGATCCGCGACGCGCGGAAGCCAGGGCGAACGAACCGAAGGCGAACGGCCCGATCGGCGATCCCCCGGCATACTTCGACAATGTTCATCGCGCGATCTGGTTTGAGCTGATCGACGAATGCCCGAGCGGCGTGCTCGCCAAGTCCGACCGCAAACACCTCGAACTCGCCTCCCGCCTCACCGCAAAGATGCGGATCGTTCCTGGACGCATGCAGGGATGGCTGTGGGCCCTCGGCAACTGCATGGTCCAGATGGGTGTAAACAAACAGGAAGTAGAGGACATGAAGGATGACCTCCGCGCTGCCCTGGGATGCACCTCGCAGGAGCTCAGCCTTCTCGCCACCACGCTCACCCGCATGGGGATGACCCCAGCAGATCGATCCCGCGTTCATGGCGACCCCGACAAGCCCAAAGACGACGACCCTTTCGCCGCCCTCGGATCGCTGCTCGGCCCAGGAGTTACCGGCAAACCCGTTCAGTAGCTACTCCGCCCGGGCACACAAGTACGCCGGCGACGTCCTCACGGGAAAGGTACTCGCCGGACGAAAGGTGCGCCTCGCCGCCCATCGCTTCCTGAACGACCTGGAACGCGCCAGTGGCCCGTGGAAGTACATCTACGACGCGCCGAAGGCCGACGCCACCTGTGCGCTGTTTGAACTTTTCGTCCACGAAAAGGGCGAACTGATGGGCCATCCGGTTCGCCTCGGCGACTGGCAGTGCTTCATCTTCTGCAACATCTTCGGCTGGCTGAACCGCGAGACCGGATACCGCCGGTTCCGCGAGTCCTTCATCCTGGTCCCCCGCGGCAACGGCAAATCGCCGATGGCTGCATGGGTCACGCTGAAGATGGCGTTCTTCGACGGCGAAGGCGGCGCCGAGGTCTACAACGCCGCCACTACCGAGTACCAAGCCTTCGAGGTCTTCCGCCCGGCAAAGGGCATCGTCGACCTTCACCCCACGCTGGCACAGCGCATAGGGGTCATGAGCGCGGTAAAGAGTCTCTACCAGCCAGGATCCCGCAGCCGGGTCCAGCCCGTCATCGGCAAACCGAAGGACGGCAAGGCACCGCATTGCGTCACGAATGACGAGTACCACGAGCAGCCTGACGACCTGCTGTACGACTCCTTCAAGCGAGGGATGAACAAGCGGCGGCAGTCGCTGATGTTCAACATCTCGACCGCCGGCGACACCGTCGAAGGCCCCTGCCACCGCATGCAGGAGGATGTGCAGAACATCCTCGAAGGCCTGTATGAAAACGACCGGATGTTCGGTCTGATCTACGACCTGGACGAGGGGGTTGACTGGACCACGCGCGAAGCGTGCGTGATGACCAACCCCAACTTTGGGGTGTCGATCGACGAAGAGTCCATGCTGGCCGACCTCGCAGAGGCGGTCCGCAACCCAGCCAAGCAGAACGGCTTCCGCTGCAAGAACCAGAACTTCTGGGCCCAGCAGGCCTCGTCCTGGATGAACATGAAGTCCTGGGACGACTGCCGCCGGGATGATCTCGACGAGAACGACTTCGCCGAGCACGCCTGCTACCTCGGCTCCGATCTCGCCTCAGCGCTCGACCTTTCCGCAACGGTGAAGGTGTTCGTGCGCGAGCGGGAGGACGGGAAGCCAATCTATACTTGCTTCTCCCGGGCATACCTGCCCGAGCGCCGCGCCCTCGATCCGAAGCGACAGCACCTGCAGGCCTGGGTTCACGCGAAGCGGCTGATCGCAACAAAGGGCAGCTCGATCGACTACGCGCAGATCGAGAACGACACGGTAGAAGACATCGAGCGTTTTCAGGTGAGGGAACTCGCCTACGACCGGCGTTACGCGGACCAGTGGTCGCAGCAGGTCACAAACCGGACCGGTGTGATCCGGACGGAGATCGCGCCCAGCCAGGAGCTCCTCTCCCCGGCGATGAAAGAGCTGGAAGGCGCGGTAGAAGATGGCCGGTTCGAGCATGATGGGCATCCGGTTCTGAAGTGGTGTGTAGCAAACCTGAAGGTTCGACATAACCAGGCCACCGGAAACTACTACATTCCGCCGAAGGACGAGCCCGAGAAGAAGATCGACGCTGCCATCGCGCTGATCATCGCCATGGCCCGCGCCCGCTTCTGCATCTCGAGCAGCGGCTTCATCGACCCGGAGATTGAGCTCATATGAAGTGCATGCCCAAAGTGATCCAGCCCGCGGAAGTAAGTCTTCTGCAAGCACGCAAGTTGTTGCGCTCCGAGATCTGCGGCGTGGAGGGAAACTCCTTCGCGCCGCTCACGGACGATGCCCGCGCGGCAATCCAGAAGATGGCCCGCGCCCGCTTCTGCATCTCGAACTGCGGCTTTATCGACCCGGAGATTGATTTCATATGACCTCTTCCGACATCTCGTTTGTCAGTCGTGTCGAAGCCTGCGTAGCCGGAATCCAGACGGGATCCATAACGCCTCACGACGCGGGATGCCTCGACTTAGGGCCGAGTACCTCAGTTGGCGTCTCTTTCCTGGTTGATGAACAGGTCTTCCGCTGGACGTTTCGCCGTGAAGGTCAAAAACTCGTCTATTACGTTCCGCTCTCCGCTTTGCAGACCACCACCCAAGCCAAGTGATCGATAACCCATTCCAACTGCCGCTGCGGCAGACCATCGCCAGCGCCGCCATGCTCGCGCTGTTCATGCTGTTCGCTCTGGGTGGCCTCGCCTCGTTGCTCTATGGCTTATGGCAGGTCTCACACCCGTGCGCGTTTATTGTCGGCGGTCTGATCTTGGGCGTTCTGGGCCTGCTTGGGGCTCTCGGACGCAGCGGCGCGAACGTACGCGAGGACTTCTAGCCCGGTGCCTGGACCTCTTACATTCATTGCGCGCGGGGTACGCAACCTGCGCGTCGCGGCCAGCGGACTTGGCGCGGGCCTTTTCGACGACCGGTACTTCGAATCCGCCCTGTGGGGTGGAAGCTACGGCGCCGGCATGCGGATCACGCCGGACAGCGTCCGCCGCATCGCGTGCGCGCAGGCCTGCGTCAGCATCATCGGCCGCAACATTGCCCAGATGCCGCTCAAGGTCTTCACGGCCACGGCGCGCGGCAAGGAGCTCGCCACCGACTGCCCCGAGTACTCGCTGCTTTATTCGCGGCCCAACGACCGGCAGACGAGCTTTGAGTTTCGGCAGAGCATGCAGGGTCACTTCGAACTGACCGGCAATGCCTATGCCGAGAAGGTGATGGACCGGCGCGGCATCACGCAGAAGCTGAACCTGATGCACCCCGCCCGGGTTACGCCGGAGGTGCTGCAGAACGGTCGCATGCGCTACAAGTATGCCGACCCGCTGACGAGCACGACGCGCACACTGGTGCAGGAGGAGGTCTTCCACCTCCGCAACTGGTCGGATGACGGGTATATCGGCCTGAGCACGATTGCGATGGGCGCCGACATCTTCGGCGTGGCCATGGCGGCGCAGGATTACACCGCAAGGTTCTTCCAGAACGATTCGAAGCCCAGCCTCTACTTCCAGCACAAGGACGCCGCCCAGCGTTTCAAGAGCGAAGAGGAAAGAGATAAGTTTCGCGAGATGTGGCAGCGGTCCCAGACCGGTGCTAACCGGCACAAGACGGCGGTCCTTCCCCCTGGCTTGGAGCTGAAAGAGTTCGGCATCAAGCCGAACGACGCGCAGCTGCTGGACGCCCGCAAGTTCTCGCGCATCGAGATCTGCTCGCTCTTCGGCGTGCCGCCGCACCTCGTGGGCGAGACCGAAAAGGCCGCAACCTACGCCTCGGTCGAGCAGTTCAACATCATGTTCGCCGTGCAGTGCATTCTGCCGCGCGTCGTGGTCTGGGAGCAGGCCATCCAGCGCGACATCCTGCAGGACGATACCTATTCCGCCAAGTTCTCCATGGCAGCGCTGCTCCGCGGCGACAATGCCAGCCGCACCGCAGCTTACGCGGTAGCTATCCAGAACGGCTGGCTCAGCCAGAACGACGTCCGGATCCTCGAGGACCTCGATCCTATCCAGGGCGGCGACACCTATTGGCGTCCCCTGGCCTGGGCTCCGCTCACGCAGCTTACGAATCCACAGCCTGCCGGCGCGGGATCCAGCAAGAGCAAGCAGCTTGATGATCTCCAGAACGACGACACCAAGAAAGCGCTCCAGAATCCCGTGGTGCACAACGCTTTTGTGCTCGGCGCGATTCTCGACAAATCGCCCGCCGAAGTGACCGCCGCTCTGGAGAAGGCCGGTCTGGTTCCCCTCGCCGCATGAACGATTCCTTCAATAAATCGCTAATTCGTGGGCATGAAGGCCTCCGGCTGACGGTCTACCGCGACACCAAAGGTATTACGACGATCGGAGTCGGCTTCAACCTCCGCGCCAACGCCGCCGTGTCCATCTGCACGATGTGCGGCGTCGACTACGCTGCGATCTGCGCCGGGTCCCCGCTCACGCTGCCCCAGGCGAACGCGATCTTCGAGCTGCAGTATGCAGCTGTGGCGCGGTTTGGCCGGTTGATCTTTCCCGCGATCGACACCTATCCGCAGAACGCCGCCGCGGTGATCTGCGACATGCTCTTCCAGCTTGGCTACGCCGGCTTTATGGAGTTCCAGCACGCCATCGCCGCAGCCCGGGCAGGGAACTGGACAGGATTCGCGGCGGAGATCAAGCATTCCGCGCTCGCCGCGCAGGCGCCGCACCGCGTGGAGAACAACGTCCTGCTCCTGGAGTCGATTTGATGATGCGCACCCTTGTACTTCTGCTGGCGATCTGGCCCTTTCACCGCCACATGTCCGCTCCGGATGCGCCTGCAGTGGCGACCGTGCAGCCGTTTGTCCACCCTGATTCCGCCTGCGAACGCAGCGAGTACGGGTTTTTCTACCTCGGCGCGGACGGCATGGTAGGAATCTCGCGCGAGTCCTGCGAGGCGGCGTTCAAGGACTGGCAGACGACGGGGAAACCCTTTGTTGCAGACTTTCGCGCGTAACCGCGCCCCTGGAGATTCGATGAAGAAGACCAGCATGCTCGCCCACACCGTGTGGGCGATCCAGCCCGACTATCTCAGTTCCATGGTGTCCAGCCTCGAGGCGATCCTCGCCGGCGGCGCTGCGGCGGAGCACACGGTAGCGGCGCTCAAGCACGCGCAGGAAGTGGAAGCGGCCCGCAGGCAGCAGATTTCGGCCTCCACCGGCGGCTCCGTCGCGGTTCTGCCGCTCTACGGCGTCATCAGCCAGCGCTCGAACTGGATGAGCTACTACTTCGGTGGAACCACGACCGAGGGCTTCACCCAGCAGTTCCGCCAGGCGCTCGCCGACCCCAATATCACCGCCATCGTGATCGATGTGGACTCCCCCGGCGGCTCCGTCAGCGGCGTGGACGAGCTCGCGACCGAGATCTTCGCAGCCCGCGGCAAAAAGACCATCGTCGCCATCTCGAACACGCTGAACGCCAGCGCGGCCTACTACCTCTCGTGCGCGGCCAGCAAGCTCTACGTGATGCCCACCTCGCTCACTGGCTCGATTGGGGTCTACCTAACCCACGAGGACGATTCCAGCTACCTCGACAAGCTCGGCGTGGCCATCACGCTCATCTCCGCGGGCAAATACAAGGTAGAGGGCAACGAGTATGAGACGCTCACGGCCGATGCCCGCGCGGCCCTGCAGAAGATGGTGGACGGATACTACAAGCTCTTCGTCAAGGCCGTCGCCAGGGGACGCGGCGTCAAGGCCGAAGACGTGATGAACGGATTTGGCGAGGGACGCGTGCTGATGGCCTCCGAGGCGATCAGCGCAGGCCTGGCCGACGGCATTGGGACCCTGGACTCCGTGCTCGCCAAGTTTGGTGTGCAGCGGCCAGTCGACGGCGCATCGTTCGCCACGAAGGTGGGTCCACCTTCGGCCGAGACGCCGGTCGTCCCCGATCCCGAGGCCTCGACTGCCGCAATTCCAGCCCCTGAACCCGCAGCGGCAAAGAAGGGCGCGGAGGCCGATGAGATCGACGACAACACCGACGACACAGGCGACGACGACGGCGACGAAGACGACACCTGCACCTGCAAGTGCAAGTCCTGCGTCGCAGGCGACCATGCGGGTTGCACGGCCGACGAGAAGTGCGGCATGCACGCCGGCGCCAAGGCTGAGCACGACGCGCGCCTGGTCGCACTGGAGCAGCAGCGAGTCCATCTCGCACTGAGTTTGTAACGTGTCCGCCGAAGTAGCTCAGTTGGTAGAGCAGCTCCCCCATAAAGAGCATGTCCTGAGTTCGAGTCTCAGCTTCGGCACCAGATATTTCCCCCCCCAGCCCATTCAGCGGCACATCAGGAGAACCACTATGCGCAGAAACAAAGCCGCCGACGAGGCTAGGGATTTGGCACGTTTCAATTTCGAGAAGGCCTGCCGCGAGCTCAAGCATTGTTTGGCTCGGCGTGAAGAGTGTTATTTCGCCCAGAGGCGAGCAGAGGTGGCCTATGCGGAAGCGAATCGATTGGTTGGTGATTCAGATCATGTCCTACAAGCTTGCGTTGCGTGAGTACGACTCTCTGATCTAGGGACCCCAACCCCACCCCCACATTTTCAACGACATTCCAGCCGCCATCGGCGGTCCGGAGACGGTGCGGCCCTTCCCGGCTGCGACGCCGATGCACCCCCACGCCCCACACAGGAGACGAAACACATGAACATCAAGCAGCTAAAGCAGAAGCGCGAGGCCGCACACGCGCGCGCGACCGGCGTCGCCACTGCCGCCGGTGACAACCTTATGACCGCAGAGCAGCGCGCCGAGTTCGATGCGGCTGTCGCCGAACGCAATGGGCTCGACGCCCAGATCCGCGACTTCGAGGCTCTTCAGGAGTCCGACCGCACCAGCTCCGCCACCGCGCCTGGCTTCAGCGCCTCTGTCGGCAAGGATCGCGCGGAGAACAAGCCCTGGGAGACGTTCGGCGAGCAGCTCATCGCGGTGGCAGACTTTGCCATCAGCCGCGGCAACACCAAAGACCCCCGGCTCTTTGCCGCTCTCGGCCAGAACGAGACGGTGGACACGGACGGTGGCTTTCTGGTGCAGACAGAGTTCTCGGGCGAGCTGCTGAAGCGCACCTTCGACGAGGGCATCGTTACGCGCCGTTGCCGCACGATCCCCATGGCCTCTTCGCGCCTGGTGATCAACGGCATCGACGACGCGAACCGTGTGGGTGGTCCCGCCGGCGCAGGTCTCGTGGTCTACCGTGCGGCTGAAGCTGCTCTGTTTACTCCGAGCAAGCTCAAGTTTCGCCGGGTAGAGTTCAACGTCAACAAGATGATTGGCATGTTCTATGCCACCGACGAGTTGCTCGAGGATGCGGGCGCATTGCAGTCGCAGGTGTCGGAGTACTTCCCGCTTGCCTTCGCGTGGAATTTTGACAACGAGGCCATCAACGGCACCGGACGCGGCCAGTTCCTCGGCATCAACAGCTCGGGCGCAATCGTGATCACTCCAAAGACTGCCGGCCAGGCGACGGGGACCTTCTCCACGCAGAACGCGCTGGATATGAAGAGCCGGATGTATGCGCGCAGCTGGATGAACTCTGTCTGGTTCGTCGGCCCGGATCTTGAGAACCTGCTGTACACCCTCACAATTCCCGGTCCGCAGGGAACGAACGTCGCGCTCTACACGCCTCCGGGTGTGAACGGCAACACGTCTCCTTACGGCCTGATGCTCGGGCGTCCGGTCATTGTGATCGAGCAGACCGCCGCTCTCGGCGTTCAGGGCGACATTATCCTCGCGGATATGAGCCAGTACGTGATTGCGGAGCGGAGCGGCACCAAGTTCGCCTCCTCGATCCATGTGGCGTTCCTCACCGACGAGCAGGCCTTCCGCTGGACGGTGCGCAACGACGGAAAACCCCTGTGGGACAAGCCGGTGACGCAGAACAACTCCGCGAACAAGGTAAGCCCGTTCGTGGTGCTGCAGTCCCGCCCCTAGTCCCTAGCCACCACAGGGCGCGCGGATGGCCTTACTCCAGTCCCCGCGCCCTCCCCAAACTTCTAACTGTCGGCCCATAGCGGCCGAGGAAAGGCTCACACACATGAGCGCTCGTGGATTCAACATCGCCCAGGAGGGTCACACCGTCCTGGTGCTCAACCCCGGGAGCATCTCCGGAGGCGTGGTCGGCCAGGTCTTCAGCCTGAAGAACGCCGCCAAGGCGAACATCATCATCCAGTGGGGCGCGCTCGCAGCGGCTCAGGGACAGGTCCAACTCTTCGCCTGCAGCGATCTCGCCGGCGACAACCCCGTCGCCATCGGCTTCGACCGCTTCCAGCAGGTCGCATCCGGTGCCGGCAATGACGTCCTCGCCGCCCGCGTGGCCGTTCCCGCCGCAGGGTACCTGCCCAGCGACGTGCCGAACACCATCGACGTCCTGGTTATCCAGGCCGACACGCTGCCAACGGGTACCTCGTACCTGAAGCTCGCGATCGCCGACGGCACCAACGTCGACTACGCGGCTGCAGTGGCGATCCTCACCGGGCTCAGCTTCCAGGGCGACTCCAACCCGTCCGCCACGGTCTAAAACCCCCGCCGCCTGATCTTCCAGTTTTTCGACATCATCCGATGTTGGAAAACTGGAAGTCAGACCCTGCGATCCGCCGCCGCCGCCGCCGCCACCCACGACGCCATCGCCGCCGGCCACGACGCCCTCGTGGCCCCCACCGCCGCCCTCGCGCACCCCCCCGGCCCCCGGCCACGACGCGCGCAACTCTACGGTTAGATTTTTGCGCCTTTTCTAACACATTCCGAGGTTCCCACATGTATCTGAAGACCCTGATTGGATCCCTGGCAGGCCAGATCTTTGACTTCTGCCCGGAGGCCGCGGAGGCGATGCTCGCCGATGGTCGCGCCGTAAGGGCATTTCCAGATCCGTGGGACGAGCCGGTCCAACCCTCCATCGTGCCAACCGAGGCACTTCAGGCCTCCGCCGACACCTCCGCAACGCCTCCCGGTCAACCAACCGGCCGCGCTGTGCAGCTCGCTCGCAGGGGCCGCCGATGAGTCTGCATCTGGTCACACCCCCCGCGGTGCTGCCAGTGACGCTCTCGGAACTAAAGCTGCAACTCGGCTTCGGTCCGATGGAGGACACCGACCAGCTTCGCGAGCAGATCGTGGCGGAGCAGATCCGGCCGGCCATCACCGCCGCTACCGACCAGTGCGAGGCCATCTGCGCGCGCGCGTTCATCACCCAGACGTGGCGGATGACGCTCGACGGCTTTCCGCGCTGGCATGAGCGCTACGAGATCGAGCACCGCAACGACATCACGATCCCGCTACCAACGTTTCAGACGCTCGACGCCTTCACCTATATCGACCCCACCGGGACGGTACAGGACGTGATGGCCGCGGGCGGCTGGGGCTACCAGCTTGTCTCAGGGGGAGACAGACAGACGGCGCGGCTGCGGCCGAAGGTCGCCGAGCCCTGGCCCTTCACCCTGGTCGAGCAGGCCGATGCGGTCGCAATCACCTTTACCTGCGGCTTCGGAGACACACCGGGAGCGGTGCCCTATGCGGTACGCGCTGCGGTCAAGCTCTGCGCTGAATGGATCTACAACGGCAGCAAAGGCATCCAGCCCCCCGCGATCGCCGCGCTGCTCTCCCCGTATGTGATCGACATCGTCTAAATGGCCGACCTGACCACACTCGGAGCGATCAAGACCTGGCAGGGCGGGCTTGCGTCCACGAATACCTCAGCAGACGCGCTGCTCGGCTCGCTGATCACTGCTACCAGCGCCGACTTCCTGCGGGCCATCGAGCGGCCGGACCTGATGTCGAACTCCTACACGGAGAATCGCATCGGCGACGGCTCCTGCCGCATGATCCTGCGCCACTGGCCCGTGACGTCCATCACCTCAGTCACCGCGAACGGCGTCGCCATCCCTGCGCAGGGCGTCAACGTCGACGGCTGGTACCTGGACACCGATGCAGATGCGGAGCGGCGCTTTGTGCTCTACCTTTCGGGAGCGCTCACGTTCCCTGACGGCGTGCGCATTCCAATCCGCTACGTGGCGGGGTATGAGTCGGTCCCCAACGACATCGCACAGGCGGTGACCGAGTGGGTTGTGTTCCGCTACAACCGAAAATCCTCGGCCGGGCAGACGCAGACGCGCACGCTCGAGGGTGAGAACGCCCATTTCGAAGAGTTCGCCATCCCGCCTAACACCCAGCGCGTGATCGCGGCGTACAAGCGCAAGTATGCGGCTTATGGAACGGATGCGGCTGACGCTGGAGTGGGCGGCGACGCACCGCCGCCGCAGCCCGCACGCGGACGCGGCGCGCCAGCCAGGTAAGCGATGGTTGAAGCCCACGTAAGTTCGCAGAGCGTCGCTGAAGTTGATGCGTACCTGGAAGGAATGCGCCAGCGGGTGTTTGCGGGCGTTCGAACCGGCATGCAGGAGGCGATGGAAGGGCTTGCCTACACCGTTGTCGACAAGTTGCAGGGCAATCCAATCGTCAGCCGGTCCGGGAGACTGCTGGGAGCGATCCTGGGCGGAATCAAGGTCCGGGAGAACGCCGCTGCAATCAAGGGCACGGTCT
This sequence comes from Acidobacteriota bacterium, assembly GCA_030776065.1. GTDB lineage: Bacteria > Acidobacteriota > Terriglobia > Terriglobales > Acidobacteriaceae > Edaphobacter. Next base: position 33,769 of record JALYIA010000157.1, read on the forward strand.
CGACCGACACCCACGACGGCCGAAACCTTGGCCAGTGGCTGGAGGACGGGCACGATGAGCCTGCCGTCGTCGGCAAACTCCACTTTTTTGCCGCAGATGGCGTCGAACGCTGGATTCACGGGCACCGCGCCTTCCATGTCGACGGAAAGCCGTTCCTGAACCCGTCTCTGCAGGAGTACGAGCCCACCATCATGGCCATCATCAACCAGAAGGTCGCCGATGCCGTCGTGGACTGACTATTACGCGGGGATCGACCGCGAAGCCCTCTGGTCGGCTCTGTTTGCCCACTTCCAGGCCAGTCTTACGGGGTTCGCGACCATGGGGCGGCGGCATATCCAGCCTCCCCACCTGCCGCAGGACTCCCAGCCGGCGTTCTTTCTGGTCCAGGTTCGGGAGAAGCGCGGCGGCACCATGCGCGGCACTCCGAACCGGCTCACGTTGCACGGCTTCATCATCCTGTACACCCCGGCTCCGGTGACGGACGAGGTTCCGGGCACGGAACAGCAGCTCGCCGCGACCACGTTGAACGGCTTCTTCAAGCAGATCGACGATGCGCTGAAGCCGGACAGCCGCGACACCGGAAAGTTCACCCTCGGCGGGCTCGTCACGGAGTGTGCGATCGAGGGCGAGGTCGACCAGGACCCCGGCCTGTTCACATCGCAGGCTGCCGCGATCCTCCCGATCTACATGCTGGTGCCGTAGGCACCCCAACTCTACCCGAGTTCTTCATCAAGGCCGCCCCCGGGCTGGCCTTTTTTGTTGTACCCAGCCCGAAACGCAAAGGAGCAGCACACATGAATCTCCAGTTTGGCTCTGGGGTGCTTTACGGCATCCCGAACGCCGGAAACACCGCCGTCAACCCCACTCCGACCAAGTTCGGCATCCTGCAGGAGACCTCGGTCGAGTTCAAGGGCGAATTGAAAAAGCTGTTCGGCCAGAAGCAGTTCGCCGTCGCCACCGCACGTGGCAAGGTCGACGTCAACGGCAAGATGAAGATCGCCCTGCTGGACCCCAATGGCCTTAACCAGCTCTACTTCGGCCAGACTGCAACGGCAGGCGTCAAGCGCCTCGCCGCCGACGAGGTTCACACCCCCTCGACCTCCGTCGCGGTCACCAACGTGTCCACCTTCGCAATCGACTACGGCGTCATCAACAATGACACCGGCCTGAACATGGTGCACATCGCCACCGGCACGCCGACCGCGGGCCAGTACACCCAGTCCGCCGGCACCTACGTGTTCGCGGCAGGCGAGACGGCGAGCTCGGTGAAGATCTCCTACAC